>CAZCOO010000145.1:0-7423 GCA_964500395.1 uncultured Verrucomicrobiota bacterium
AGGACTACCGCAACGACCTGGGGCCGTCTTTTTACGGGGACCTGATGGCCTGGCAGAAGGCCAAGGCATGGCCCTTCGGGTGGGAAATCATGGTGTGGGACGGCACGAACCGCCTCCAGCTCACCACCAATTACTATTACGACATGGGGACCGATGTCCATGGCGACCAGGTCACCTGGTACGGCTGGGACGGCACGGATTTCGAGATTTTTCTCTACGACCACGGCGAAGGGAAAACCACCCAGATTACCAGCAACCAGTACGACGATGTCGCCCCGGTGATCTGGGATGGACAAATTGTCTGGGAGGGATACCCGGCCGTGGAGGGCGACATCTACCTCTACCGCGATGGTGAGATCCGGAAACTCAGCAACAATATCGAGGACGATATCCGCCCCCGCATCTGGGAGGGCCAGGCCGTGTGGCAGGGATTCGACGGGGATGATTACGAAATCTACTATTACGACGGCGAAAAGACCATCAAGCTGACCAATAACATCCACGATGACGTCCAGCCCGACATCCGGGACGATCTCATCTGCTGGATGAGTTACGAAGATAACTGGGATGCGGAGATCGCCTTCTGGGACGGCCAGACCACGGCGGTTCTCACGACAAACGAAATCGAGGACCGCGCCCCGCAAACCGCCGCCCGCCGCATTGTCTGGCAGGCCGACGACATGGATAAGTCTTTTATCTACCTGGCCGAACCCGAGTAGACGGCTACACCCATATCTGCCGGTCGAGGGTTCGATACTGGATCGCCTCGGCGATATGGTGGGGCTGAAGGTCCTCGGGAGCCCCGTCCAGATCGGCGATGGTCCGGGCCACTTTCAGAATCCGATCGTAGGCCCGGGCGCTCAGGTCCAGTTCCTGCATGGCGACTTTGAGCATGTCACCCGCTTCCTGCACGGGGCGGCAGAACCGGGCAATATCCTTTGACCGCATATCGGCATTGCTCCCGAGGGCCTTTCGCCCGGCAAAGCGCTCGTGCTGCACCGACCGCGCGTTCATCACGCGCTCGCGAATGGTCGCGGAAGACTCCCCCGGCTCCAGGGAGGCCAGGTCCTGGTACGATACGGCGGGCACTTCGATGTGGATATCGATGCGATCGAGTAACGGCCCCGATATTTTATTCCGGTAGCGCTGGATCTGGTTCGGGGTACAGCGGCACTCGCGCTTGGGGTCGGTCATGTAGCCACAGGGGCAGGGATTCATGGCGGCCACCAGCATGAAGCGGGAGGGAAAGGCGACGCTGGCCGATGCCCGGGAGATGGTCACGGTGCCGTCCTCCAGGGGCTGGCGCAGTACTTCCAGGACGTTGCGATGAAACTCCGGCAGCTCGTCCAGGAACAGCACCCCGTGATGAGACAAACTGACCTCGCCCGGCATGGGATGGGTGCCGCCCCCCAGCAATCCGGCATCGGAAATGGTGTGATGCGGCGGCCGGAACGGCCGCCGGGCCACCAGCGCCTCGTGCTGTCCCAGCAGGCCTGCAATACTGTGGATCTTGGTCACTTCCAGGGCCTGCTCCAGCGTCAGCGGCGGCAGGATGGAGCGGATGCGGCGGGCAATCATGGTCTTCCCCGTCCCCGGCGGCCCGATGCACAGGATGTTGTGCCCCCCGGCCACGGCGACCTCCAGGGCACGCTTGGCGCTTTCCTGCCCTTTCACGTCGACAAAGTCTTCTTCGTACTGCGCATGATCGGCAAAGACCGCATCCAGGTCGATCCGCACCGGCGCGAGCGGCTCGCGCCCGTTGAGAAACTCCACCGCCTGCCGGAGATTGTCCATGGGATAGGCATCAATCCCCTCGACCACCGCCGCCTCCGGGGCATTGGCCTCCGGCACCAGCATGCGGGTTCGCCCGGCCCGCGCCGCCGCCATGGCGATCGGCAGCACGCCCTTGATCCTGCGCACTTCCCCGCTGAGCGCCAGCTCTCCGACCACGCAGACATCCCCCAGGGCCTCCGGCTCGATTTCCCGTGTGGCGGCCAGCATGCCCAGCGCGATGGGCAGGTCGAAACTCGGCCCCTCTTTCTTCATATCGGCGGGCGCGAGATTCACCGTGGTCCGGCCCATGGGCGGCGCAAAGCCGGAATTGATCAGCGCCGTTTCGACCCGGTCTTTGCTCTCCTTCACCGCGGCATCGGGCAATCCGACCACGATGGTGGCGGGATCGCCGTGTCCGGCGTTTACCTCTATCTCCACGGCATAGGCATCGACCCCATACACCGCGGCAGCGTGTACAGTCGCAAGCAAGTCAACCTCCCTGTTCAGTCAGGGCATTATCGGGGCGGCGCCGGGAAAGACAAGGACTCATTTCCGGGCGGCGGCCGGGAGACGGTCACCCGTAGCCGACGCCGAGCACCTCGAGCAGATCGGAGGGCAATTCGGTGATGAAGCGGGAGGGCATGTACCGGACAATACTGCCGTCCCGGGCGCGGCGGCTTGCGGGCATGCAGTAGTAGAGCTGATCGCGCGCGCGGGTGGAGGCCACGTAGAACAACCTGCGCTCCTCCTGCTCGGCCCCGGCATCCTCAAGCGAGCGGGCGGACGGGAACATGGTATCGGAACACCACAGGATAAACACGACATCCCATTCGAGCCCCTTGGCCTGGTGCACCGTACTCAGGCGCACGGCATCCGCCTCGTCGGCCTCGTCATCCGTCGCCGTATCCAGGTTGGTGATGAGCGCCATCTCGTTCAGAAATTCCTCCAGGGTCCCGTACCCGCCGCTGTACCGGATCAGTTCCTGCACATCGTCGAGCCGCCGGGCGTGGTTGTCGAAGGTTTCCAGGGCGTACACCTCGTAGAAGGCGTCGAGATAGTCTTCGATCAAGGGGGGGGCCTCGTCTTTCGGGGAGTACCCTTTGGCCAGCACCGCATCCACCGGCGCCCATTGGTCCCGGGCGGCAGCCGGGATCGCCTCCCGCAGCGCCTGCCGGGCGCGCGCGTCGGATGCATCGAATTCGTTCCCGAGCATGCGCCATATCTTGAGGGCGGTTCGATTGCCGACGCGGGGGAGCATCTCCAGGAGCCGGCAGAAGGCGAGCTCGTCAGAGGGATAGGCCACAATCCGCAGAATGCTGCACACGTCCTTGATGTGGGCCTGTTCGAAGAAGCGCACGCCCGAGGTAATCCGGTAGGGAAGCCCTTCCCGGGTGAACTCGAGCTGCAGTTCCATGGCGTGAAAGTGAGAGCGATACAGCACCGCCATCCGGTTGAGCGGCACCCCCTGTGCGGCCAGCTCATGGATCCGCTGCACGATGAACTGGGACTGGGCCGTGGCATTGGGCAGGGGCAGCAGCGACGGGCGCGGGCCGTCTTCGCGCACGGCGCGCAGGGTTTTCTGAAACTGCTCGGGGTTGCCGGCGATGCAGGCGTTGGCCACATTCAAGATACCGGGCACGCTCCGGTAATTTGTTTCCAGCTTGTACATCCGGGCATCCGGGTAGCGCCGGGGAAAGCCGATGATGTTGCGGAAGTCCGCGCCCCGCCAGGAGTAGATGCTCTGGAAGTCATCCCCCACCACGAGCAGGTTGCGGTGTTGCCCGGCGACGAGGTCGACCCACTCCGCCTGGATGTGATTGGTATCCTGGTACTCGTCCACCAGAACGTGCCGGAATCGCTCCTGGTAGCGGGAGAGGATGTCGGGATGCTCCCGGAACAGGCGCAGGCCGTTGGCCAGCAGGTCGTCAAAGTCCATCGCATTGAGGTCGCGCTTTCGGTCGGTGTAGGCCTTTGCCACCCGCAGGACATCCTCCACATCCACGGGCGCCCGCTCGAAGCGCTCCTGCGCCAGGATCTCCAGCTCTTCCCCCCGCCCCGAACTCAGGCCGAAGAGCGAGAGCAGGACATCCGGTTTGGGAAAATGCCGATCGCTGAGGCCCAGATCCTGGGTGCAGGACCGCACCAGCTTTCGGGAATCGTCCTGGTCGAGAATGGTATAGTCGACGCCGTATCCCAGGGCCCCGGCGTGGCGGCGCAGGATCCGGTTGGCCATGTGGTGGAAGGTCCCTCCCCACAGCCCGCTCACGCGGTCCCCCACCAGCCCCCGGGCCCGCTCCAGCATTTCCCGCGCCGCCCGGTTGGTGAACGTCAACAGCAGGATGCGCTGGGGATCCTCCCCCCGGTGCACCAGCCAGGCCACCCGGTAGGTCAGCGCCCGCGTCTTGCCGGTTCCCGCGGCGGCGATCACCAGGACCGGGCCCGGCGGCGCCGAGACCGCCGCGTACTGTTCTTCATTCAGCTCGTTTTGAAAGTCGATATCGACCATGCATCGCACCTTTTTCCGATATGCGGCGGCGCATTGCGCCGCGTGTGCCCGCCGGCCTCCCGCGGATGAGGGGCCTGTGGGCGTTCGCGCGGCCCCTGCTTCCGGAACCCGTCAAGAGGCGGCCGCGTCCCCGTCCCGGGGCGATTCGTCCCGCAGAATGTCGGCCACCGTAAGCCGGCCGAATCCTTCATCCAAGCCGGTTTCCAGCCTGGACACAATCTGCTGGACGGGGGCGTCGAGGCGGTGAATCCCGAGGGTTTCGGGGCGCACACCGTCCTGGAGGATAATGTTGACCAGCGCGTGGACCCGGATGGTCTCGGGGGCCCGCGTGAGGACATACCGCCCCGGCTCATCCGAAACGGCAGCCAGGAGCCCGCATTGCTGCAGGTGATCCAGAATATCGTTGAGCAACCGCACGGAGACCCGTTCCCGGCGGGCGAAGGCCTGGCTGTCGAATGTCTCGCGCTCATTGTGCAGGGCCCTGGCGGCATAGATGACGACAGCGAGGGCCAGCTTCAACCGGGCGTCCATGCTGGCGCGGGTGGCCACGCTTTCGATTTCGATCGTCGACGAGTTCTGCAGGGCGAAGGCGATCTCCACACCGATGAGCACAATCACCCAGCAGACAAACAGCCACAGCAGGAAGATCGGGATGGAGGCAAACGTTCCGAAAATCTGGTTGTAGCGGAACACCCCCACCTGGGTGGAGATGAAAAACTTCTGCCAGCCCATCCACAAGACCGCCCCCGCCAGCCCGCTCAGGATGGTCGGGCCCAGCCGCACCCGGGTGTTGGGCATGAATGCATACAGGAATCCGAAGGCGATCCAGGTTGTGATGAGCGGGGTGAGCCGCAACAGGGGGCGGGAGATCCCCTCCAGAACCCCCAGCTGGGACACCACCGCATCGAGGGAAAACGTGGCCGAGGCCATGATGAAGAAGCAGACCACCACCAGCGTGCTGATGTAGTCGGTCACTTTCCGGAACAGCGGGCGGGCCTGGGCCACCCCCCAGACGCGGTTGAAGGAGGCTTCGATGCTGCTCAACATCCGGATGACGGTAAACAGGAGGAGCAGAACCGCCGTTCCGCCCAGGGCAAAGAAACTGGTGTTCTCCACGATCTGCATCAATTCATCCACGAAGAGCTGAAACTGCTCGGGCATGTCGGCCACGCGCGCGGTGAGCCATTGCACGGCCTTTTCCTCGCCCCCCACCCCCTTCCAGATGGAAAAGACAAAGGCCAGCAGCGGCACCAGGGACATCAGCGTCGTAAAGGTCAGGGCGGCGGCGTGCAGGGCCAGTTCGTCTTCGCGGAAGCCCCGCACCACCAGGTGCCCGACCCGGGTCGTCTTCACCAACAGCCGCTTGAGGCGCGGAACCGACCCCAGCTCGATATCCCACACCCCCTGCACCAGAAACTGGCGGACCTTCTGCCAGGTCTCCTTCACGTCCGGCTCTCCCCGGGCGCAGCCGCCCATCCCCCGCCCCGGTGTTTCTCGTACAACAGGATGCTGCCCAGGGTCTTGCCGTCGGTGATCTCCCCGTCCCGGACCGCGCGGTCCAGCTCTCCGGGGGAGACGACCACCAGGTCCAGGTGCTCATCGTGGTCCGGCTCGGTTTCTCCCGGATCCCCGTCCACCTCCGCGTAAAACGCCTCGATGCGCTCCGTCACATAGCCGGGCGAGGGATGGATCGTCCCCAATCGCTCCAGCAGGGCCGCCTCGTGCCCGGTTTCCTCGCGCAGCTCGCGGCGGGCGCAGGCCTCCGCGGATTCGTCTTCTTCCCGGGTGCCCGCCACGACCTCGAGCATGGGGCTCTCGACCGGCTTTCGAAACTGGCGCACCAGCAGGAAGTCGCCCCCCCGGTCCCGCACGAGGATGCATACGGCCCCCGGATGCCGAACGATCTCGCGCACGGACCGGGTTCCGTCTTCCAGCTCCACGTCCACCACGTCAAGCTGGATCAGCTTGCCGTGAAACACGTTGCGACAGTGAATGGTGTGCTCTTCCATCGTCATAAAGGCCCCGGCGTCTCCGCACAATATTCCCAATTGTCCTCGTCTCGCCTCAGGGGTACACTACGTCATCCTCGGAGGGGGCGACAAGCCGCGAGATCTCCGCCCGACCGCTTTGCCCTTCGTCGAACCAAACAGATGACAAACCGTGATGTCTACGACTCCATACACCATAACCATGCAGTCCCGCGAGGGCCTGGAGGAACGGGAAGACCGCTCCCTGGCCCCCTATGCCGTCCGCAGTGCGCACTCCCGGGGGCGCCGCTACGAGGAGCCGCCCCACTCCTACCGCACCGCATTCCAGCGGGATCGGGACAGGATTGTCTACAGCCGCTGCTTCCGGCGCCTGGAATACAAAACCCAGGTCTTCATCAACGGCACGGCGGATCATTACCGGACCCGCCTCACCCACACCTTTGAAATGACCGCCGTGGGCCGCACCATCGCCCGCGCACTCGGCGCCAACGAGGATCTCACCGAGGCCATCACGCTCGCCCACGACATCGGCCACAGTCCATTCGGCCACGCCGGCGAACACGAGCTGGACATCCTCATGCAGGACCACGGGGGGTTCAACCACAACACGCAGAGCCTCCGCTGGGTCGAACTCCTGGAGCAGGCCTACCCGATGTTCCCCGGGCTGAACCTCACCTGGGAGGTCCGCGCCGGGCTTCGCAAGCACCAGGCCGGCGAAGGCGGCCGCACTCTCGACGGCGCCCCCATCGGCCCGTTTCAACAACTCGAAGCGCAGATTGCCGACGTCGCCGATGACATTTCCTACTACGCCCACGACGTCGAAGACGGGCTCGAATCCGGCTTGCTCACCGAAGAGAAGCTCCAGGAAGTGGAACTCTGGCGGCGGGCCCAG
This sequence comes from uncultured Verrucomicrobiota bacterium, assembly GCA_964500395.1. GTDB lineage: Bacteria > Verrucomicrobiota > Kiritimatiellia > CAZCOO01 > CAZCOO01 > CAZCOO01. The sequence goes on from CAZCOO010000145.1 coordinate 7,160, forward strand.
GCCCGGGCCGCCCGCCGGCACCCGGACATGCCGCCGGATTTCCAGTCCAAGACAACCATCCGCTGCCTCCTGGACCTCCAGGTGGAGGACGTGGTCCAGGCGAGCCTGGAACGGCTGGCCCGGCACGGCCCCGGATCGCCCGAGGCGGTGATGACGGCCCCCGAGCGGATGGTCGAGCTGAGCGACGAATTCAAAGCCCTCATCCGTCCCCACCGCGAGTTTCTCTTTCAGCGGATGTATTGGCACCCGGCCGTGGCCGAGGCC
>CAZCOO010000146.1:0-7421 GCA_964500395.1 uncultured Verrucomicrobiota bacterium
GCGTAAGGAGACGGAAGGCCTCCGCGATCAATCCCTCGCGCAGGAGTTTTGCCTCCACCGTGAAGTCCAACTGCCGGTCAAAGAAATACACCCCCTTCCCCTGGATGGACACGATATCGCCGTACAGGTTGATGTCCCGGCTGACCGCCTTGGGGCCGTCGATTTCAAAGGGCGCGTCCAACTCCGTCTGGGTGGAGAAGCCGAATCCCGGAACCACCATGGACAGGTACTTGGAAAGGCCGCCCAGGAGGGGGATCTTGAAGAGCTTCCCCTCGCGAATGTGCACCCCCCCGCGGCCCTCCAGCCCATGCAGGTTGGTGCTGCCCCAGACCCCGCTCAAGTCGAGATTCCCCGAGAAATATCCCTGGTAGGGATCGCGGCGCGTTTGCCGGAGATTCACGACCACGTCGGCAAAATTCACGTTTGTCCAGTTTGCCGTGACGCGGTACTGCGCATTGGAAAAGCCCCGGCGGATGTCGAGCTCCGCCCCGGCCCGGAACTGCCCCCCGTACAGCTCCCCCCGGATGTCGGCCACCTGCACCTCGTCCCCCCGCCAGCGGTATTGAAACGCACAGCGATCGGCGAGAAACCACCGGTAGCCGAAATCCGCGGCCTCCACATCCGCCACGAAGTCCGTCTTCCGGCGATCTCCCAACCCGACCCGCCCGCGGGCGTCGAGCGCTGTGTGCCCCTCCACGCGGAAGGCACTGATGCTGCGTTCCATGTCCCTGCCGACCATTTTGGCCACCGTGGTGAGATCCAGCGTGCTGTTCAGGTCAAAGTCGGCGACTCCGTCGCGGAATCCGATGGCGAGACGCCCGCGGCATTCATTGGTGCCCTGCCGGATCAGCAGGGGGTCCAGATACAGCCAGTTGGTCTCAATTCGAAACCCGGTCTGCATGGTGTCCGCGTACCCCCCGCGGTACAGTGCATTGGTGGCCGCGATCACCCCGTCGCAGGTAAAAAGCTCCGGTTGGCCGCGCAGGCCGGAAAAGGTCGCCTTCATGAGAAGCGGGTGATCCCGGAGCTGGACGGCATGCGCCTGTTCGAGTTGATCGGGCCCCAGGACCGGTTCGAGCGCGATCGGGTGAAAGGTCGAGTACCACTGCCCGTCGTACGCCCGGGTGTCGGTGTCCATGGCAAACCGCCCGCGAAACCGTCCCCGCTCCCCCGCCCGGCCGATCACCGCCTCCATTCCGTCGAGGCGCAACTCCGGGGCCGTCCAGGCAAATTCCGAAAAAGCGCTCTCCACCCAGACCCCGTTCAACGACGCCCGGCTGAGTTCCACCCACCCGGACATGTCGTTGAGCAATCCGGGCAGCGGGGCCGGCCCGAGCGTCATCTCGCCGCGAATGGGCCCCTGCGCGAACACATTGGCCCGCTGCAGTCGGCGGGCCCAGTTGGTGGGCATCAGACTCGTCCAGTACACCGCGGGCAGGGCACACTGGATGCGCGACTCCGCCTGGTTGCGGTCCAGATCCAGGCGCCCTTCTGCTTCCAGACGTCCGTCCGCGGCCCGGGCGGACAGGCTTTCGAGTTCCAGCGTGTCATCCCGCCACTGCAGATCCACGTGCCAATTGGTGAAGGACACACCGCGCACGCGCACCTCCCCCCCTTCGCCCGTGAGATCAAACCGGGACCGGCCGGGATCGACCGCATCGGCAAAAAACCGGCATTCCACGCTGGGCGGCGCCCCGTAGTCCACCTGCTGCAGGAAGCCGGATACATTCCGGACCACCGTTGTATACGGCCGCATCCAGGCATACAGATCCTCCCGCCGGGGCAGCCCGCCGGCGGCGGGCTGTCTCTCGTCGCGGCCCGTCCGGATAAACCCCCTCCCGGTGACGGGAAGACGGGCCAGGGCCAGCTCGAGGGAGGAAACCCGAATGCCGCCCGGTTCGAAGCGGAGTTCGATCCGGTCGATCCCCAATGCCGGCGCGGTCCCGGCCGGCGGGTCCGGCGAAGCCCCCGGCAGGGGCAGCGTGGCGCCCTGCAACAGCACCCCTTTCAGACCGGCGTTTCCCCGGAGCCACTCGGCCGGATCCACCTGGAAGGAGACCCACTCCACCTCCACCAGCGGCTCCCGGGCCGCCACACTGCTGAAAAAACGCGCGTCCTCGGCCACCAGTCCGTACTCCATATCGAGGCACAACCGGCCGAGTCGCACATCGAATCCGGTTTCCCCCACCCGGTCTTCCACCCAGTGTGTAATACCGGGCGGAAACCCCAGCGTACAGAGGGCGTATACGCCCAGCACCCCCGCCAGGACCAACAGGAGCAGGTACCGGATGGTTTTCCGGACGGCGGGCATCTGCCGGACGCGTTCGCGAAGCCAGGAGAAGAATCTCTGCGGTTCTGGGCGCGGCGGGGTCGGATGTGTCATGACGAAGGATCGGGTTCGGCCGCTGACGCTTCCCACAGGGGCCGCATCATTTTCTCCACTACATTCGTTCCCAGCGCGAAGACCATCTCCCGGCCGCGGATGGTGACAAAGACCTCGCCTTCCTCCTCGCGGCCGAACAGCAGGGCGGTGGCGATCCCGGCCCCTTCCCGAAGCCCGAATTCAATGGCCGTCCGGTCCTCCCGCGGGATGTAGGCGTTGAGGCGCGACGGCTCGTCATCGACCACGCGATCCGCCTGCAGGTCCTGCACAGTCTCCAGGAGAGCGACGATCACATTGGTCTTCACCGCAATCGCGGCGTCCGCCCCGCGTTGCGCCTGCCAGCTCCCGGAGGAGGACCGCACAACGGTTTGTGTCTGCCCGTGGCGGAGGAGGCTGATGGTCTTCACCTGCTCGGGCGGCAGGGCCAGCACCGTTCGCCCCCGAAACCGCAAAGGCGACAGAGAGGCCGGCAGCAGAGGGCCGTCGAGCCGTCCCCATACCGGCGACCGGGAGGTCCCCGGATCGATCCGGACAATTTCATCGTCCGCCCCCCCCCCGGTGGGGGAAAGGGCGGTGATCCGGGCCTCACCGCCGCGGGTGCCGTTCGCCCCGCCGGCGACCCGGGCCTGCCAGTTGGTGCTGAGACCCGCCGTCACCGCGGAGGACCCGTTGGTCAGCGCGAGAAAGTCTGTCAACCGCGCTCCGACAAACCGCCCGATCAACTCCTGCACCGCCTCCGGATCCGCCGGGGCGGGCACCGGTTCCAGGATTCGCCACTCCCCGTTGGTCTCGGCCAGCCGCAGCCGCTCCTCCCCGCGCTGAATCGCGAGCGTCCGGACCGAGTGCGCCGGCCAGGGCAGCAGGCGGGCGTCGCGGACGCTCCCGGCATCCGTATCGAGAAGATCGCGCAAGCGAGCCGGGGCCGTCACCACCGTGGGCGAGTCGGGCTGTTTGGCGTATACCAGGGGTGCCCCGCCGGTCGTGGTAACAGGATTGCCGATCAGCCACTCCTCCGGCTGCTCCCGGTCCCGCGTGAGAACACTCACCCTCGGGAGCCGGTCATCAATGCCGTAGGCCGAGGCATCGGCCACCGCTCCGGCCACGGTATTGGAGATCCGCAGGGCGAACAGCTCATCGATCAGATGGGTGATGGGCACCGGGTCGCCGGCCGTGGCAACCCCCGGCGTGGTCACCTGCCAGGTTGCCGAGTCAACCCGTTCCATCCGCAGCAGCCCGTCCGCGCGCCACAGATCCACCCGCTGCACCTCCCGCGGTTCGCCCGGGAAGAGGCTCTTCTGCAGGAGGAAAGAGGCCCCGCCCCGCAGGGTGGACACGAGAGTTTCGGAGACGATCCCGACGCCCGGCTCTCCCCGCCGCTGCGCATAGAGGCCCTCGCCCGTGGGAATTCGCATCCCGAACTTGATCACCGCCACATCGCCGTTCTCTGTCTTGACCTCGAGGGTGGCGCGCGGGCGCACGAGCGACAGATCCGCGAGCCGAACCCCTTCCTCCCGCAATTCCCGCTCCGATAAATACTGCTCCGCCCGGGCCGCCCGAAGCCGGGAGAGGATCACGTCGAGGCGGACCGGATCGACCGCACCGGGGATCGGCTCGCGCAAGAGCCATTCTCCGTCGACCCGTTCCGCGCGCCAGTTCTCTCCCTCCGCCTGCCAGGCCACGGAGGTAATGTCGCCCGGCGACCAGCGCAGAAGCCGGCCGGCCCGCTCGTTCCGCTCCCGCGGACTCAGAGATTGGGTTTCCGACTTCCAGATATAGGCGCCCAGGCCCGTCACCAGGACCAGCAATATGAGCGTCGTTCGAAACCTCACGTTCGCATTCTCCTCTGCCTCGATGTCTGCTTCAGGTCCGGCGGATGAAGTACACCAGGGCGGTCATGAGCAGGGCCGCGCCGGGGAACAGCCCCACACACCACAGCGCCGCGGTCATCAGATCCCGGCGCGAAAGCAGGATCGCCGAATCCTCCACCGCCGGGTCCAGCGGCTGGACGATTTCGCCGCGGCCCAGCACCCAGTTGAGCGCGGCCGCGGCAAAATCGGCATTCCCGGCTGCCATGCTTTGATTAGACACAAAATCGATATCTCCGACCACCACGAGGCGCGTCGGGGCGATCTCCATATCCATGCGTTCCACCCGCCCTTTCTCGACCGCGACGGCAATGGGCACCGGTCCCTCCAGATCATACCCTTCGTCGAAGGCGGCCGAGCCGTCCCGCTCTTCCGTTTCCCCCCAGCCGGCATCCGAGGTCGTCAACAACGGCTCGACGGCGGCTTCATCGGCGCGGGCAGCGCCATCCGGTTTCAGGGGCTGAATGACCAGGGGTTCGATGAGAACCAGCGACAGGTCCCGCACGGCCCGTCCCACCGGATGATTGGTCTGCACCACGGGATACAGTTCCCGTCCGCTCAGCGACCGGGTCGGGTCGGTGGCCACGGCGTCCGCCACCTCGACGCCCCAGGCCGACAGCACCCGCTCGGGAACGGGGCCGGCGGCACCGTCCAGCAGAATCAGGGCCCGTCCCTCCTCCCGGAGATACTCGTCGATCGCCTCCGCTTCGGGATCGGGCAGCGAGCGCTTCGGGTTCAGGATCAGCAGGGCATCGCAATCCCGGGGCACCGCGCCTGCCTCGGCCAGGTTCAGGGGCCGCAGATCGACCGCCTGCCGGAGCAGGACGGACCGGAGGCGGGAGAGGCCGGCGTACGGGTCCGGATCATCCAGGCTCGCCTCCCCGTGGCCGCTGAGGACGTACAGCACCGGGGGCGTGTCCTGCAGAAACGCGAGCAGGGAGGCCTGCAGAAAGGCATGGAACGCGGCCGCGCCCGCGTCGGCGGCCGCCATGGAGGGGCGGATCGGGAATACGCCTTTTTGATCCCCGGACGACAGCACGAGCGCCGGCAGGCGCTGGAGGGAATGGTCTTCAAAAAAGGATCGCGCCCGCTGCGGATGAAGAAACGGGTCGATCCACTGGCTGCTGACGTTTTCGCGGAGGGTCCCCACCCGGCTGACGGCGTGCCGGGCCACCCCGAATGCGGCCGCATCCCGGTGCAGAAGAAGCGTGACCTCCAGGGGCTCGCTCACCGTTTCGAGGAGCGAGCGGATCCCCGCCGGCACCTCCTCCGGCGTTTCCAGCGGGATGCGCCAGACCGGGGAATTCCGCTGGGCCAGGAAGTTGACCAGGACCAGCAGAGCCAGCGACAGCACGAGTGCGAGACCCGTATTCATCCCGAACAGGAGACGAATCCCGCGATGTCTGCGAACGCTGTTTCTGGCCGCTCTCGATAGCATCGCGACTCCCTACAACCACTTCCTGGTTTCCAACACCCGCGTGGCGGCAAACAAAGCCCAGACCGTCACGGTGGCGTACAATACGAGCGCCCGGCCATCGAGGATTCCGTTCCGGAATTCCCGAATATGGTCGAGAAAGAACAGCGACATATGGCCCTCCCCATCCAGCAATAGGCCCGCGGCATAGCTGAGACTCCCCAGGACGCTGAGCAGGGCAAAAGTGAGCAGCGCCGAGGCCGTCGGCGTCGGCGACAGGGCGGAGGCCAGGACCCCGAGGGCCACCGCCGCTCCCACCGGCACCATCAGGGCGAGGTAGGCGGCCGCAAGGCTCTGCCACGGAAGGGCCAGGGCCGGCCGCATGTGGTCGACCAGGGCAATCTGCCCGGCCACCGGCAGCCACAACAGGGCAAACAGCCCCCAGGCGCCCAGGAACTTGCCGCCGACCACGGCCGCGTCGGATACCGGCGCGGACATGAGCATCTCCAGGGTGCCCGATTCCCGCTCCGCCGCCAGCGTGCGCATCGTCAGCAGCGGGACCAGCAGAAGAATGGCCCCCTGGGAAAGGACACTGTCTCCGAATACCAGGTTGCGAAGCTCCACGGCCGTCAAGGTGCGGGCCCCGGCATACAGGTGAGCGAGACAGCCCGCGCCGATCACCAGCAGAAAACAAAACAACACAAAGAACCCGGCCGGGCGGAAAAGCCCGCCCGCCAGCTCCCGTCGACAAATGACCAGCGTTTTCCTCATGACAGCCGGCTCCCCCGGGCCACCCGCATCATGACGCCTTCCAGGCTGCCGGGCAACCGGTTGAGGCGCCGCAGGGCCCACCCCTCCCGGGCACACAATCCGGCGGCCCGCTCCGACAAATCAAAATCTCCGTCCGGCAACAGGCGCAGGCACAGCCAGTCCCGCCCGTCATCGGCCTCCACTTCCGCCACGCCGGGCATATGGGCAAACGCTTCCAGGACATCGGCCCGGGGCCCGCGCACCTCGACCTCCACCGACCCCGCCTCGTGGGAGGCCTCCCGAAGGGTGCTCACACGCTCATCCGCCATCAGCCGGCCGCGGTGCAGGAGCAGCACCCGCGAGCAGATCTGTTCGGCCTCCGCGAGTTGATGCGTCGCGAGGACGATCGTATGCCGGGGGGTCAGGGATCGCAGCCAATCGCGCAATTCGCGGTTTTGCAGCGGATCCACCCCCATGGCCGGTTCATCCAGCAACAGGACCGGCGGATGGGCGAGCAGGGCATCGGCCAGGCCCACCCGCTGCCGGAACCCGCGCGACAGCCGGCCGATCAGGTCCCGCCGAACCCCGCCGAGGCCGCATCGGTCCACCACCTCACGAATCCGCTCCCGGCGCACGCGTCGAGGCAGGCCCTTGAGCTTCGCCCGGAAGGCGAGAAACTCCTTCACCCGCATATCCCCGTACATCGGGGCCCGCTCCGCCAAATACCCCACGCGGCGGCGGATGCCCGCCGCCTCGCGCAGCGACTCCGCCCCGGCCACTTCCACCCGCCCCCCCGTAGTCGGCAACAGACCGGCCAGAATGCGCAAAAGCGTGGTCTTGCCGGCGCCGTTCGGGCCCAACAGGGCCACGCATTCGCCGGGCCCGATGCGAAAGTTCACATCCGACAGGACGCGCGTCCCGGCAAAATCCCGGGTGACATGATTGGCGACGAGTATCGGGTCCATAGAATCAGCCCGCCACCACGTATGGGCCGGCGGGCCTCCGAATC
>CAZCOO010000147.1:0-7340 GCA_964500395.1 uncultured Verrucomicrobiota bacterium
ATGCGGATCGCTCCGATATCGGGAGGGTCCGCGGCCCCGCGGACCGTGATGACGACGGGGCACATCGGATTGATTCGGGCTCGGCGACATCGAACACGGCGAGGCCTTCGCAGTCGCGGGGTCATTGGCCCTGCGATGCAGGAGACAGGGTCGGGGGATCCCTCGACTCCGCTCGGGATGACCGATGGCGGGGGGCGCGCGCAGATCGAAGGCGCCACGGCTCGGTAGCGGATGAACTCCGGCTCCCGCCCGGCGAGCGGGCGGGGAGGAGCACGGGCGTGTGAGGCGTCCTCACGGCGCGTGGCGGCCGACCAGCAACCGGAGGCTGTTGAGGACCACCACGACGGTGCTGCCTTCGTGGCCGATGACCCCGAGGGTGAGAGGGATGGCGCCCCCGAGGGCACTGATCACCAGCACCGCAATGACGCCCAGGGAAATGGCCAGGTTTTGCCGGATGATGGCCGTCGCGCGCCGGCTCAGCATGTAGGCGGTGTAGAAGTTCTCCAACCGGTCGTGCATGAGGACCACATCCGCCTGTTCGAGCACGGCATCGGATCCGCGCAATCCCATGCCCACCGATACGTGCGCCGCGGCGAGGCTGGGCGCATCGTTGACCCCATCGCCCACCATGGCCACGCGTTCACCGGATTGTTCCCAGGCCTGGATGGTCCGGACCTTGTCCTCGGGATAGAGCCCGGCCCGGATGTCTTCCAGGTGCAGGGTTTCCGCGGCCAGTCCGGCGGATTCTTGCCGGTCTCCCGTCAACATGGTGACCGCGAGGCCCCGGGTACGAAGTCGGTCGAGAAGATCCGCGCTGACCTCCCGCACCTCGTCGGCGAGCAGAATCCGGCCGCGGTGCTCCCCTGCTTCCAGTACGGCCTCGGTGATGCCGGGCTCAGGTTGCTCCATATCCCGGATCCAATCCTCCCTCTCGAACAGGGTTCGCCGTCCGAGCCGGATGGTCTCGCCGTCCAGCTCCGCCTCGATCCCGTATCCGCTGGTGTCGCGAAATTGGGTGACCTCCGCGAGGGAGCCCTGCCCCTCTTCCCGCCAGCGGCCGATGATGGCCCGCGAGACCGGATGGGACGAATGGGTGGCCACGGAGGCCGCCAGGCGGAGGAGGTCCGTCTCCCCGTGTCCGGATACGCTCTGCACATCGATCACCTTCAGATCACCGGTGGTCAGGGTCCCCGTCTTGTCGAGCGCCACGCGCTGCACGCCCGCAAGGTTCTCGATCGCCGCTCCCCCCCGGAAGAGCACGCCGCGGCGGGCCCCGGCGGCAATGCCGGCCAGGATGGCCGAAGGGATCGACAGCACCAGTGCACAGGGCGAGGCCACCACCAGGAGGGTCATGGCCCGATAGAATGCGGAGGCACCGCCTTCCGGCGGTTTGAAGGCCGGCAGGTCCAGTACCAGCCACCAGACAAAAAACATGGCCAGGCTGAATCCCAGGATCAGGTAGGTGTAGCCGGTACCGAACCGATCGGTGAACCGCTGGCTGGGCGCCTTGCTCTCCTGGGCTTCCCGGATGAGATGGATAATGCGGGACAACGCACTCTCGGAGGCCGGCCGGAGGATCCGGCAGGTCAACGCACCCCAGAGGTTCATGGTTCCGCTCAACACCGTATCGCCCGGCTTTTTATCTACGGGAACTGATTCCCCCGTGAGGTTTGCCTCATCCGCCGCGGAGGTTCCATCCACCACCTCCGCATCCACCGCCACCTGCTCGCCCGGGCGAATCTTGATCTGCATGCCGGTCTTGAGGTCGTCGACTGCCACCTTTCGTTCCGTTCCCTCGTGATCGACGACCGTGGCTTCCCGGGGCGCCTCCTTGAACAGGCTGTCGATTTCCCGCTTGGTCCGGGCCATGGCCATCTCCTCCAGGGCCCCGCTCAGGGAGAAGAGAAAGAGCAGCATCCCCCCCTCCCACCAGTGGCCGATCAAGGCGGCGCCGGCGGCGACGCAGAGCATGAGAAAGTGAATGTCCAGGATCCGTTTTCGCAGCAGCTCCCGGACCTCCTGCGCCGGGTACCAGGCCCCGGCCGCGTAGGACACGAGGTACGCCGCCACGGCAAAGGGCATCCACGCCGCCCCGCCGATCCACTCCAGGACGAGCCCCAGAACCATCGCCGCGCCGCAGAGAATCGCCGCCAGGAGCTGAAGCTTCCATTCGCTGAGGTTGCGAATGGTCTCCGGCGTGGGGAACACGCGCGGTTGCACCCGCACCCATTTGTGGCGACGCCATTTCAGAAAGCGATTGGCCGTCTCGCACGTCTCTTTCTGGAGCATCACGCCGTCCTCGGGCATGGAAACGAGCCGGATACCCGGCGGCAACGGACGACCGAGGCCCCGCCGGCATTTCTCGCATTGCCCCAACCCGCTCTCTCCCGAGCAGGTCACCTCGCCCGGCTTATGGCGGGAGAGGATCGACTGCAGGCGTTCTTCGGAGTCCTCGGCATTGCTGCCCGGCCGGAACGCAAAGGATGCCTGCTTTCGCCCTGCATCGAGATAGACGGCCTTGACCTTTTCGTCCCCCGCCATGTGCGAGGCAAGGTCGTAGACCACACACTGGGATTGGTCCTTCTTCATGAGAACCAGAAGACTATCGCACTCCGCGGGCGCGGACAAGGGCCCTGGCCGACGGCCCGCACCTGCGCAGGTTGAAGATCCCGGTCGATGCACCCGATTGGCGCCGGTTTCTCCCCTCCGGCCGGATCCGGGTACGCGCCACGGGGCGATCCGCTGGAAATGCGAGCAGCCTGTTTTATAGTGCGCCCTGAACCAGGGAAGACCTACGATGCCGCTACTGACCGTCAATCCAAAGGGGCTCTATTGCGAAGCCGGTGATTTTTACGTCGATCCCTGGAGGCCGGTCGATCGCGCCGTCATCACCCATGCGCACGCCGATCACGCCCGGTCCGGAACGGCGAGCATCCTGGCCGCGGCCCCTTCGCGCCGCCTATTGCGCCGCCGCCTGGGAGATGGCCCGGTTATCGAACCCCTCCCCTATGGCGAATCAATCACGCGCAACGGGGTTCGGGTGTCTCTTCATCCGGCGGGGCACCTTCTCGGGTCGGCCCAGGTTCGCCTGGAACACCGCGGCGAGGTCTGGGTGGTGAGCGGGGATTACAAGACCGCGGCCGATCCCACCTGCGCCCCGTTTGAACCGGTGCGGTGCGACTGTTTTATCAGCGAGTGCACCTTCGGCATGCCGTACTACGTGTGGCCGGATGCGGCGGAGGTGCTGGCGGATATCAACCGGTGGTGGCGGGAAAATCGGGACCGCGGCCTCACCAGTGTTGTCCTCGTCTATGCCCTCGGAAAGGCGCAGCGGCTGCTGGCCGGACTGGACCCCGCCATCGGACCGATCCTGACGCACGGCGCGGTTGAGACTATGAACGAGGAGTACCGGGCCGAGGGGGTGGACCTCCCCCCCACGCAAAAGGCCACCGCAGAGTCGGCCCGGACCCATCGCGGGCAGGCCCTGGTACTGGCTCCTCCTTCCGTTCAGGGCACAACCTGGCTGCGCCGCTTTCAACCGGTTTCGTCGGCGTTCGCTTCGGGATGGATGCGCGTCCGGGGCAACCGGCGGCGGCGAGCGGTGGATCGCGGATTCATCCTGTCCGACCATGCGGACTGGCCGGGCCTGCTGGAGGCGATCGATGCCACGGGCGCCTCGCACGTCGCGCTCACCCACGGAAGCACCCAGGTCATGGCCCGCTGGCTGCGCGAATCGCGCCGGATCGATGCCCGGGCGCTGGAGACCGAGTACCGGGGCGAGGGCGAAGAGGACGCACCGGCCGCCGAGGGGGAGGCCCCCGCCTCATGATCCCTTTTACGCGATTGTACCTCCAGCTCGATCAGACCAACAAAACGGGGGAGAAGGTCCGCCACCTGGAGCATTACTTCCGCGAGGCGCCGGCCGAGGACGCGGCATGGGCGCTCTTTTTTCTGATCGGCAAACGCCGCCCCCGGCCGATCAAGACACCGCGGCTGCGGGTGTGGCTGGCCGGGGAATCGGGCCGGCCGGACTGGCTCGTGGAGGAAAGCTACGATCGTATCGGGGACCTGGCCGAGACCATCTCCCTGCTGGTTCCCGCCCCGGGGGACGGCGTTTCCGTCCCCCTGCATCAGATGGTTCGCGACCACCTGCTTCCGCTGCGGGACCTCGACGAGGGCGACCAACGCCGCCATGTCTGCGCGCTCTGGCGGAGGATGACCCGGGCTCAGTGCTGTGTCTGGATGAAGCTTCGCACGGGGGGATTCCGCGTCGGCGTGTCCCGCACGCTGGTCTCCCGCGCGCTGGCCCGGGTCGCCGGCGTGGAGCCGCCGGTGATGGCGCACCGGCTCATGGGCGACTGGACTCCCGATGCGGAATCGTACCGCGCGCTGTTTGCATCACAGACCGCCGCGGAACCCGGACAGCCCTACCCGTTCTTTCTCGCCTCCCCGCTCAACCAGGAGCCGGAGGCCCTGGGCGATCCGGCTCGCTGGCAGGTGGAATGGAAATGGGACGGCATCCGGGCCCAGCTCATCCGAAGACACGGGCAGACCGTGCTCTGGTCCCGGGGAGAAGAGGTCGTGACCGACCGGTATCCCGAAGTGGCGGACGCCGCCGGGCGTCTGCCCGGGGGCACGGTCCTGGATGGCGAGTTGCTCGCCTGGCGGGATGATGCCCCCCTGCCCTTCGGCCGGCTTCAACGCCGGATCGGGCGCAAATCGGTCGGCCGCCGGCTGCTCCGGGAGGTGCCGGTCGTCTTCATGGCATACGATTGTCTGGAATGCGACGCCACGGATCTTCGCGGCGCCCCGCTTTTCACGAGGCGACAGCGGCTGGAGCAGATTCTCGGGCGCACGGACCATCCAGCGCTTCGGGTGTCCCCCCTCGTCCATGAATCCGCGTGGGCGGACTACGGAATCCTCCGCGAGCAGTCCCGCACGCGCCGGGTGGAAGGCATGATGATCAAGCGCCGGGATAGCCCGTACCGAACCGGCCGGCCAAAAGGCGACTGGTGGAAATGGAAGATCGATCCCTTCACCGTAGATGCCGTCCTCACCTATGCACAGCGGGGGCACGGCCGCCGGGCAAACCTCTACACGGATTACACCTTCGGGGTTTGGGACGACAACGCACTCGTGACCGTGGCCAAGGCCTATTCCGGCCTGAGCGATCCGGAAATTCGCGACGTAGACCGCTTTGTCCGCCGCCACACCCGGGAGCGGTTCGGGCCCGTGCGACGGGTGGACCCGGAACTGGTCTTCGAACTGGCGTTTGAAGGGATCCGCCCCTCGGCCCGGCACAAGTCCGGCGTCGCCCTCCGGTTTCCCCGCATGGCGCGGCGGCGGACCGACAAAAGGCCGGAGGAAGCCGATCACCTCCGCACCCTGCAGGCCCTGGCCCGGGAACAGGAGCCCGACGATGCATGACCTCCCCCAATTGTTCGCAGACCGGGGGTGGACCCCCTTCCCCTTTCAACGGGACACCTGGACCGCCTACGGGCAGGGCCGGAGCGGCCTGATCCACGCCCCGACCGGGGTCGGCAAGACACTTGCCGCGGCCCTCGGCCCCATGCGGGAAGCGGCGGCGGACGGCAGGACCGGTGGCGACATCCCCGGCCCGGTGCTGCTCTGGTGCACGCCGCTGCGCGCCCTGGCCACCGATACGGCCGGCGCCCTCCGGGACGCCGCCTCCGGAATGGGGCTCGACTGGCGGGTCGAGCTGCGCACCAGCGATACCTCCTCCGCCGTGCGGCAGCGGCAGAAAAAATCCATGCCCCAGATCCTGGTCTCAACGCCCGAAAGTCTCTCCGTCCTCCTGTCCTACCGGGAGAGCCGGCGCCTTTTCCGGCACGTGCAATGCGTCGTCGTCGATGAATGGCACGAATTACTGGGCTCCAAACGCGGGGTACAGACCGAACTGGTGCTGGCCCGCCTCCGCACCCAGGTCCCCACCCTCCGGATCTGGGGGCTATCCGCCACGCTGGGCAACCTCGAACAAGCCCGCGAAGTCCTGTTGCCCGGCCGGGGGGACCAGGCGGCCCTCATTTCGGCGGACATCGACAAACCGATCCGCATCGAAAGCCTTCTGCCCGAGACCTTGACCCGGTTTCCCTGGAGCGGGCACCTGGGGCGGCACATGGTCCCGGCCGTCCTCCCGCACCTGGAGCAGGCGCGGACCACGTTGTTATTCACCAACACGCGGGCCCAGGCGGAACTCTGGTTTGCCGCGCTGTGGGAGGCCCGGCCGGACTGGCGCGACCAACTGGCCCTGCATCACGGCTCCATCGACCGGCAACAGCGCCTGTCTGTAGAAGCCGGCCTCCGGCAGGGCGACCTTCGGTGTGTCGTGGCCACCTCCAGCCTCGACCTCGGGGTGGATTTCAGCCCGGTGGACCAGATCATCCAGGTCGGCAGCCCGAAAGGCGTGGCCCGCCTGCTCCAGCGAGCGGGGCGCAGCGGCCACAGCCCCGGCGCCGAAAGCCGGATCCTGTGTGTCCCGGCCCATGCATTCGAACTGGTCGAATTCGCCGCCGCCCGGCATGCCGCCGAAGCCCGGCACATCGAACCCCGGGAACCCGTGCGACGCCCGCTCGACCTGCTCGCCCAGCATCTGGTCACCCTCGCCGCCGGCCCCGGATTCCGGCCGGCCGAGCTGCGGCGGGAGATTCAGTCCACCTTTGCCTTTCGAGACCTCAGCGATGACGAATGGCAATGGACCCTGACCTTTATCTCCAAAGGGGGGGACGCGCTGAGTGCCTACGATCAGTTTCAGAAGGTCGCGCCCGACCGCGACGGCGTCTGGCGCGTGACCTCGCAGACCATCGCCCGCTTCCACCGCCTGTCCATCGGAACCATCGCCGGCGACGGCATGATGCGGGTGACGTATACGCGGGGGCCGGGGCTGGGCATGGTGGAGGAACGGTTTCTGGGCCGGTTGAAGCCGGGCGACACCTTTCTCTTCGCCGGGCGAGCCCTGGAACTGGTCCGCGTCCGCGATATGACCGCCTACGTGCGGAATTCGCGGAAACGCGAGGGCCGGGCCTCGGTCTACATGGGCGGGCGCATGCCGCTCTCTTCCCACTTGAGCGATGGCGTGCTCGACCGGTTGCAGGCCTTCAGCCGCGGGGAGCAGGATGACCCCGAACTGCGCGCCCTGGATCCCATCCTCTGCATTCAAGCCGCGTGGTCGAGGCTTCCGGCTCCGGGACGGACGCTGGTGGAAGTCACCCGAAGCCGGGAGGGTCACCATACGTTTGTGTATCCCTTCGCGGGCCGGCTCGTGCACGAAGGCCTGGCCACGCTCCTGGCCTGGCGCATGACACGCCGGGTCAACACCACGC
>CAZCOO010000148.1:0-7332 GCA_964500395.1 uncultured Verrucomicrobiota bacterium
TGGCGGCTTTGCGAGAGACCTCTTCGCACGGCATGCAATGCCGTGGCTACAGGGAACAAGGAATTATAGAATTTTCTCGTGTCTGTGCATGATTAGATCGTGAAACGGGGTTGTGAGTCAAGGGCGACGGGGAACCCTAATTTGTGTTCCTTCCATGGGGGATGATATTGCGTTTTGTTTTGCAGAGACCTTCTCCCAAACCGGTCGATGCATTTTCTGAGGAGATAGACGGTCGTGATGAGGCGGGGGAATTCCGGCGTTTCGCGAGTCGTACGACGGGGCGGGGAGAAGAGGGCGAGTGAGAACCCGGGATCGGATGTCTTTCACCCACAAGGGGTGAGTGCAGGGAAGCCCCTGTGTTTATTGGCGGACATAGGCCGGGAAGGTGGAGCGGGTGATGGGAATCGAACCCACACAACCAGCTTGGAAGGCTGGGGCTCTACCATTGAGCTACACCCGCGCGTTCGGTCGGACGAAGAGCGGACCCTATCAAAACCGGCGGGAAGGTCAAGCGCGCGTCTCCCGCAGGGAAGGCATTCGGGGCCCGGCCGAGGCAGAGGGCGGGGGGATGCTCTGAACAACGACGCCCCCGAGAGAGGGGGCGCGCTGCCATGGGACCGGGCGGAGCGGGTTACGAACGCCGGCGCCGCAGAGCCACCAGGCCCGCGGTGGCGATGCCGAACAGGGCCATGGTGCCGGGCTCGGGCACGACGGCCATGTTGTTGAAGAAGGCGTCGTTCGAAGCGCCGCCGCCGCCGTTGAAGTTGAAGACGCGAACCTGCGCGATGTCCTGTCCGCCCGCCGGGTTCAGGAGGGTGCCGGTTACGGTGTCGGTATTCCCGTTGCCATCTTCGATACCCAGCGAATACCCCGTGGCGGTGGTAAGGGTGAAGTCGAGGGACACCCCTTCGTCCGTAAAGCCGATGCCGGTGTCATTCACGCCGGCCGCATCGCTGACCCGGTAGTTCGCCTGCCCGCCCTGGAAGAAGAACTCCCAGAGGGTACGGCCGGTATTGTTCTGCAGGCCGACGCCGACGGCGCCGTCGACGAAGCCGTTGTCCATGTCGATGGAGAAGGTCTGCCCGACGCTGAGGGTTCCGCTGAGGGATCGGACGCCCTGTGCGAGGTCATCGGTATTGGCGAAGGTGCCCCAGGCGTCACCGGAGCTGTCGATGTCGCCATCGGAGTTCGTGTCGCCATCCCCGTTGTTGGCGGAGCTGCCGATGAAAACCCCGGCGTTATTGGTGCCGTCGTTATTGTCGTCGATTCCGCCGACGGTCCAGGGGCCGAACCCGCTGCCGCCGTTGGAGCCGTTGGTCCATCCCCCGCTGTAGGCCGGGTCATCGGCGGAGTCGCTTCCAAAGCCGGCTGCATACCCCGGGGAGACAAAGCCGGCGACGGCCAGCGTCAGGATGAAAAGGAAAGACCGTTGAGCTACACGCGATTTCATAACAACCTCCTCATGAGATTTGTATGGTTTCCTTGTATGCCGAATGCGGTGTGCAGTCGAGCATAAAGAGCAAGAGTAGTAACCGGAAAGCGGGCGCACCCGGTCGTGGAATGGGGGCTGAAAGAGCGGATCCAGCCGGCGGCCTCCGGGTGGCCCTCTTGGTCCAGGCTCTCTGCGAGGGCGGTCAGGAGGGCGGGGTGTCGAACTCCCTGTCTGGCCGCCTCCGTGAGAAGCCGCGTTCTCTCCGCCCAGTCTCCGGTTCGCCGAGCCTGCCGAGCCTGCCAGAGAAGCGATGCCGCCCGGTTCAGGGACTGCCGGCAGGCCGCCGCGGGGGCGTCGGGATGCCAGGGCGCGGCGGCGGTTTGCAGGGCCTCGGCCAGGGGGCGGGCTGCCGCGGGGGGAGGGGTGTTGCCGTCAGAGGCATCCGGGCCGGGTGCCTCCATTCCGGTCAGAATTGCCTGGACGAGCAGACGGAACCCTTCCGATCCGAGACGCTCCGCCAACAGGTCGAACTCATCGGCGGCCCAGGTGCAGAGAGCGCCGATCTCCGCGGGGGAGAGCGGGCGCATCAGCTCCGGCAACCGCTCGGGGTGATGCAGGCGGATGGCGAGGCAGGCGCGCTGGTATCGGGCGATCAATCCGCCGGACCCCGCGGGCAACGAGTTCAACACCGCGGCGGCGTCCTCGGTATGCCCCAGCCGCAGGAGCGCCCCGGCACGGCAGGCCTGGTAGACGGCATTGTCCGGGGATCTGCCCAGCAGGATGTCCCAGTCTTCAAGGGCGAGCGAGAAGGCGTGCAGGCCGGTCCGGATCCGGGCGCTGCGCAACAGGACGGCCGTTTCGTCGGGATAGGCCTTCTTCAGGGGGGCGAGGGCGCGGCGGGCTGTCGTCCACTGCCGCGACTGGATGAGGCGGTCGATGCGCTCGAGTGTCTGGTTGGCCTGCCGAATCTCTTCCGGCGTTCGCTCGCCGGGCCCCGGCCGGTCCGGACGCCCGGAAGCTCCGGAATCGAGGAACGGTGAGCGTATCAATTCGGCGGATGCCGCGGTGCACAGCAGGCCGGCAAGGCAAAGGGCCGGTATGGCGGCGGCGCGGTTCACGGGGCGGGGCTCGGGTTGGCGGCGGTGGGCGGGGCCGCCGGGTTGGTGGACGAGCTGCGAAGGATCATCTCCAGGCGCAGGCGGTGCTGCTCGGGCCGGTCGCCCGGAAGGTCTCCGTTGCAGCGCTGAAAGAGAAGGGCGGCGGCCTGTTCGCCGAGCTGTTCGGAGGGGATGTGCACGGTGGTGATGTCGAGGATGCGGGAATAGGGGTTGTCGTCCCATCCGGTGATGGCGACGCGCCGGTCCGGGCAGCGCTCGCGCAGAAGCTCGAGGGCGCCGCAGGCGGTGGAGTCGTTGAAGGAGACAATTGCATCGGGGGGGCGGCGGCCGGCGGCCAGCCAGGCCTCGAGGGCCCGGCACCCGTCTTCGTGGGTGAGGCCGGCCTCGAGGGTGTCGCCCCCGGCCTCGGGGTGGGCGCGGATGATTTTAGCAAACGCGGCCGCGCGTTCGGCCGCATCCACGTTGTGGGCGGGACCGGTGAGATGCAGGAAGGAGCGGAGGCCCTGTTCCAGGAGGTGGCGCAGGAGGTCGCCCATCGAGGCGGCGTTGTCCATGGCGATGAAATCCGTACCGCGCCATCGCCGTTTGCGGGGCGGCGGGGCGGCGGCGCAGAGCACCTGCGGGAGGGTTGCGTCGGGGCGGGTCTCGAAGAGGTCGAGGGGCGGGGCGATGAGGATGAGCCCCTGGACCTGGCCATCCGCCGCCATCCGTTGGTACAGGGCGACGAAGTCTTCGGGGCCGTGGGCGAATGAGCAGACCAGGTGGGCGGATTCCCGCTGGGCGACGAGATCGATGCCGCGGATGACCTCGGCGTAAAACAGGGAATCGATATGGCTGGCCAGGACGCCGATGAACCCGGTCTGGCCGCCGGCCAGGGCGCGGGCAAAGGCATTGGGCCGGTAGCGGTGCGTGCGAATCACGTCGAGGACGCGTTCGCGGGTGGCGTCCGAAATGCGCGGGTGGTCGGTGAGGACGCGGCTCACGGTGCTCTTGGAGGTCCCGGCCAGATCGGCGATCTGCCGCAGGGTTAGCGGCCGCTCGCCCGCCGCGGCCTCCCGGGCGCGGGGTGTCTGTACGTCGCGTGTCATAAATCGGTCCGTTCTCCTGCCCCCGCCTATTTCTTTACCCAGCGCGGCGGGAAAGTCGTTGACGCCGGAGATACCTGTACCATACAGTGGGACCGGTTGCATAGAGTGGAACACCATTTTTTTTACGGAGCCGCGCCATATGAAAGACAGCAGGAACAGCTCGGGCCGGGGACGGGGGCGCTGGGCGGCGGTTCTGGGCGCCGTCCTGGTGGTTCTCGGGGCGGCCGGCTGTTCGTCCCAGAAGGAGGAACGCACGGAAGACGGGCGGTTGGTTCTGAACTACTGGGAGAAGTGGACCGGCTTTGAGGGGGAGGCCATGCAGGCCGTCGTCGACGAGTTCAACGCCTCGCAGGACCGGATTTTCGTCAAGAAGCTGTCCGTGAGCACGATCGACCAGAAGATGATGCTGGCGGTGGCCGGCGGGAATCCGCCCGACATCGCGGGGTTGTGGTCGCACAACGTGGCTCCCTTTGCCGAACGGGGGACGCTGACGCCGCTCGGGCGGCGCCTGCGGGAGGCCGGGCTGGGGGCGTCGCAGTATACGGATGTCTTCTGGGATCTCTGCCGCTACCGCGACTTTACCTGGGCGCTCCCGTCCACCCCCGCCACCATCGGCCTGCATTGGAACAAGAAGCATTTCCGGGATGCGGGGCTGGATCCCGACCGGCCGCCGCGCAGCATTGCGGAGCTGGACCGCATGGCCGAGCAGCTTACGGTGGTGGAGGTGGAGCGAAACGGGGAAGAGGTGCGGGTGCGGTACACGGAGCTGACCGACGCCGAGAAACGGAACCCGGACGACTCGTTTACCATTGTGATTCTGGGCTATTCGCCGTCGGTGCCGGGCTGGTGGAACTACGCCTGGAGCTACTGGTTCGGGGGGCGGTTGTGGAACGGGCGGGACCGGATCACGGCGACCAACGAAGCCAATGTGGCCGCCTACGAATGGTTCCAGAGCTACCCGCGGAAGTTCGGGGCGCAGAACCTGCAGCAGCTCGCGGCGTCGTTCGGCAATTTCTCCTCCCCGCAGAACCCGTTCCTCTCGGGGAAGGTGTCCATGGTGCAGCAGGGGGTCTGGATGCACAACTTCATCAAGAAGTACAACCCCCAGCTCGACTGGGGGGCGGCGCCGTTCCCCTCGGTGGACCCGGACCGCTACCCCATGGTGACCATTGCGGAGACGGACGTGCTGGTGATCCCGTACGGGGCGAAGCATCCGGACGAGGCGTTTGAATTTATTACCTATGTCAACGAGCAATCGACGATGGAGAAGCTCAGCCTGGGGCAACGCAAGTTCAGTGCGCGAAGCACCATGAGTGAGGGCTTCTTTCAGAAGCACCCGAACCCGTACATCCGGGTGTTTACCGAACTCGCGCAGAGCCCCAACGCGGTGCACATGCCCAAGACCCCCATCTGGACGGAGTACATGGACGAGCTGGTGGTGGCGGCGGATGAGATCTACCTGCTGCAGGCCACCCCGGAAGAGGCCCTGCAGACGGTGCAGCGACGCATCCAGAGCAAGCTCGACCGGTCGGTGCAGCGGTGGCGGGCGGTCCGGGAGGAACGCCTGGAGACGTGGAGGGAACGGCGATGACCAAAGGCGAACGGCGAACCCTGTGGGTGGGACTGGCCTTTATCAGTCCGTGGATCGTGGGGTTCATCTTCTTCAACCTCTTTCCCATCGTGGCGTCTCTGATCTGGTCGTTCTGCGATTACGACGTCCTCTCCGACCCGGTGTTTGTAGGCCTGCTCAATTATCGGGAGCTGGCGTCCGACGCGGTTTTCTGGAAGGCCCTGTACAACACGCTATACTACGCGGCCTTTTCCCTGCCCCTGGGGATGGTGCTGTCCTTTGCCATCGCGGTGCTGCTCAACCAGTCCATCGTGGCCCGGCCGGTCTTCCGGACCATTTACTTTCTGCCGCAAATCGTGCCGCTGGTAGCGGTGGCCATGATCTGGCTGTGGATCTTCAACGGGAGCTGCGGACTGCTGAACTACGGCCTGTCGCTGGTGGGGATTGAAGGACCGAACTGGCTGACCAATCCCGCGTGGACCAAACCGGCGCTGGTGATGACCATGCTGTGGCAGACGGGGGCCACGGTGGTGATCTACCTGGCCGCCCTGCAGGATGTGCCGCGGGTGCTGTACGAGTCGGCGGAGCTGGACGGCGCCAACGGTCTGCAGCGCATGTGGCACATCACCATCCCCATGATCTCCCCGGTGATCTACTTCAACCTGGTGATCGGCATCATCACCACGGTGCAGGAATTTGTGAAGCCCTTCATCATGATGGGCGGGGGCGGCGGCCCGAATCGTTCGGCTCTGTTTTACGTGGTCTACCTGTTTCAGAACGCGTTTGAGTATTTCCGCATGGGCTATGCCTGCGCCATGGCCTGGATCCTCTTTGCCATCATTATCCTCATCACCTGGTTCGCGACCCGGGCGACCCGGAAACACATTTACTACGCGGGAGAATAGGCGGCATGAACGCACTGTCCAAACTCTTCATCTACGCCGCTCTGCTCCTCGGTGCGGCGCTGTTTCTGCTGCCCATTGTGTGGATGGTCTCGACCTCTCTGAAGCCGATCGAGCAGACCATGGCCATGCCGCCGAGCTTCGTCCCGTATGCGTACTACGTGCAGGCGGACGGCGAACGCATCCCGGTGAAGAAGGGCGAATTGATCGAGGAGCCCTCCACCATTGTGCGGATCCCCGGGGATGAGAAGCGGCGGATTGTGGCACAGCGGCAGGTGGAGGACGGCGCCCTGGAGCAGCGAACCCCCCAGGGCGATATCCGGACGATCCCCGTGGACATCGAGGGGGAGATCCCCGCGACCCGGGAGGCGCCGTATCGGCGCGTTCTGCCGGAAACAGAGGCCGGCCCGGAGCAGCCGGCGTGGCTGGCGGTGCCCGCCGACTCGATCGTGGAGAAGGTCGATCCGCGCTGGCACAACTATCCGGAGGCCCTCGAGGAGATGGGCAGTTTCGGCCGCTACCTGCGCAATACGCTCTTTCTGTGCCTCATGACGGTGATCGGCACGGTGTTCTCGAGCTCGCTGGCGGCGTATGGGTTCAGCCGCATCCCCTGGCGGGGCCGCGGGGCGGTGTTCGTGATCTGCATGACCACGATGATGATCCCGTTCCCGGTGCTCCTGGTCCCCCTCTACGTCCTCTTCAAGACGATCGGGTGGGTGGGGACTATGAAGCCGCTCTGGGTCCCGGCGTTTTTCGCCTTTGCCTTCAACGTGTTTCTGTTGCGGCAGTTTTTCATGACCATCCCCAAAGATCTCTCCGATGCGGCCCGGATCGACGGATGCGGGGAGTTCCGCATCTACTGGCAGATCATCCTGCCCCTCTGCAAACCGGCCCTGATGGTGGTGGGCCTGTTCCAGTTCATCGGGACGTGGAACGACTTCCTGGGCCCGCTCATCTATTTGACCGACCAGGAGCAGTACACCCTGGCGCTCGGCCTCTACGCCTTCCAGAGCCAGCACGGGGGGACGGAATGGCACTACCTGATGGCGGCGAGTATGATTGTGGTGCTGCCGATCATCATCCTGTTCTTCCTCACTCAGAAGACGTTCATCGAAGGCATCTCGATGACCGGGCTCAAGGGGTAGCGGAGGAAGCCGGGGGGGCGCTACAACCGGGGACCGGGGAAGACGTTCCTCATGTTAATCGGGAGCAGGGGAGGGAG
>CAZCOO010000149.1:0-7282 GCA_964500395.1 uncultured Verrucomicrobiota bacterium
AGAAGATGTTGCCTCATCTACTTCGCCTCGATCTGTTGTGATCGATGTTGTCATTGACCATCCATCCTGGTCGAGCGAATCAAGCGCAATCAGAATCGCTCGGGGGGCGTTGACTGCTGATGGTGTAAAATCGGCGTTCAAGTCCTGGTCGGAGCCATATTCGATGGTTACAATTGTCTTTGTGTTGATGCTGGCCAGCCGGAAGACATCCGTTGGTTGACCCAGAAAATCGAACGGATTCGATACTGCATCAGCTTGCTGGGATGCCCCAGTAATCTCCGTCGTTTCCAAGGTAATTCTGCGAGAGCCTCCCAGAACACTATCCGGATCCATGCCAGTCCTCAAATCACTGGATGTTCCCACAGTCGGCTGAGATACGAAGTGGGGCGGAGTCTGATTGAATTGATCAATGACAACCGTAGCGCCGTCAGCGCCGTGGGATAAACAGGCGATGGCTGTCAGCACACAGAGCTTTCCAATAGGTAGACCACACCAAAATCCAGGAAAGCCAGAGGTCCCTACAAAACCTTTCTCAAATTTGTTACTTAGACACTTTATCATGAACATACCCCACCAAAGGGATTTATCTGGTATCATTGGACCAGATTCAGACGGGATGTCAGCAAGATATCCGACTCCATTTTTCCCTTTCGCAAAAGTGATAAAGGCCTCTTGAAAGTATCCGATTGAATCCGGATGGACTCGATGGTACACCTACCCAGTTTTATAACCCAATCCGGATACAGCTTATGACGGCTACCCTCTACGACCAACTTCATGAGAAACTGCATCGGGTCGTCCCCGATGTCGAGCTCCGGCTGAAGGCGGATATCGCGCAGGAGGTTCTGGACCTGAAGCGGGAGCGGGACGCAGTGATCCTCGCCCACAATTACATGGAACCCGCTCTGTTCTATTCCGTCCCCGACTTCCAGGGAGACTCCCTGGAGCTGAGCCGGAAGGCCGCCGACACCGATCGCGACGTGATCGTGTTTTGCGGGGTCCGGTTCATGGCGGAGACGGCCAAAATCCTGAGCCCGGACAAGACCGTTCTCCTCCCGGCGGAGAAGGCGGGCTGCTCCCTCGCAGCCAGCATTACCGCCGAAGATGTCCGGAACCTTCGGGAACAGTTTCCCGGCGTTCCGGTGGTGACGTACGTGAATACCTATGCCGATGTGAAAGCCGAATCCGACATCTGCTGTACCTCCAGCAATGCCGCCGCTGTCGTCGAATCGCTCGGCACGGATACCGTGATTTTCCTGCCGGATGAATTCCTGGCCCGCAACACGGCCAAGGATACGGGCAAACACATCATCTTCCCCAGCCGCGGACCGGTGGCGGATACGACCGATGTGGATGTACAGATGATCGGTTGGCCCGGCCGCTGCGAGGTGCACGAACGGTTCACCGTCGAGGATATCGAGAATGCCCGACGCCAGTTTCCGGACGTGATCGTGCTCGCCCACCCCGAGTGTCCGCCGGATGTGGTCGAGGCCTCGGACTTTTCCGGGAGCACGACGGCGATGGTCAAGTACGTTCAGGACCACGAGGCCGAGAAGTACCTGATCCTCACCGAGTGCAGCATGGGCGACAACATCGCGGCGGAGAATCCGGATAAGGAAATGGTCCGCATTTGCAGCATCCGCTGCCCGCACATGAACGAAATCACCCTCGAAGACACGCGGGATGCCCTGCGGTATATGCGGTACCAGATCGAAGTGCCCGAGGATATCCGCCGGCGAGCGTACCGGGCCGTCAGCCGCATGATCGAGATTGGCGGGAGCGGCAGCCGGGATTGAGGTCCGCCCCGCCGGGGACCCGGCACGCCCCACCCTATGCCTCGACGGCCGGCTCCGCCGAAAGCTCTTCTACTTCGAAGCCCGCTTCTTCGATCATCTCAAAGTCCCGGTTGCTCCCCTGCCCGCCCGTGGTGAGGTATCCTTCCGTAAAGAGGGAATTGGCCGGATAGAGCGCGAGCGGTTGCAGGTGGCGCAGGATTACCTCGCGCCCCCCGGCGATTCGGATTTCTGTCGACGGGTAGAGGTAGCGGAACATGGCCAGGCAACGCAGCGCGTCGCGAGGCGCCATCCTGGGCCGATCCGCCAGGGGCGTCCCCGGCCTCGGATCCAGAAAGTTGACCGGCACCGACTCCACGTCCAACTCGCGCAGTGCGAGCGCCAGCTCCACCCGGTCCTCATCCGTCTCTCCCATGCCCATGATGCCTCCGCAGCAGGCCTCCAGGCCCGCACGCTGGGCGGTGCGTACGGTATTCACACGATCTTCCCACGTATGCGTCTGGCATATCTCCCCGAAATAGCGCTGCGAGGTTTCGAGGTTGTTGTTGAAACGATCCACACCGGCGGAGGCGAGCTGCTCTGCCTGCTCGTCGTTCAGCAACCCCAGGGAGGTACAGATCTCGATCTCCATTTCCGCCTTGATGCGCCTCGTGGCTTCGCACACGGTTTCGAGTTCCTTCTCGGACGGACTGCGGGTTGCCGTCACAATACAGTATTTAACCGCCTGGTTCCGCTTGGCCTCGCGCGCGCCGGCCAGGATCTCATCCACGCTCTGCATGTAATATCGGTCGACCCCGGAATAGGCCCCCATGGCCTGGCTGCAGAATGCGCAGTTTTCCCGGCACATTCCGCTCTTGGCGTTCTGCAGCACATGAACCCGCACCCGGTTGCCCCAGTAATGCCGCCGCAGGCGGTAGGCCCCGTCGAGAACCTGCAGGAGTTCGTCGTCCGGCGATCGCAGGACAGCCATCCCCTCGTCCCGTCCGGCGGCAACCCCGTTCGCGATTTGTTCACTCAATTGGATCCAGTTCATAGGGTACTCGTTTTCGTTTTCTTGCGCGGGTGATTTCTTCCGCTGTACACTGGAGGCGAAGCCTACGGTAAGGGAAAACCTCAAATCAAGCTCAGGAACAACAGGAATGCACGGAGAAGCCTGGATACCGGATGCGTTGGCCGACCTGGACCACCAGGGGTTGCGGCGCACCCTGCGCACGGTCGATTCGACCCGGGGTCATGATCTGTCCGGCGACCGATCCGTCATCAACCTCGCCTCCAACGATTACCTCGACCTCGCGCATCATCCGGAGGTGCAGGAGGGCGCCATACGGGCCGCCCGGCAGTACGGCGCCGGCGCTACGGCCTCCCGCCACGTCACCGGCAGCCTGGACCTCCACGAACAGCTCGAGCAGCAACTCGCCCGCCACAAGGGCAAGGAAGCCGCCCTGGTTTTCGGCAGCGGCTATATGGCCAATGCCGGGATCGTCTCCGCCCTGGTCGGCAAAGGGGACCGGATCCTGGCCGACCGCCTGTCCCATGCAAGCCTGATCGACGCCGCCTTCCTCAGCGGCGCGCGGCTCCAGCGATTCCGTCACAACGACCCCACCCACCTGGCCGACCGGCTCGAGAAACCAGTCAACGGACGGACCCTGATTGTCGCCGAGTCCGTCTACAGCATGGATGGCGACCTGGCGCCGCTCCCCGAGATCGCGGCTCTGGCACGGGATCATGACGCCCTGCTTCTCATCGACGAGGCCCACGCCACCGGGGTGTTCGGCCCGTCCGGGCGCGGCCGCATTATCGAGACCGGGTGTGAAGACGACGTCAACCTGAGCATGGGAACGCTGAGCAAAGCCCTTGGCGGCTATGGCGGGTTTGTCGCCTGTTCGCGCCCCATGCGGGACTGGCTGGTACAGAAGGCCCGCTCCCTCATGTATACCACGGCCCCGCCCCCCCCTGTCGTCGGCAGCGCCATCGCGGCGCTCGACCTTCTCGACCGCCATCCCGCATGGGGCCGTGATGTGCTGCGGGCGGCCGCAGAGCTGCGCGGGCATCTGCGCGATGCCGGCCTGGAGACCGGGCCATCCCGAAGCCAGATTATCCCCATTCATCTGGGCACCCCCCATACGGCGGTCCAAGCGGCCGCCCGGCTTCGAGAACGGGGCCTGCTGATGATCGCCATGCGCCCCCCCACCGTGCCGCCGGGCACCAGCCGTCTCCGGCTGTCCCTCACTCGGGCCCATCTCGACCTGGACCTCCGGGAGATTGCCGAAACCATCGCCGGGGAGATCGCCCGGCTCGACCCCGCCCCCGCCCATGCCTGAACGCGCCGTCATTCTGGGCGGCTGGGGGCATCCCGTCGCCTCCCTCGCCCCCCTCCGCAACGCGCTCCAAGGGGCGGGATTCAGCGTCCATACCCTGTCGGCGGACCAGATGTTTGCCGATTCGGCCGCCGCCCCGCTGGACCAGGCCCGCGCCGCCGTCTCCGATGCCGCGCCCGATGTCCTCCTCGGGTGGTCGCTCGGCGGCATGATCGCCCTCCAGTGGATCGCCGAGGAGAAGGGCCTTCCGGCTGTGGTCATCGCCTCGGGGGCCGCCTTCTGCCGGGCGCCGGACTACAAGGCCGGACTCCCGCGGCGCGAGCTGCGCGGCCTGCAACGGGCCTTCCGGCGCAATCCGGAGGCCGCCATGGCATCCTTCATTGCCCTCTGCGCAGAACCGCACCCGCCCCCGGCATCCGGCGAAGGCCAGTCGGACAATTCAGAAAAGAACGCGGCCCGCGAACGGGGGCTGGCGTATCTCGACGAGACCGACCTGCGGCCGATCCTGCCCCGCATCCGGGGACCGGTCGCCATTCTCCACGGCCGGGAGGACCGCGTGATGCCGCCCGACCAGGCCCGGACACTCGCGACGCTCCTGCCCGCCGCCCGCCTCGAGTGGATTGAAGGAGCCGGACACGATGCCGTGCTGCGCGCGCCCCACATCGCAGTCCGGGCCGCCCGGGATCTTCTCCGGGAGTCATCTCCATGACCCCTTCTTCGCGTGTCCACAGCATGCGCGTTCATCGCCAATTTGAACGCGATGCCCAGACGTACAACGCGCACGCCGACGTTCAGGAACAGGTCGCCGAAAGCCTGATGTCGCTCGCCCGGGCCCGCGCGCTCCGCCCCCCCGAGCGCATTCTCGAGGCCGGCTGCGGGACCGGCCTGCTGACACGGAGAATCCTGGAGGCCTGGCCGGCCGCCCGCCTGACGGCGTTGGACCTGTCCGCCACGATGATCCGGCAGGCTCACGAGGCTCTCGAGCCGGACGGGGCCAACCGCGTGCAATGGATCGAGAGCGATCTTGCTTCGTGGCGCCCGGACCGACATTTCGATGCCGTCCTGAGCAGTTCCACCCTGCACTGGGTTCCTTCTCTCGACCGGGCTCTGCGGACACTTCGCCAGGCCTGCCGGCCCGGCGGGTTCGCCGCCTTCTCTCTATTCCTGGAGGGCACCCTCGGGGAACTGCATGCCGTCCGGCGCCGCCTCGTCCCCTCCAAGCAACCCCGCACCACCCTGCCGGCCTTCGCGGCTGTCCAGACCGCCCTCGATATCGCGGGATGGCGGACGGAACAGGCCGAGACGCGCGATTTCATCCGGGCGTATCCCTCCCCGGAAGCCCTGCTGCGCCAGCTTCGCGATCAGGGCGTCAATGCCGGGTATGCCGGCGGCGGGGGGCTCACGCGCGGGGAACTCGAACGCGTGTGCCGGCTGTACCGCGAACGCGCCGCTCACCCGGGAGGGGTGCGCGCGACATTCCGGGCCGGCTTTTTTGTGGCAACCAACCCGAGGGAGGCCCCTCAATGAGTACGCGACCCGCCGGACTTTTTATCACCGGAACCGATACGGGTATCGGGAAAACGGTGGCCACGGCGTTCCTCCTGGCCCTGTTGCGGGAGCGCGGCCTGGATGCGGTCCCCATGAAGCCGGTCCAGACAGGGTGCCCCGGCGACCCCGCGCATCCCGAGATCCCCGACCTGGAGACCTGTTTCCATGTCGCCGGCCTCCCCTCCCTTCCGGACGAACGCCTGCAGATGTCCCCCTACACCTTTGCCACCCCCTGCTCCCCGCATCTCGCGGCTGAGCTCGAAGGGCGTGCCGTAGACCCGGACGAGATTCAGCGAGCCTGGCGCGCCCTGCAAAACCGGCACGAATACGTCCTCGCCGAAGGGGCCGGAGGCCTGCTGGTGCCCCTGACGCGCCGGTATCTCACTGCCGACCTCATTGCCGACCTGGGCGTGCCGGCCCTCGTGGTCGCCCGGCCGGTCCTGGGAACCCTGAATCACACGCTTCTCACCCTGGCTGAACTGCGGCGTCGCCGGATTCCGGTGGCCGGGGTGGTCCTCGTCCGCAGCGATCCGGCATCCCCCACCGACCTGGAGGACGACAACAAACGCACCATTGCGGACACGGGGGACACCGGGGTCTACGGCCCTGTGCCCTGGCTGCCGGAGCTCCGCTGGTCATCATGCGCGTCCCGCGTGCGCCCCATCCTCGACCCGCTCGCCGAGGCCCTCCTCCGCCGCGCCCGGCACTGACCGCGAGCCCAAAACGATTATTCGAGGCGGGGGAAACGTTTGCACGTCCCCGCGTTCTGTATTATGAAAGATTCGCCCGGGCGCGGTGATTCGGCCGCTTCCCGGCGACCAGGAGTTGTGTATGACACCACAGAAAGCCGAGAAAAAAAGCGGCCTGTATATCGTGCTCATCAGCGTCCACGGCCTGATCCGGGGCGAAAACATGGAGCTGGGTCGCGATCCCGACACCGGCGGCCAGGTGACCTACGTGGTGGAGCTGGCTCGCGCACTCGCCCGCCATCCCGAGGTCGAACGGGTCGACCTGCTGACCCGCCGGATCATCGACAAGCGCATCGATGCCTCTTATTCCGAGGCCATAGAACCCATTGCCGATAAGGCAAACATTGTCCGCATCCCCTGCGGCCCCCGTCGCTACCTCCGCAAGGAATCGCTCTGGCCCTATCTCGACACGTTCACCGATCACACCCTCCAGCATCTCCGGTCGGTCGGCCGGGTTCCGGATATCGTCCACGGGCATTACGCGGACGCCGGGTATGTCGGATCCCAACTCAGCCGCCTGCTCGGCGTTCCCTTTGTCTTCACCGGGCACAGTCTGGGCCGGGTCAAGCGCATCCGCCTCGAGGAAAAAGGAGCCAAGCCCGATGAGATCGATCGCAAATACCAGATGCCCGATCGCATCGAGGCCGAGGAGATCGCCCTCGACACCGCGATCCTCGTCGTGGCCAGCACCCGGCAGGAGGTCGAACAGCAGTACGAGCTGTACGACCACTACGAGCCGGACCGCATGGAGGTCATCCCGCCCGGGGTCGACCTCTCCCGCTTTTACCCGGAAGAAGAAAAAAGCGGGCGCAGCAATATTGAGCGGGCCATTCGCCGCTTTCTCAGCAAACCCGCGAAACCCATTATCCTGTGC
>CAZCOO010000150.1:0-1033 GCA_964500395.1 uncultured Verrucomicrobiota bacterium
ACTAGCCGCGGCCCCCAGACCGTCCCCGGCCCGTCTTCTGCACATGGATTCCGCGGCGGCTTCGTCTATGTGTCGCCCTTGCGTTTCTTCGGCCGCATGCCGTAGGCGAGCAGGCCGATCAGAACGATTGAGCAGACCTGCTGGAACCAACCCGCGCTCATCTCATGCTGATGCACATGACGGGTGATATCCGTGGTAAACGGCAGCATGTCCATCACGATGCCCGCGCCGAAGGCGCACACCCCGACGCCGATCAGGTAGATCAGGGCCGTGGTCCGGCCCATCATTTTCCAGACGGTGGTCACCGTGGCGGCATTGGTGGCGGGCCCGGTGATCAGGAACGCGAGGGCCGCTCCCGGCGTCGCCCCCAGGGTCATCAACGCATAGGCGATGGGCACCGAGGCCGTGGAACATACATAAAGGGGGATGCCGAGGGCCATCATGGCCAGAATCGCCGGCGCGCCGGCCGGAATGGTCTCGGCGATGAAATCCGGGGATACGAGAGCGCCCAGAAGCCCGGATATTGCAATCCCGATGATCAGGTGCAACCCGATGTCCTCCGGCAGACGAATCAATCCGAACCACAGGCCGTCTTTCACAGCGCGGATCCGCTGCGCCGCTTTTCCTTCCTGCCCCTGTCCGCAGCAACAACTCGACGTGTTCGAATCCTCCCTTTCGGACGAAGCCTCCCCGTCGGACGCGGCCTCCGCGCCGGGCGGCGCTGCATCGCGGGTAAAAAGGTCCACCAGGGCGCCGCAGACAAATCCGATCAGGAATGCCATGATCACCCGGAACAGGGTAAAGATGCTGCCCAGCAAGCTGTACGTAACCAGGATGCTGTCCACCCCCGTCTGCGGCGTAGACAGGAGAAACGAGGTGGAGGCCCCCCGCCCGGCACCGTGCTTTCGAAGGCCCGCCGTAACGGGAATCACTCCGCACGAACACAGGGGCATCGGCACACCGAACAAACTCGCTTTGACAATCTGCCCCCATCCCCGGCCTCCGAGATGCCGCTGGACAAACGTGGCGGAGA
>CAZCOO010000150.1:1043-7091 GCA_964500395.1 uncultured Verrucomicrobiota bacterium
ATCGACAACAGGCCCGCCACCAGAAATCCCAAAAGCAGATAGGGAGACATCTCATTCACGATCCCCCACATTGCCTCGGGGATCTGAAGCCATCCGTTCTGTTGCTGTTCGAACATGAATCCGGTCCTTTCAAGTCGGTTCAGACACCCCCACCCTATCACGGATGGGCCGTGATTTCAGGGACGGGTGGGGGGAAAGGCGGAGACATCCGGGGATGGGGCCCTCGAAACAAGGGGGCGCGGGAAGGCGCCTGCCCGGTGGTGAAAACCGGGGCCTCTGCAGGGCGTTTGCGCAGTCCCCGCTCAGGCGGGAGGCGCTTCGGCCGCTTGCTGCATCAGGCGCAGATGAACATCCTGCAATTGCTTTGGATCCACGGGCGAAGGAGCTTCCATCATGAGATCCATGCCGCGCTGGTTTTTGGGAAACGCGATCACGTCGCGAATGCTGTCCGCCCCCGCCATGAGCATGGCCAGTCGGTCAAATCCGAGGGCAATGCCGCCGTGCGGCGGGGCGCCGTAGCGAAGGGCGCGCAGCAGGTGGCCGAAGCGGGCCTCGGCCTCTTCGTCCGGAATCCCCAGCGCCCGGAACATGCGGGCCTGCATGTCCGGATTGTGGATCCGGATACTCCCGGACCCCAGTTCCACGCCGTTGAGCACAATGTCATACGACTGGGCCCGGACCTTCAGGGGCTCGCTCTCCAGCAGCTCCAGGTCGTCGGGATGCACCGATGTAAATGGATGGTGCATGACGGCCAGCCGGCCGGTGTCGTCGAGTTCAAACATGGGGAAATCGGTTACCCACGTAAACACGTAGGCGTCGTCGGGAATCGCCTTTGCCTCGCGCCCCGCAATCAGGCGCAAGCGGCCCAGGAATTCGTGCACCCGGGCCGGGGCATCCGCCGCGAAGCACACCAGGTCGCCGGCTTGTATATCCAGCGTCTCCGTCAGCGCCTTCTGCTCGCCCTCGGAGAAGAATTTCACAATCGGCGATTTCCATGAGCCGTCCTCCTGGACCCGGATGTAGGCCATGCCGCCCAGACCGTGCTCCCGGGCCATGTCCGTCCACTCATCGACCACCCGGATGGGCACGCCGGCGAGGCCTTTTGCATTAATGGCCTTCACCGCCCCGCCCTCGCCCAGGACCTTGGCGAATACCTTGAAGTCCGTTTCGGCAAACACCTCGCCCAGATCCGTGATTTCCATGCCGAAGCGAAGATCCGGCTTGTCGCTGCCGTACCGCTCCATCGCCTCCCGGTAGGTCATGCGCTGAATGGGCAGGGACAGGTCCCCATGCCCCGTGCCTTCCATGACGGCGGCCAGCATGCGGTCGATGATCCCGTAGAGATCCTCCGGGTCTATGAACGACATCTCCACGTCGATCTGGGTAAATTCCGGCTGGCGGTCGGCCCGCAGGTCCTCGTCGCGAAAGCAGCGGGCAATTTGAAAATACCGGTCGGCCCCGCCCATCATCAGCAATTGTTTGTACTGCTGGGGCGCCTGCGGAAGGGCGTAAAACGTGCCCGGCGTCAGGCGGTTGGGGACGAGGTAGTCCCGGGCGCCTTCCGGCGTACTCTTGGTGAGAATCGGGGTCTCCACTTCCAGGAACCCCTCCGCATCGAACGAAGCCCGGACCGCCTGCATCATCCGGTGCCGGATCTTGAGATTTTCCTGCATGGCGGATCGGCGGAGGTCCAGGAAGCGGTAGGTCATGCGCAGGTCTTCACTCACCTTGCCCGCTTCTTTATCGCTCAGGGGAAACGGCGGTGTGGGTGATTCGTTGAAGATTTCGATCGTGTCGCACCGCACTTCGATGTCGCCGGTGGCCAGGCGGGGGTTGGCCATATCGCCGGGGCGCAATTCCACCTTGCCTTTGACCTGGATGACGAACTCGCTGCGGGCGGCCTGGGCAATGTCCCATGCCGCTTGGCTGTCCCGGGGGTCAAAGATGACTTGGGTGATTCCGTAGCGGTCGCGCAAATCGATAAAGACAACACCGCCATGATCGCGAATGGTATCCACCCAGCCGCAGAGGGTCACCCGGGTCCCTTCATCGCGTTTAGTCAAATCCCCGCAGGTATGTGTTCGTAGCATGGTCAATCAATCCTGTCGTCACTTGTTCGGCTGTAAGCGAGCGCGCATTCTTTCGAATTCAAGGGTGGTTTGCCAAGCCTTTTCAGGGAGGGAGCGGCATCTGCGCCGAGGGGGCGCCGGGACAGATCGACCGGAAAGAAACGGCCGGCCCGAGTCGATCCGGCCGGCCGTCCCTGTGCGTCATCCGAGCCCGGGCGGCATCAGACGACCTGTGCTGAGAGCCTCAGATCTTGACCTTGAGCTGCAGGCTGACAATGTCCGCATCGCCTTCGTAGCGTCCGCGCAGGTTGTCGCCCGTGCTGGTGATCTGATTCATTTCGGAGTCGTTGAAGAAGATGTGCGCATAGCTGAAATCCAGCGAGGCGCTCTCGGACAGGAGGTACCCCAGGCCGGTAGTGAGCCATGTGCGGTCCGCATCGGGGATGCGGGGCGTACGGTGATCCGCATCCGGCACCGGGGTCTCGTCGTAGGCAGCCCCGACCCGCCAGGTCCATTTTTCATTCACGAAGTAGTCCATCCCGACGGCATAGCGCCAGGTGTCGTCCCACGATTCGTCCGTCACGGAGTCGGGCTGGTTGGAGCCGTATTCCACCCGCAGCTCATCAAACTCGCTCCACCCCGTCCAGGCAATGTCCGCACGAAGCGCCAGCTTGTTGCCAACCTGCTGGTAGACCCCGGCCGAGAGGACATCCGGAAGATTGAGGTCGGCCTCGCCGGTGGTATCGACAAAGAGTCCGCGGGCCTGAATGGGCATGGCCGGCGCCGGCACCCGGAACCGGGCATCGCCCTCCAGGGTATGCTCGATTTTCGATCGGTAGTGCAGGCCGAGGCGGGTTTTCGGGGTCGGCGTCACCATCAGTCCCACGTTGTATCCGTAGGACCAGTCGTCGCCCTTCACGGTCCCCCGTCCGTCGAGCATGCCCGGGGCGACCCCGGCAATCGTCCCGAAGTCGATCGCGTTGCTCAGTTCCGCATCGGCGTACTGGGCGCTGACACCGGCGCCAATGGCGATCTTCTCGGTCAGCTTGACGGCGATCGAAGGATTGATGTCGATCGTCTTGAGTTCAGTCTTCAGGGCGTGATACCGGCCGACCCAGCCTTCGTCGTACTCGGTTTCCAATCCCCAGGGAGCGGAGATGCCCACCCCCACTTTGACCGCCTGATTCACGCTCTGCACGTAGTAGAAATTCGGGACGAAGGTGGTCACGCCGCCGTCCCCGCCGTTGCCGCCGGAGACCGGAACCCCGCCGAGCGCGGGATACGTGGACCCGCCATTCTCAAATTCGAAGGAGGGGATGATGACATGCCCGCCGATCACGCCCTGATTGCCGTCGAGCCAGGCCGCGCCGGCCGGGTTAAAAAACAGGGTGCTGGGATCTTCGGTTTCCGCGGTGGCCCCCGCCAAGGCGTGCCCGACCCCCCGTGCACTCTGCTCCAGAATGGCAAAGCCGGAGGCCATGGCGGTGTGGGCGGATGCGGTGAGACAGGCGATTGCGAGGGTGGCGACTGCGATACGCTGAGAGATCAACATACCTTTCCTCCTTTGGGGTTTTACCGGGGCGGCACCCTCGTTTCCACCAACCAGGGCTTGCCCCTATGACGCTCTCCTCGTAAACTATTTGCGAACATTGCACAAGCGGATTTCTAACGCATATCGCACGGGTTGAACCGGGCCCGTCTCCCAACGGAAAGGGATGTCCGATGGCCACCCTGAAAGATCTATTTGTAGACTCCATGCGGCGCGGTGGGGATAAGACCATGCTGCGTTACAAGAAGCGCGGACGGTGGCACACGATCTCGTGCCGCGTACTCCTCCAGCGGGCGGCCCAGGTCTCGGAATGGCTCGCGGCCCGGAAGATCAAGCCGGGGGATCGCGTCGCCCTCTACCTGGACAATTGCCCGCAATGGGTGGAGATCTATTTCGGAATCCTCGGGATCGGGGCGACCGCGGTGCCCACGGACGCCAAACTGCGGGAGCAGGAGGTCGCCCACGTCCTCCGAAACAGTGAATGCTCCGCCGTCTTCGCCACCGACCGGACCTATTCCATGCTCCGGGAGATTGAGGGGCTCCTCCCGGACCTGCGGCATGTAATCCTCATCCAGGGCCGGGAGGTGCTGCCCACCTCGAATGGGAAAATCCTGTTTACCGATTATGACGATGCGCTCCAGTCCGTAGATCGGAACGAGGATCTGGCGGCGACCGGCGCCTTTTCCCGACACACCCCCGCCCCGGACGATATCGCGTCGATTATTTACACATCCGGCACCACCGGGCGGCAAAAGGGCGCAATGCTCTCCCACGCCAATTTCCGCGCCAATGTGGACGATATCCTCCGCTTCATTCACATCCGCGACGACGACAATTTTCTCCTGGTCCTCCCCCTCCACCACGCGTTTGCCTTTACCGGAAACCTGCTGGCTCCCATCGCGGCCTGTGCCGAAATCAGTTTTATTGAAAGCCTCAAAACAGTCGGGGAAAATGTCCGCGAGGTCTCCCCCACCGTCGTCATCGGGGTGCCCCTGCTCATCGAAAAGATGTACAACCGCATCATGGACGGGTTGAAGAAAAACCGCCTGGCCTGGACCCTCTACAGGCTCGGCCTCCGCAAGCCGGTGACCCGCGGCATACAACAGAAACTGGGAGGCAAACTCCGGCTCTTCGTGGTCGGGGGCGCTCCCTCCTCCAGGGATATTCTCATCGGCTTCGGGAAACTCGGCATCGGGATTCTGGAGGGATACGGCCTCACGGAATCCGCACCCGTTCTAACCTTGAATCCCATGGAGAAACCCAAACCGGGATCGGTGGGCATCGCCCTGCCCAGTGTGGACCTCACCATTCAGTCTCCCAACAATGAAGGGGTGGGCCAAATCCAGGCCCGCGGCCCCAATGTAATGAAGGGGTATTACAAGGATCCCGAGGAAACCAAAAAGATTCTGGATGGCGAATGGCTGCAGACGGGCGATCTCGGCTACCTGGATGAAGAAGGCTATCTCACCATTACCGGCCGGCTGCGGAATCTCATCGTCAACCGTGAGGGCAAGAACATTTACCCGGAAGAAGTCGAGAACTGTGTATCGGCCAGCCCCTACATCCTGGAAGCCCTCGCCCTGGGATACAGCGAAGAGGGCGACACCGGCGAGCGCGTAGGCCTGATCGTCGTGCCCGACCAGGAAGCCATCGATGCGCTGGGCGAAGAAAAACACAAGCTTCTGAGCGAAAAGGAAATCCGGGACTTAATGAAGAGTGAAGTGCGGTCAATGGCCTCCCGGATCGCGGAATACAAGCGTCCGCGCCGCATTCAGGTGCGCAAAGAGGAATTCGAGAAGACCTCCACCACCAAGATCAAGCGCTACCTCTACGCCATGGATCAAACGGACGTGTAGCCGTGGCGAGGGCCCCGCGCCTCCGCGCGGCGGTCAGGACACGGTGCGCAGGGCCTGAAGCCGCTGCATCAGCTCCGGCATTTCCAGTTCCGCCTGTCCCCCCTCGGCCATATCCTTGAGGAGAAAGGTCCCCTTTTCATACTCATCCTCCCCCCGGATGACCACGTAGCGGGCGCCCGCCCGGTTGGCGGCCCGCATCTGCGCCTTCATGCTTCGCGGCGTGGTTTCCATGCCGCAGGTGTACCCTTTATGGCGCAGGGACTGGGTCAGGATGAGGTTTTCCCGGAAGGCCGCCTCGCCCAGGGAGACCACCCAGACATCCATCCCCGCCGCCTGGGCGGCGGCCTCGGCGAGGGGGGAGGTTTCCTCGATCGCGGCCAGGACCCGCTCCAGCCCCATGGCAAATCCGACCCCCTCGATCCCCTTCTCCTGCAGCGTAATTTCGTACCGTCCGCCGCCGGACAGGGCATCCTGCGCCCCGAGTGCTTCATGGGTGATCTCCCAGATCGTGTGCACGTAGTAATCCAGCCCCCGGACCAGGCGCGGGCAGATTTCGTACGGCACCTCCAGAAGG
>CAZCOO010000151.1:0-7087 GCA_964500395.1 uncultured Verrucomicrobiota bacterium
GGGGTGAGGGAGCGGGACTGACCCCAGCAGCCTTTGTAGGACAGGCTTCCCCGGTCCTCCGGGGAGCCTGTGCCCGCCGGAGCCACACGCTCCCTCTGCGAGGGAAGCGTGTCCTACAACATCTGGTTGGCCGCATTGTAGGACAGACTTCAAACGAGCTCCCGGAGGGGCGTAAAACGGTAATAATGTTGCGTAAATGAGCGCACCTCCCTACAGTGTAACTTTATACAAGGCTTGTGGCGTACAGTTTTTGCCCACCCAGCAGGACATGCTATGAAATCACGTTTCCTTCTCTCGCTTCTCCTCATCGCTCCGATCGCCGGATTCGCCGATAGCTGTCCCGTGGTTGATTTTGGGGACGACTATGCCTGGCACGGCGGCAGCCAGGGGCTCCCCCAGTACCGCAATGGCCTTCCCCAAGACCAGCGGTTGCAGACCCGCAAGGATATCGATGCCGACGGGGATGGGGACGCCACGGATATCGTTCAGTACCATATCTTCAGCATGGACCTCCCCCTGCAGCCGCAGGAGCCGGGCGTGTACAATGTATACGGAAACAACGCGACGTTTTACGGCGGGCTCACGGATATCTTTTACGGGATGGAAAAGGGGGGGTGGAGCGAAGGGGGAATCAACCTCGACCATAATGGGGATGACTTCAATCTCCATGGATACGCCACCACGGCCGGGACGGCCGCCCAGCTCTACGGGGTGTGGATGTGGAAGAAGGAGGATTTCATCAACGGCGGGGATCGCCACCCCGTCGCCTTCGGGCCGGACAGCCGGATGGGGGTGCAGATCTCCCGGTACGCCAAGGAGTACGAGGAACTCCGGTTCGTGGTGCAGGAAGAGGGGCAGTTCTGGATCAGTGAATTTGCCCCCGACTTCGATGTCTACGAACTGGTGGAACTGAACCCGGTGGAAACCCGCTGGGCGCGCTACTCGCCCCGCGCGCCCTGGCACATCAGGTTTGAACCGGCCGGCGCGACGTTTCGCCCGCGC
Source organism: uncultured Verrucomicrobiota bacterium (assembly GCA_964500395.1). Classification (GTDB taxonomy): domain Bacteria; phylum Verrucomicrobiota; class Kiritimatiellia; order CAZCOO01; family CAZCOO01; genus CAZCOO01. Next base: position 1,003 of record CAZCOO010000151.1, read on the forward strand.
GAATTTACGAATATTACGGCTGTCGGATGGTTCGTGGCAAAGCATTCAAAAACCATGGCCAACTGCTGGCTGAAGTGGAATGCCTTTTCCGTGGATGCGGTGGTGGACCGTCCGGACACCGGCGGGTGGACGCTGCCCATGCGGGAGCTGACCGTCGAGGGAGAGCCCCTCACCGTCGCGACCGAGGAGGTCTCGTACGCGGACTGGTGGAAGGTCTACTCCTGGGCGATGCGCAACCAGTACAGCCTGCACCCCAATTTCGTATTTGAAACGGACGGGGACATGGGCAGCATGGATCGCCTGGAGGGGGCGCATACTGCCGCGGAACCGGTGACGGACATCACCTGGATGGATGCAGCCCTGTGGTGCAATGCCCTCTCCGAGCGGGAGGGGCGGGAGCCCGTCTATTACACCAATGCTGCGCACACGGCCGTTTTGCGCGAAACCCGGGAGCGGCATGAACCGTCGAATTTCGGTTCGTATCCGACGATCTATATCAAGTGGGCGGCCGACGGCTACCGGCTGCCAACCTTGCGCGAATGGGTGGTCTGCGCCCGCGACGGAGACGGGCTCGCCGGCATGGATGGCGGAGTCCGGGAACTCTGCTGGCCGGGAGGGCGGGAGCGAAGTGTGTACAGTCCGGAGCAGCGAGTGACGGCGCTGGGCGCGTCGGATCTCGATCCCCGTCGCGGGCCCGGGGGCAAGCCCTGGTTCGGGCACTGGGCGGTCGGGTTCCGGCCCGTGCTGCGCCCTGCCGGGGGTCCGGCACCGGCCTCCCTGGTGGCCCAGCCCGAGCCGTCGCTCAAACCCCGCGCCTGGACGTTTACCCCGCAGACCGCGCTGCCGGCCCAGGAGCCGAATATCGAGATGGACGCCGTTGCCATACCCGGCGGGACCTTTACCCGGGAAGATGAGGCGGTGGTCCATATCGCCCCGTTTTTCATGAGCCGGACGGAGATCACGTATGCCCGGTACACCCGTCTGCTGCAGTGGGCGGAGCAGAACGGGTACCGCTTCGACCGTGACGGGGACATGGGCAGTATGGACTGGGGGGTGGACCCCCAAAGGCGGCACCGGCCGGATGAACCCGTGACCGATATCGGCCGGCACGATGCCATGGTGTGGTGCAATGCCCTCTCCGAATACCAGGGGCGTACGCCGGTGTATTACACGGATGAGGCCCGTCAGCAGGTCTACCGAACTGTGTTTCCTTTCCGGGAGAATGCCTCGCGAAAGGATCGCGACACCCCGCATGGGTTCCATAAGGATGTGACGATGCGATGGGACGCGGGGGGCTGGCGCTTGCCGACAGAAGATGAATTTGAATATGCCGCACGGGGCGGTGTCGAGGGGCAGAATATCAATTACTGGAACGAGGATGGCCAGTTCCGCGTGGATGACGCCTACCTGTGGTATCTCGGGAATTCCGGAGATCGAACGCATCCCGTCGGCCGGAAAAAGCCCAATGCCTACGGGCTGCTGGACATCAGCGGACATGTCTTTGAGTGGGTGTGGGGCCGGAAGGGGGCCGACTTCTTTGACAACCGAAATCCGAGGGGCGACGGCATCCCCATGGCCCGCAGCGGATCCTTCCGGTCGCCCGCGGACATCCGGGAGCCCTTCTTCACGGTGAATGGCCGTCCGACGCATCCATTCGGGAAACTGGTGCAGGGCGGCGCCTGGCCGGAAGTCGGCTTTCGCATCATCCGGTGTGAGCCGGGGACCCACCCCGCGAAGGAACCGCCCTACGTTCCGGACATTCTCTTTCCGCTCGATCACATCGAATGGGACCAACCCTGACGGAGGCCGCCATGAACCGTTTTCTGCGCTTCTTTACCCAAGCATGCATCCCCGGATGTGGTCGGACGCCCTGGTATGCCCTGGGGGTGTTCCTGGTGGCCGGCGCGGCGTCCGCCCAGGTCGCCGAGCGGGCGAGCGATCTCGACGGCCGACTCTGGCGGGCCAATCTCGCCCGGACCGGTGAATATGAAGCCTCCGGGCCGGCCGGGATGACAGCGGCGTGGCGCGTGGAGACCGGCGAGCCGGTTCGCGGCTCTGCGGTGATCGTGGGGGGGACGGCCTACATCGGAAGCGGCGACGGGACGCTCTACGCATTGGCGCTGGAGACCGGAGACATCCAATGGAAATATGATACCGGGGCGGCGATCGAGGCCTCCCCGCTTGTGTATCGCGGTCGGGTCTTTATCGGGAGCGGCCCGAACTTCTTTGCCCTGGACCGGGCGACCGGGACCCTCCACTGGAAGCAGCATCCCGCCAAGCGGACCGAACAATCCCCGATCGGGATCAACGGAACGGTCTTCTGCTCCACCGGCTACAAGTGGGGCGGCATTCTCACCGGGTTGGATGTGGAGACCGGGCAGGAGCGATGGACGATGCGGGACAACTCCCGGATTGGGCACGACGGGTCATCCGCGGCTATGTACCGCAACCATCTCATCTATTCCGAGGGAAGCCCGGGCTATGACATTACGAACCTGGAGACCACCCGCAAGGTGAACGAGTTCGATGCCGGATTGGATCGGTTTGTTCTCACGCCCGCTTTGCGCGACGGCCGGATGTATGCGGTGGGGCGGTCCGGTGTGGTGAGTGTCGACGTCTTCAAAAAGGCAAAGTGGACGGAGCAACAGGTGTGGGCGTATCGCGAACCGCATTGGAAAGATACAAATCCCGATTTCAGTTCTCCGGCGGTGGACGAGCACCGGATGTACATCGGGAATGGGGACGGGTTCCTGTACGCGCTGGACCGGGAAGAGGGAACCCTGGACTGGAAAGCGGAAACCGGTGGACGCATCATTTCGTCGCCGGCGCTGGATACCCGGGGGCGGGTGTTTGTCGGCAGTGAGGACGGGTTTGTGTACGCTTTTGCCGCCGCGGATGGCCGAGAGCTCGGGCGGTTCCAAACCGGCGGCCCGGTGTTGTCTTCTCCGGCCCTGGCGGATGGATTCCTGGTCATCGGATCCGATGACGGCACCATCTACGCCCTGCGTTGACCTCCGCTCGCTTCCGGCCAGGCAGGCCAGGCGGGGCGGGCATGTTTCGGAAAAGGGGGGGAGGCGGTTATATAACGTGCCGGCCAATGGTTTGCGGTAGGCGAAGAAAAAAATACTCTGATGCAGGGTGAGCGGCTGCGGACAGTGCACAACGTTGCTCTCCCAACTGGGGGTGGAGTACGGGGTGACCGATCTGATCTGGCTGCCGGACGAGGCGCGATAAGGCGCAGCCGGGAGAGGTGGGTGGGGCGGCGCCCAGCCTACGGGTCGATCGGTTCCCAGCGGAGGGGGGCGAGCTGGATGGCGTAGCCGATGTCCGGGTCGTAGATGCGGGTGATGAATTCGCGCCCGGAGTCGTCGTGTACGATTTCCCCTGCGTGGGCCTCGATGTTGCAGACGTAGTGGGCCCGGCCGTCGCCGCCGGTGCCGAAATCCTTCGGGTCATCACTGACAAACACCGCACAGGTCCCGTTGCCGTCGCCTGTGTAGCCGCCGCTGCGGAAGAGGTAATAGCGCCCGTTCCGCTCGACGACCTCCGGTGACTCACAGGTGCGGCTGCTGCGAAAGGCGGGGTCGACAAAGTGGGCCACGGACCAGTCGGACCAGTCGAGGAGATTGGTCGAGGTGCGGACGTAGATGGATTCCGTGTTCACGTCCGCATTATGGTGGCCCGTATAGTACATGTGCCACACGCCGTCAAAATTGCGAACGACGGGGTCGCGGGCGGCGCCGGGGCCGACAAAGACCCGCGAGTAGTCGCGATCGTCCCGGTGGCGGGTCCAGGTGCGGCCGTCCGGGGACGTCATGAGCGAGATCTGGTTCTGCATGGCGCCGTAGTCGAGGGTGGGCTCTCCGTGGATGTCGTAGCCCGTGGCATATCCTCCGTAGAACATGTAGAAAAGCCCGTCGTGTTCAACGAAGTAGGGGGACTGGATGAACTCCTGGTCCTTCCAGGCCACCAGGCTTTCCCCGGCATTGCGATCGGCGCGGATGAGCTCGCCGGTAAAGGCCCAGGGCGATGCCTCCAGGGAGGGGCTGATCCAGTGAGCGAGCACGCGCCCCACTTCCGTCTGGCGCACACAGGCCCAGAGGTGCCACACGCCGAGACGATCCTGGAACAAATGGTGATCGTTCGGCTGGCGGTCCCGGACCGCCTCCCGGTTCCGTTCCGGCAGAATCGCGGACAGGTCGGGCGGGGGGGCGATGACCCGCCAGTCGCCGTCGATGACGGGTCGCAATACGACGCCGCGATGGGGGCCCTCCCCGGAGGACTCTGCCGCATTACCCATGGCGGAGACAGCTCCTATCGCCATGAGGGTGAGTATACAGAAAGGCAGGCGAAGGCAGTTGGATTGATAGGGCGGCATGTGAGAGCGAGTGGGGATCGGAAGTATTCGTGGTCCATTGCGGTTGCATCATCGAGCCGGAATGTACGGGAGGGGGTGTATCCTTTCAATCTTCTTTTGGCGATGGGTGCCGGAGGCCGGGGTCAGGATGCCGAATACGCTCCTGCCCGTCATCCCGAGCGTGCCGAGGGATCTCCCGAACCGGGGCAGAAGACGTCTCTGCAGAGAACGGGATCCCTCGACTCCGCTCGGGATGACGGAACGAGGCGATCGGGGAAAGGCGCAAGGGGCGCCTGGGCGACCGGTCGCGGGGGTCTGGTCTACCCGATCCAATCTTGGATATGGCGATCGATCCGGTCTCGCACGGCCCGGAATTTTTGCCGGGTCTCGTCCCTGCTCCCTTCGAATTCTGAAGGGTCCTCGAACGGCCAGTGGAGGAGTTGGTCGCGTGTAAAGGGATAGAGGCTGGGGCATTCGTCCTCGTTGATATCACAGACGATGATGGCGTAGTGGGGGGTGAGGCGGCCCAAATAGTCGGTGATGGGTTGGGAGCGCAAATCCGATGGATCGATGCCGAGCTCGTGGAGGACGTCGGGGACCAGCGGGTGAATGTCCCTGGACTCCAGGCCGGCGCTGAAGACTTCGAATCGGTTCCCGGCGCGGTGGCGCAAGAGGGCTTCGGCCATCTGGCTGCGGCAGGAGTTGTGGCGGCAAATAAACAGGACTTGCTTTTTTTCAGAGTCGGTCATGGGGCCTCCTGGTGATCCGTGTTGTTCATCTGTTGGGTTGTCGAAAGCGACAGGAACCGCCCGGCGGCGGTCAGCCTGACTGCGCGAGCTGAATGAGGGCCCCGTAGACGAGGCCGGAGAGGGTGGCCAGGGTGATGACAAGCAGGGTGAAGGCGGCGGTCTTTCGGGTCCCCAGGACACTGTGGATGACGAGCATGTTGGGCAGGCTGAGGGCGGGGCCGGCCAGGAGCAGGGCGAGTGCGGGGCCCTGTCCCATGCCGCTGCCGATGAGCCCCTGGAGGATGGGGACCTCGGTCAGGGTGGCGAAGTACATGAAGGCCCCGATCACCGAGGCAAAGAGGTTGGCCGCAAGCGAGTTTCCGCCGACCAGGGAGGCAACCCAGTCGGGCGGGATGATGCCGGCTTCCCCGGGGCGGCCGAGGAAGAAGCCGGCCGCGAGGACCCCGGCGAGCAGCAGGGGAAGGATCTGGCGGGCAAACCGCCAGGTGTCCTGAAGCCAGGTGCGGAGGGTGCCCGGTTCGCTTCCGATGGCGAGGGAAAAGGCGGCAACGCCGATGCCAAAGGCGATTTCCGGGATAGCGGGTGCGGCGAAGCCGGCCGCTCCGGTGGCGGCCGCGGCGGCCACCAGTTTCCAGACCGGCAGGCCGAACATCCGCACGAGCAGCAGACCGAGGCCGGCGGCAAAGGCGGTGGTGAGCCACCATTTGATGTTGTACAAAGTCTGCCAGAGGCCGGTCGCATCCGGGGCGGGCCCCCAGGTGGCGAAGATAAGGATCCCGACCATGGAGGCGAAGAGGAAGGCCTGTTCGCGAAGGGGGGAGGCATTGTCCCCGTCCTCGTGCTCCAGCGGCATCTCCCCGGATTCCCGCCGCTGCTCGCGCCCGAACAGGAGGTGCATCATGAGACCGATGACGACGCTGAACCCGTCGGCTCCAACAGCAGGGGGCAGGGGGAGTGGCGAGCCCAGGGTGGGGGCGGG
>CAZCOO010000152.1:0-7072 GCA_964500395.1 uncultured Verrucomicrobiota bacterium
TTTTTTTCTCTCCGAAACCCGGGGCTTCGCTCGCGGCCTTACTCGCCCCGGGCTACGGGCGGTCGTCCCTCCGGGACGCGGAGAGAGCACCGACGCACTAACCGGGCGAACCACAACAACCAACAACCAATAACTCCCTCCCTCCCCCACACTCCCTCCGGGGGGGCTCGTGTGGCGGGGTGCATGCCCTGAGCGCGGACGCCTCCTATGAACCCGCGGCGAGGGCGTCGCGAATGAGGGCGGGGGCGGCGGCGATGGCCTCGCCGACTTTGTCCGGCTGCTTCCCGCCGGCCTGGGCCTTGTGGGGTTGCCCGCCGCCACTGCCGCCGGCGATTTTGGCAACGTCGCGGATGAGCTGATCGGCCCGGACCCCGCGCTCCTGCACATCGGCGGTCACCTCGGCGACAAAGGCGGCCTTCTTGTCATCGCTCCCGCCCAGGATCACGATGCCGCTGTCGACCTTGTTCCGGAGGCTGTCCATCACCCGGCGCAGTCCGTCCATGGTCTGGCCGGGCAGTTCCGCTGCGACCACGGCCACGCCGTCAATCTCCTCCCGGTTTTCGAGGAGGGTGTCGACCTGCCCCCGGGCGGATTCGACTTCTTTTTCCTTCAAGGCCTTTTCCAGAACCTTCACGCGCGAGGCGAGGGCGTCCACGCGATCGACCACTTCGTCTTCCCGGGCGCTGAACCGGGCGGCCAGGCTGTGGACGATATCGTGTTCGCGGCGGATGACTTCGTAGGCGGGCCAACCGCAGACGGCTTCCACGCGGCGGATGCCCGAGGCCACGGAGCTCTCCCGAAGCAGGCGGAACGGCCCGAGCCGCCCTGTCCGTTCGACGTGGGTGCCCCCGCACAGCTCCCGGCTGTACCCGGCAATGTCGACCACCCGGACAACATCGCCGTATTTTTCATCGAAGACGGCCTTGATGCCCGACCCTTCGACCTCCTTGAACGGGATTTCGTAGGTCCGCACGTCGTCGTCCTGCATGATCCATCCATTGACCCGGTGCTCGATCTCTTCGAGGTGCTCGGCGGGGATGGCGTCGCTGCAGGTAAAGTCGAACCGGAGGTGGTCGGGGGCGACGAGGGACCCGGCCTGCCGGATGCTGCCGTCGACCACCTGGCACAGGGCTTCGTTGAGCAGGTGCGTGGCCGTGTGATGGGCCGCGGTGCGCGCCCGCCGATGCGTATCGACCACCGCCCCGGCGTCGGCGCCGGCGGCGAGCTCCCCGCTGACCATTTTGCCGATGTGCAGGATCAACCCTTCCGCGGGCCGCTGTGTATCCCACACCTCGAACTCGCCGGCCCGGGTGCGAATGGCTCCGCGGTCCCCGATCTGGCCGCCGGACTCGGCGTAAAACGGGGTCTCCTCGAGAATCACCATGCCCTCTTCCCCTTCCGGGAGGCGGTCGGTCTTCTGTCCGTCCCGGACCAGGGTGCGGATGCGGGTCTCCACATCCACGGCATCGTACCCGACAAAGCGGCTGCGCACGCCCTCCTGGACCAGGGCCGCCACCAGGTCCGCATCGGCATCGAGCATGGCGTCTTTGCGGGCATGCCGGGCGCGCTCGCGCTGTTCTTCCATGAGCCGGTCGAACTGTTCTTCGTCCACCGACAGCCCTTCCTCGCCGGCCATCATCACGGTCAGGTCCAGCGGGAAGCCGTAGGTGTCGTAGAGCTTGAATGCCTGATCGCCGGGAAAGACGGTCTCGCGGTGCTTTCGCAACGCGTCCACCACGTCCTCGAACAGGACGATGCCCCGGTCGATGGTCGCGGCGAAGCTTTCTTCCTCGGAGGTCAGCGCTTTGCGGATGGTATCGCGCCGGTTGGCGAGGTCGGGAAAGACGGGCCCCAGGCTCTCCTCCACCAGGGGAAAGAGCTCGGCCATGAAGGGGTCGCGGAATCCGAGCTGACGCCCGAAGCGTACAGCCCGCCGCAGCAATCGCCGCAGGACGTAGCCCCGCCCCTCGTTGGACGGCATCACGCCGTCCGAGATGGCGATGGAGAGCGCCCGCAGATGGTCGGCAATCACCCGCATCCCCACCGCGTCATCGCCTTCGTAGCGGCGCCCCGTCATCTGTTTCAGTTTTTCAATGACGGGGGTAAACAGATCGGTGTCGTAGTTGGAGGCCTTGCCCTGGAGCACGGCGACCAGCCGCTCGAACCCCATGCCGGTATCGACATGCCTGCTGGGCAGGTCCTCCAGCGTGCCGTCGCTTTTGCGGTTGTGCTGGATGAAGACCAGATTCCACAGCTCGATTACTTCCGGACTGTCGGCATTCACCAGGGCTTTGCCGGTTTTGTCGGGCGTGAGATCGATGTGGATTTCGGAGCAGGGGCCGCACGGCCCGGTCTCGCCCATTTCCCAGAAGTTGTCCTTGTCGCCAAACCGCAGGATGTGGTCGGGACGGATATCCGTGACCTCTTTCCACAGTGCCTCGGCCTCGTCGTCGGTGTGGTGGACGGTCGCCCACATGCGGTCTTTTTCCAGGCCCCACACCTCGGTCAGCAGCTCCCAGGCCCAGGCGATGACCTCCCGCTTGTAGTAGTCGCCGAAGGACCAGTTGCCGAGCATCTCGAAAAAGGTGTGGTGATAGGTGTCGCGGCCGACCTCTTCGAGGTCATTGTGCTTGCCGCTGACCCGGATGCACTTCTGCGTATCGGCTACGCGGGACGCCTCCGGTTCGCGGGCGCCCAGGAAGATCTCCTTGAACGGGTTCATCCCCGCGTTGGTGAACAGGAGCGTGGGATCCGAGGGCAGGACCACGGGGGCGCCGGCCACGATCTCGTGACCCTTGCCTCTGAAGAACTCCAGGAAGGATTCGCGAATCTCGGATGCGGTCATCGTCTGCTTCATGAATGAGCCCACTCAGGCGCTCACGCCGCGGCGTGTGCTTTTTCCTGGACCTTCTCGACGATCTCGTTGCGGAGGGCTTCGTCCTCCTTGAGGGCGTCGCGGGCCGCATCCCGCCCCTGGCCGAGCTGTTTGCCGTCGTAGGAGAGCCACGACCCCCGTTTTTCAATGAGGTTGTGGGCGAGCGCGGCATCGATGATCGACCCGGTGTAGGAAATGCCCTCGGCGTAGAGAATGTCGAACTCCGCCTCCATAAACGGGGGGGCGACCTTGTTCTTCACCACCTTGACCTTGGTGCGGTTGCCGTAGGCCCGCCCGGTGTTGTCTTTCAGCATGCCGATGCGGCGGATGTCCAGGCGCACGGACGAATAAAACTTGAGCGCGCGGCCGCCGGGGGTGGTCTCGGGGCTGCCGAACATGACGCCGACCTTTTCCCGGATCTGGTTGGTGAAGATACACGAGGTCCTGGACCGGTTGATGGACGCCGTCAGCTTGCGGAGGGCCTGCGACATGAGGCGGGCCTGCAGCCCGACGTGGGAATCCCCCATCTGCCCCTCCAGCTCGGCCCGGGGGGCGAGCGCCGCCACCGAGTCGACCACCACGACGTCGAGCGCATTGCTGCGCACCAGCGATTCGGCGATGTTGAGCGCCTCTTCCCCGGAATCGGGCTGGGCCACGAGCAGCTCCTCCAGATCTACCCCGATCTTCTTGGCGTACTGGGGATCCAGGGCGTGCTCGGCATCGATAAACGCCGCCATGCCGCCGCTCTTCTGGGCATTGGCAATGATGTGGCTCACCAGGGTGGTCTTGCCGGAGGATTCGGGCCCGAAGATCTCGATCACCCGGCCGCGCGGCACCCCGCCGATCCCGAGGGCGATGTCCAGGGTCAGCGAGCCGGTCGAGATGCAGGGGATCCGGGCCGGCGTTTCGTCCTCGCCGAGGCGCATGATCGCCCCCTCCCCGTACTCCTTCTGGATCTGTGACAGGACGCTGTCGAGAGCCTTCTTCGAGTCTTTCTGAGCAGGCTCGGCAGGTTTGCTGGATTTGGCCGCCATAATCGGATGCTCCTTACAATGATGATGATGCTTCGACGGAATACTGGACGCCGCGCGCCGTCCGGGTACTGCGGAACAGATAGAGCCGATCCACGCCCATCCCTACGGGCGGACTATTCTTAATGGAGCCGACAGCCTCTGTCAATGCGGCCCCGTGCCGCGGGTCGCGGATTCTCCCGATCGTCAGGTGAGGGTGGTACGGACGATCCTCCGGGGCCCACCCCGCCCCGCGCAGATGCCTCACCAGCTCCGCCTGCAACGGCGCGAGGGCCTCCTGCGGATCCTCCACGCCCACCCACAGCACCCGGGGGCGGCGGGGCGACCCAAAGAAGCCGACATCTCCCAGGGCCAGGGAAAACGGCTCCCGCCCGGCCGCAACCGCCTCCAAAATCCCGGCGAGGACCGGGACGCGATCGGGGGCCGTCTCCCCCAAAAACACCAGGGTGAGGTGCATGTTGTCCGGCGGCACCCACCGCACCCGCGCCCGCCCCGACCGGAGTTGCTTCTGGATCGAGGCCAGCCGGTCGCGCACCTGCGGCGGGAGGTCGATCGCGATAAACAACCGCAGCGGCGCGGGCTCCTGCGTCATACGGATTCGACTCCCTGGAGGTGTCGCCGCAGCCAGTCGAGACTGCGCATCGCGCTCCACTCCTTGATCCACCCGCGCTGCCCGGGAAAGACGTGGCGGTACACGCGGCTGCCGCCCGGCGCGGCGATCCCGATATACACCAGGCCGACCGGCTTTTCGTCCGTCCCGCCCCCCGGCCCGGCGATCCCGGTGATGCCGATCCCGTAATCGGCCCCGAACCGTTCCCGCACGCCCTCGGCCATGGCCCGGGCCACCGGCTCGCTGACCGCGCCCTCCGATTCCAGAACCCCGGCGGACACGCCCAGTTCCTTCTCTTTGACGGCGTTGGCATAGGCCACCACCCCGCCGAGATAATAGCGCGAAGCGCCGCCGATCGAGGTGATGCGGTGCCCCACCAGTCCGCCCGTGCAGGATTCCGCCGTGGCCAGGGTGCAGCCGGCTTCGGCCAGGAGATCCCCCACCACCGCGGGCAGCTCCGTCCGCTCTTCCGCAAAGATATGCGCCCCCAGAAGGCGCCGGACATCCGCCGCCGCCGCGTCCAGCGCGCTGCGCTCGTCGACCGGCGCGGCCAGCCCCAGCTCGACCCGGGCGGGCGCCGCCCGGTACGTCACCTCGACACTCCCGGGCCACCCGCGCGACTCCAGCATCGTCTGCACGTCGGCTTCCCCCACCCCGCAGATGAGGAACAGCTTTCGATTTCGCGGCCGGGCCTCCGCCAGGTGCTCCCGCAGCCAGGGCAGGACGCTCTCCTCGAGAACGCTCCGGCATTCGTCCGGGGGACCCGGAAGCAGAAACACCACACCCTCGTCCAGCTCCACGCGTTGACCGGGTGCGGCGCCGACGGGATTCGGGAGGACCTCGGCCCCCTCGACGATCCGCGCCAGGCGACGCGCCTGCGGGGTAAACCGCCGCCCCATCTGCCGGAGCCGTTTCTCCAGCCAGGCCGCCGTCGCCGCATCCTCGACCACCGCCCGCCCCGCCATCTCCGCGATCACGTCGCGCGTGAGGTCGTCGGGCGTCGGCCCGAGGCCGCCGGTCACCAACACCACGCGAACCCGCCGCAGGGCGCCGGCCACCGCTTCGCGGATGGCCTCCGCATCATCCGGAACCGTGGTGTCGCGGACGAGATCCAGCCCCAGCGCACCGAGCCGCTCGCCGACCAGTTGCGCGTGCCGATTGAGCGTACGTCCGCTGAGGAGTTCGCCGCCGGTCGAGACGAGTTCGACCGCGGAGGAGGTCATGAGGCATAGCCGCGGGGATGGGCCCGGTGCCACGCCCAGGCGTGTTCGAGAATCGTCTTCAGCTCGGGGTACTTCGGCGTCCAGCCCAGCTCCCTGTGCGCCTTGTCCGCCCCCGCCACCAGCCGGGGCGGATCCCCCGCCCGCCGCGGCGCGACCTCCGCCGGAATCTCGTGACCGGTCACCGCCCGGGCCGCATCGATCACTTCCTGGACCGAGTAGCCCGACCCGTTCCCCAGGTTGAACGCACCGGCGTGGTCGCCGGTCAGCGCCAGGATGTGGGCCTCGGCCAGGTCCGCGATGTGGATATAGTCCCGGATACAGGTACCGTCCGGGGTATCGTAATCGTCGCCGAAAATCTTGATCGAGTCGCGTTGCCCCAGCGCCACCTGCAGCACCAGCGGGATCAGGTGGGTCTCGGGGTCGTGATCCTCGCCGAACTTTTCCGTGGCCCCCGCCGCGTTGAAATACCGCAGAAACACCGGCTGAACCCCCCGTTGCCGCTGCTGCCACCGGAGCATGGTCTCAAACATCAGCTTGGTCTCGCCGTAGGGATTCTCCGGCCGCTGGGGGAGGTCCTCGGTCATGGGAATCCGGTCCGGGATCCCGTAGGTGGCACAGGTGGAGGAGAAGATGATCTTCTGTACGCCGGTGAGGTCCATGGCCCGCATCAGGTTCAGGGCGCCGCCCACGTTGTTCTCGAAATAGCGGACGGGATTCTCCATCGACTCGCCGACGTAGGCATAGGCGGCAAAGTGCACCACCGCCTCCGGCTTCACCTCCCGCATGGCGGATTCAATCGCCCCGGGCTGCCGGAGGTCGCCCTCGATAAAGCCGGCCCGCTCATCGACGGCTTCCCGATGGCCCATCTCCAGGTTGTCAAACACCACGACTTCGTGCCCCGCGTTGAGGAGCAGTTCCGTGGTGACGCTGCCGATGTATCCCGCTCCGCCCGTAACCAGTGTCTTCATAACTCTCCTGTATCTCTATCGAATGTGAACGGCTTGCCGTGGCTCAAAAAGAACCGGCAGTCTACGCCGGGCGCCCGCGGATTGGCAATTCACAATGCCCGAAGGCAGATCGGGGGGGCACACCACACAGCCGGGACGGCTGTGTCACGCTCTTTCCGCCCGCTCGGCGGAACCCCGCCTCTCACTCCAACCGTTTTTCCCCCGTCGTTCCGAGCGGAGTCGAGGAACCCCCCGAACGCGGTCCCCTGCTCATCCGGGCGCTTGCCCCTCGCCCCAAACACAACTCCGGGATGACGGTTTTGATGAGCGCGCCGGAGGATAGGCCGGGCAGACAGCCTCGGCCAGTAGGTCAGGCATTCCTGCCT
>CAZCOO010000153.1:0-5295 GCA_964500395.1 uncultured Verrucomicrobiota bacterium
GGGCTCCGGCGGGCACAGGCTCCCCGGAGGACCGGGGAAGCCTGTCCTACAAAGGATGCCCGACAAGCCGGCCGGGGTCGATTCCCGATGAGGCCCCTCTGCCACGGTTGAGGCGCCGGAGCCGACGCTGCAACCTCTCCACATACCAATCCCCTCCTATTGACAAACCGCGTTGAATTCCCACAATACCCCGTTTGCCTGCCTATCGAAGGCGATGCGCACACCGGCGCATCTGCGCCGCGGGCTCACCACTTTCAACAATACCAACCAGGAGCGATCTCCCATGGCCAAAAAGACCCGCAAGTTCAAAACCGAGGTCCAGCAGTTGCTCAACCTCGTGATCCACTCCCTCTACTCCAAGAGCGAGATCTTTCTGAGGGAACTCATCTCCAACAGCTCGGACGCCATCGACCGGGCCCGCCTGGAGGCCCTTACCAACAAGGACCTCCAGAAGCAGGACGAGCACTGGAAGATCAAGATCCACGTCGACAAAGAAGCCAAAACCCTGACCGTCAGCGATAACGGCGTGGGCATGGATGCCGAGGAGCTCGACAGGAACATCGGCACCATCGCCAACTCCGGTACGCGGAAATACCTGGAAGAACTCCAGGAAAAGAACGAGCAGCCCTCCGCCGAGCTCATCGGCCAGTTCGGCGTCGGGTTCTACTCCTCCTTTATGGCGGCCGACAAGGTCACCGTCATCACCCGGCGGGCCGGCTCCGACGAACCGGCGCTGAAGTGGATCTCCACCGGCGCGGGCAGCTACACCATAGAAGAAACGGAGCGCGAAGAGCACGGAACGGACGTCATCCTCCACCTCGCCGAAGGGAAAGAGGAGTTTCTCGAGGAATGGCGCATCCGGCAGATCGTCAAACAGTACTCCGACTACATCGCCTTCCCCATCGTCATGGACGTGGTCCGCAAGAAGCCGGCCGAAGAGGAGGGCGGCGAAGAGACCGAGACCGTGGAAGAGGAAACGCTCAACTCCATGAAGTCCATCTGGAAGAAGTCCCGCTCAGAGGTCTCCGACGAGGAATACAAGGAGTTCTACAAGCACGTCAGCCACGATTATGTCGACCCGCTCGACACCATTCACTACGCCGCCGAGGGCGTCACCGAGTTCCGGGCGCTGCTCTACATCCCCAGCCATGCCTCCCACGACATCCTCCTGCGCCAGGAAAACCGCGGCATTCACCTGTACGTGCGCAACGTGTTCATCACCGATGACTGCGAGGACCTCCTGCCCCAGTATCTCCGTTTCGTCCGGGGCGTGGTCGATTCCAGCGACCTGCCCCTCAACGTGTCCCGCGAAATGCTGCAGGACCACGCCATTATCCGCCGCATGCGCAAGAACCTCGTAAACAAGGTCCTCAACAGCCTCGCCGAGATGAAGAAAGAGCGCCGGGAGGACTACGAAACCTTCTACCGGCAGTTCGGCCAGGTCCTCAAGGAAGGCATGCACCTCGACCAGGAAAACCGGGAGAAGATCCAGGAGCTGCTGCTCTTTTCCACCTCCGAGACCAAAGAGGAAGAACTCGTCTCCCTGCAGGAAATCGCCGACCGCATGCCCGGCGACCAGGACGCCTTCTACTACCTCGTGGGCGAGCAGCGCCAGGCGGTGGCCAACAGCCCCTTGCTGGAGGGCCTGCGCAAACGCGGCTTTGAGGTCCTCCTCATGGTCGACCCCATCGATCAGTGGGTGGCCGATTCCATGCCCGACTTTGCCGGGAAACCCTTCAAAGACATCAGCCGCGGGGAACTCGACCTGGACCAGGAGGGCGAGGAGTCGGAAACCAAAGACCAGGAGACCGGCGGCGACCTCGAAGAAAAGACCAAGACCTTCCAGGGTGTGCTCGACTCCGTGCGGTCGCATCTGCAGGACGACATCAAGGAAGTCCGGCTCACCAACCGGCTCACCGATTCCGCCTGCTGTCTCGTCGCCGACCCGGAAGCCATGAGCGCCAACATCGAGCGCATCATGCGGGCCATGAACCAGGACGTGCCGAAGAGCAAACGCATCCTGGAACTCAACCCCGATCACCCCGTGGTGCAGAAGATGCAGGCCATGCAGGAATCCGACCCGAAGGACGATAAGCTCGGGGAATACGCCGAGCTGCTCTACGACCAGGCCCTGCTGGCGGAGGGATCCCCCCTGCCCAACCCGGCCCGCTTTGCCCGGCGCGTCAGCGACCTCATGGCCCGGGCGGGGTATTCAGGCTAAATAATCAACCGCTCGTTGATCTGCAGGAGGGCGGGGTCGATCTCGTTCTTGGTGGACCAGGCCTGGCGCAGCGGCACCAGCGTCGGTGTGTTGTTGATCATCCCCACCATCACGCCCGTCTCCCCCTGCCGCGCTGCATCGACGGCATGGGCGCCGAGATGGGTGGCCAGGATCCGGTCCTGGGCGGTGGGGGATCCGCCGCGCTGAATGTGCCCGAGCACACACACCCGGGTGGCAATCCCCGCACACCGTTCCAGGTCCTCCGCCACCCGCTCCGCCCCGCCCTCGCAGGCCCCTTCGGCCACCACGATGATGTAACTGCCCTTGCCCCGGTCCCGGGCCACCCGCAACCGCTCGCACAGCGCCGCGATATCAAATTCATGCTCGGGGACCAGGATTTCCTCCGCCCCGCCGGCCAGCCCGACCCCCAGGGCGATAAACCCCGCCTTGCGCCCCATGACCTCGATGAGAAAGACCCGGTCAAACGCCTCCGCGGTATCCCGGACCTTATCAATGGCATCCAGCGCGGTGTCCAGGGCGGTGTAGAATCCGATCGTCGCGTCCGTGCCGGCCAGGTCGTTGTCGATCGTCCCCGGCAGGCCGATCACCTGTCCCGGCCAGATTTCCGACAAGAGGTCGAGCCCCTGCAGCGACCCGTTCCCGCCGATCACCATCAGCGTATCGACCCCGCAGGCCTCGAGGCGGCGCACCGCCTTCTGCCGCCCCGCCTCCGTCTCAAACTCCTTACAGCGGGCACTGCGGAGGATGGTCCCGCCCCGCTGCAGGATGTTGGAGACATCGCGACTGCCCAGCGGCCGGGCATCGCCCTCGATCACCCCGGCATACCCCCGCTCGAACCCGAGCACCCGGCAGCCCTCGTATTCGGCCGTGCGGACAATGGCGCGAATACACGCATTCATCCCCGGGCCGTCTCCCCCGCTGGTGAGGATACCGATGGTCCTGCCGGCTGTTTTATTACGCACGGGAGTTCCTATGCCTAGAGGGAGCGCATGATTAGCGTGGCATTGGTGCCGCCGAAGCCAAAGCTGTTCGACATCACCGTCCGCAGACCCGCCTGCTCGCGGGGCTCGCGCACCACGTTGGCATCCTGCACATCCTCGTCCAGCGTCTCCACGTTGAGAGAGGGCGGAATGAAATCTCCCTGCAGCGCCAGCAGGCTGTAGATCGCCTCGTGCGCACCCGCCGCGCCGAGCGAATGCCCGGTCATCGATTTGGTCGAACTCACCGGCGGCATGTCGGCTCCAAACACCTCCCGCACGGCCTTCAATTCCACCACATCCCCGCCCGGTGTGCTCGTTCCGTGGGGATTGATGTAGTCGATGGGCGTGTCCACGTTTTCCAGGGCCATCTGCATGCAGCGGACGGCGCCTTCGCCGGACGGAAGCACCATATTGTACCCGTCCGAGGTCGCCCCGTAGCCGATGACCTCCGCCAGAATATTCGCCCCGCGGGCCTGCGCGTGTTCGAGCGACTCCAGCACCATCACTCCGCCGCCCCCGGCAATCACGAACCCGTCGCGATTCACATCAAACGGCCGGGACGCCTGTTGCGGCGTCTCATTGTATTTCGTGGACAGCGCCCCCATGGCATCGAACATGGTGGTGGAGGTCCAGTGCTCTTCTTCCCCGCCCCCGGCAAAGACGACGTCTTGCTTCCCGAGCTGGATCAGTTCCATCGCGTTGCCGATGCAGTGCGCGCTCGTCGCGCAGGCCGAGCTGATGGAATAGTTTGCCCCCTTGATCTTAAAGGGCGTGGCGAGGCAGGCGGACACCGTGCTGCCCATGGTCCGCGGCACCATGTAGGGCCCCACTTTGCGCAGCCCGCTCTCCCGCATGATGTCGACCCCGTTCACCATGTTGGACGAGGAGACCCCCCCCGACCCCACGATCAATCCCGTGCGGGGGTTGGACACGTCCTCGTCGCCGAGGCCCGACTGCTCGATCGCCTGCTGCATGGCAATATAGGCGTAGGCCGCCGCATCGCCCATGAACCGGAGCGTCTTGCGGTCGATGTGCTCCTTGAAGTCGATATCGACCTGGCCGGCCACGCGGCTGCGCAGCCCCCACTTCTCATACTCATCCACGTAGCGGATACCCGAGCGCCCGGTCCGCAGGCTCTCGGCCACCTCTTCCCGGGTATTGCCGATGCACGAGACAACGCCCATTCCGGTTATCACGACTCGTTTCATATCTTCATCTCCGCCGCTTGATCCTGACTGAAAAGACCCACTCGCAATCCTTTTGCCTTGTAAATGTCTTCCCCGTCCACGGCCATGGTCCCGTCGGCAATGGCCATCACCAGTCGCCGGTCGATCACCCGGCGAATATCCAGCTTGTACTCCACCAGCTTCGCGGAGGGCAAGACCTGGCCGGTAAACTTCACCTCGTTGACGCCGAGGGCGCGGCCCCGGCCCCGGTACCCGTTCCAGGTGAGGAAAAACCCGACAAGCTGCCACATCGCATCCAGCCCCAGGCACCCGGGCATAACCGGATCGTCTTGAAAGTGGCAGGCAAAGAACCAGAGATCCGGGTGGATGTCGAGTTCCGCCCGCACCTCGCCGCGGCCATACCCGCCCCCCTCATTGGAGATGTGCGTGATGCGGTCCATCATGAGCATGTTCGGCAGCGGCAACTTGGCCGCTTCCGGCCCGAACATCTCGCCGGCCCCGCATTTGAGCAGGTCCTCTCTCGAAAAGGACTGTTGCGTTTCTGTCATCGTGTACCTCGATCTTTCCGCTCTGCGATCCCCCCATACGGACCGCGCACTTGAACCGGGGACCATACCAACGCAAGGGGGTGCGCACAAGGGGAATGCACCCTTTGCCGGCGCCGTTGCCCCTTTGCGTCTCCGCCCCCGCGGGCAGGGATATCGAACCCGGGCGGCGGGCCATCCGGCGGGCGGGGGACGGGGACCGGACCGGAAACCGGCCGGCCCGGCCCCCTAGTTCAGGGTCCGGCCGGATACACCCTTGGTCTGCTTCGTGACGTTTCGGGCTTTTCCCTTCGGGCGCAGGTCGCGCACCTTGGCGCCGGCCTGCCACATCTCCGAATCGT
>CAZCOO010000153.1:5395-7007 GCA_964500395.1 uncultured Verrucomicrobiota bacterium
CCCTTCGGGCGCAGGTCGCGCACCTTGGCGCCGGCCTGCCACATCTCCGAATCGTGGATCGCCGCCAGCTCCTTGGCCACCCGCTGCGGATAATCCTTGCGCCCGCAGAGGCGGATGACCCGGTCGGCTTCCGCCCCGCTCTTCACCGACTTGTAGAGCTCGCGGAAGACCGGCAGGGTGGCCTTCTTGAACTTCGGCTTCCAGTCCAGGGCGCCCCGCTGAGCCGTGGCGGAACAATTCGAGTACATCCAGTCCATGCCCTTCTCATCCACCAGCCGGATCAGGCTCTGGGTCAGCTCTTCCACCGTTTCGTTGAAGGCCTCGCTCGGGGTGTGGCCGTTTTTGCGGAGCACATCGTACTGGGCCTCCATGAGCCCGGCCAGCGCGCCCATCAGCACACCCCGCTCTCCGGTGAGGTCACTGGTCACCTCGTGCTCGAAGGTCGTCGGGAAGAGGTATCCCGACCCGATCGCCATCCCCACGGCCAGGCAGCGCTCCCGGGCCCGCCCGGTGGCATCCTGCTCCACGGCAAAGCTCGAATTGATCCCTACGCCCGCCAGGAAGTTGCGGCGCACGTTCAGCCCCGACCCCTTCGGGGCCACCATGATCACGTCCACATCCTCGGGCGGGATCACCTTGGTCTTGTCCCGGTACACGATGGAAAAGCCGTGGGAAAAATACAGGGCATCGCCGGGGTTCAGGTTCTTCTTCACCGCCGGCCACACCTTCATCTGCGCCGCATCCGAGACCAGCAACTGGACGATGGTCGCCCGCTGGACCGCCTCCTCGATGTCAAACAGGGTCTCCCCCGGCTTCCAGCCATCCTTGCGCGCGCGGTCCCAATCCTTTTTGAACTGCTTGGCCTGGCCCACGATGACGTTGATCCCGTTATCCTTCATATTCAGGGCCTGCGCGGGCCCCTGGACCCCGTACCCGATAACCGCCACCGTCTCCTTCTTCAGAACGCGGCGGGCCTGCGCCAGCGTGAAATCCTTCCGGGTGATCACTTCCTCTTCGACACCGCCAAAATTTATACTCGCCATGAAAACGTCTCCTGTGGTTAGACTCACTGCACACAACGGGCGCAGAGGGTGGAAGGGCCCTAGTAAAGGCCTGCACCCTTTGCCTCGTCAAGGGAAAGTCCGATCCGCCAACCGTTTTTGATCTTCCATCATGGACCGACCAGCACCGCCCTCCCGGAATTCCGCTCCCGTCACCCGCATCCTCGGCCTCGGGCTCGACAACGACGACGGCCACACCCGTCTCACCCAGGGCCCGGACTTCGATCTTCGAAACGGCTCCGAGGAAAGCCACCGCCTCATGCAGGAATGGTGCCTGCGGATTGACGAAGCCATCCGCGACCAGGGCCGGGATATGGGCGACCTCTCGCGCGATGAGTTCTTCACCCTGGCCGAATCCATCGCCCACTCCCTCGACCAGTCCGACCCCACCGGCTGAATCCGCTTCCCTCACTCCTCCTGAAGAACTGCCGGGCAGAGGGGTCAGTCCGTACATTGTAACATTTTGCCCCATGGCGGGGGGCGCGGGAGGGGCGGACTCGGCCGTCCCCCTCCGGCCTCGTGCCGGAGGAGACAAAGTTCAACTGCTACGG
>CAZCOO010000154.1:0-768 GCA_964500395.1 uncultured Verrucomicrobiota bacterium
TTCCGCGTACGCCCACCAGGCCTACGAGGCCTTTGCCGTTCTGCTGCCGGAGGGACCCTGGCCCCGGCCGGTCAGGCCCCCGCGCCTCGAGATTCCCGGGGAGGCGGAGACCCGGGCGCGGGAGCGGCTGCCGGCCGGCGAGCGGGTGGCCGCCCTCATGCCGGGGGCCGCGCGGGGGCCCGCCAAACAATGGCCCGCGTCCCACTTCGTCGCGCTGGGGCGGCGCATGGTGAAACAGGGCGGGATGCGGGTGTGTCTGCTGGGCGGGGCGGCGGAGGTCGATTTGTGCCGGTCGATGGAAGAGCAGATCGGGGCGGGTGCGATCAACCTGGCGGGAAAAACGACGTTGTCCGAATGGGCGGCCTTGCTTAGGGTGTGCGGGTTTGTGGTGACCAATGACAGCGGCGGCATGCACCTCGCCGCCGCGGCCGGCTGCCGCGGGGTGGCGATATTCGGCACGACGGACCCGGCCCGAACCGGCCCGCTCGGAGACGGCATTCGCGTGCTGCAGAAAAGCCCGCACCGCTCCCGGGATATCGCCCGCCACAGCCGGGACGCGCAGGACTGGCTCGAGGCGGTCTCCCCGGATGAGGTGTGGGAGGCATGGCAGCACGTGGAGGCGGACAGGCCCAGGGAGTGAGAAGACGATGCGAGAACGTGTATCCGCGTGTGTGATCACGCGAAACGAAGAAGCCAAAATCCGGCTGTGTCTGCAGAGCCTGCTCTGGTGCGATGAGATTATCGTCGTGGACAGTTACAGCACCGATG
>CAZCOO010000154.1:778-6933 GCA_964500395.1 uncultured Verrucomicrobiota bacterium
TGGGACCGTGGAGATCTGCCGGGAGTTCACGGACAAGGTCTATCAGCACGAGTGGCTGGGCTACATCGGCCAGCGGAGCCTCATCCGCGATATGGCGACCTGCCCCTGGGTCCTCTTCGTCGATGCGGACGAGGAGATCTCGCCGGATCTCCGGGAGGAAATCTGTTTCGAATTGGAACACCGCACCGGCGAAGTCCTCGGCTACCGGTTTCCGCGCAAGGTCTTCTACCTGGGCAAGTGGATCCTGTTCGGCGAGTGGTACCCGGACATCAAGCTGCGACTGTTCCGCAAAAACCAGGGGACCATCGCGGGGGTGGAGCCCCACGACCAGGTGCTCATCGACGGACCGGTCAAGACCCTCCATCATCCCCTGTGGCACTACACGTACGATGACATCGACGACCATCTCCAGACCATGAACCGCTTCTCGAGCATATCCGCGCTGGCCAAGTACCAGAACGGCGAGCGCTTCCACTGGTACGACTTCCTCTTCCGGCCCTGGTGGCGGTTCATCAAGGCCTATTTCTTCAAGCTGGGCATCCTGGACGGCCGTCGCGGCTTTCTTATCGCGGTGGTCAGCTCCTTCGGGGTAGCCGTGAAGTATGCCAAGCTGTGGGAGCTGAGCCTGGCCAGGGCCGGGGTGGTTCAGAGTCCTCTCCCGCCCCCCGACGAGGAGGCGTGAGGACGCGCAGAATCGGACGCCTCTGATGAGTACGCCACGCGTCATTCGATCCGCCGGAGTCGTGGGCAGTTTCACCCTGCTCAGCCGCGGGTTGGGCCTGCTGCGGGACATCGTGATGGCGGCGGCCTTTGGAACCTCCGTGCACATGTCCGCCTTTGTGGTGGCGTTCACGATTCCCAATCTGTTCCGCCGCCTGTTCGGGGAGGGGGCCCTGTCCTCGGCGTTCGTGCCCGTGTTTGTGGAAAGCATGCACCGCGACGGCGAGACGTCCGCGTGGGCCCTCGCCCGGCGGGTGGTCAGCCTCACCGCCCTGACCCTGGTCGCGATCACGGCGCTGGGGCTGGCCGGCATCAGTGCGGCGCTCGCCGGCCCCCTCGCCGGGGATCCGATGGTCCGTTCGATCCTCGAGCTTCTCCGGATCATGCTGCCCTACATGGTCTTCATCTGCCTGGCGGCCTTGTCGATGGCCATCCTGAATGCGCGCGGACATTTTGCCCTGCCGGCGGCCACGCCGTGCCTCCTGAACATCGTGTGGATTATCGCCGCCGCCGGGGTCAGCCCGCTGCTGGCCGAATCGCCGGCCGGGCGCATCCGGGTGGTGGCCTGGGCGGTTCTCCTGGCCGGGGCGCTGCAACTCGGCGTCCAGATCCCGGCGTTGAGGCGTCGCGGGTTCCGCATCCGGTGGGATGCCCGGTGGTCGGATCCCCGGGTGCGCCGCGTCCTCCTGCTGATGGGGCCCGCTGCGCTCGGGATGGCGGTGACCCAGCTCAATGTGCTGGTCGACCGCTTGCTGGCCGTGTGGGTCGGCGCCTGGGCGCCGGCGGCCCTGTTCTTCAGCGAGCGGCTGATCTATTTCCCGCTGGGCATTTTTGCCACGGCCATGAGCACGGTCCTGCTCCCGACCCTGTCCGGCCAGGTCGCCCGCGGGGCGGACGAGGACATGCGAAAGACGGTCGAGGTATCGCTGCGCAACCTGCTGTTCATCATGGCGCCCGCCGCCGTGGGGCTGCTGGTCCTGGCGGAGCCGATTATCCGGCTCCTGCTGGGGTGGGGCGTGTTCGATGCCGGCTCGGTGCGGGCGACGGCCGTGGCCCTGCAGTTCTACGCCCCCGGCCTGCTGGCCTTCAGCCTGGCGAAGATCTTTGTCCCCGCCTTCTACGCCCGCCAGGACACGAAAACCCCGGTGCGCATCGGCCTGCTCACCGTGGGCGTCAACCTGGTCCTGAATATCGCCTTTGTCCTCACCTGGCCCGCTTCGCTCAAGCATGCCGGCCTCGCCTTCGCCACGGTCCTGGCCGAGATGATCAGCGGTCTATTGCTGGCCGTCATGCTCCAGCGAAAGATCGGTATGCTGGACTGGGGACCGTTCGCCGTGGCCGCGTTGAGGATCCTGCTGTTGGCCGGCGTGATGGGGGGCGGTGCGGTCGCTCTGCACGCGGGGTTGGTCCGTCTCCTGGCCCCGCTGCCCGAAAAGGCCGGGCAACTGGGGGCCGTGCTGGGGGCGGTGGCCCTCTCCGCCGCCTTGTATGCCGGCCTCAGCACCGTCTTCCGGATTCCGGAATGGAAGGGCATCCGGGAGGGGTGGCGGCGCCGGTAAGCCGCCCCCGGAACCCCGCGATCGGCGGGTCAGAGCAGGGACAGCTCGCCGCGCATGACCGTCACGGCCTGCCCTTTCAGGATGACGCGCCGGTGGTCCAGGGAGACCCGGACCCATCCCCCGCGGCGGGAGGCCTGGAAGCATGTCAGGTCCGTCTTTCCCAGGCGTTTCTGCCAGTACGGTCCCAGTGCGCATTGCGCGGATCCCGTGACGGGGTCCTCGGGGATGCCCACGCGCGGGGCAAAAAACCGGCAGAGGTAATCGGCCGCCTCGTCGTCGGAGGCGGCGGTCACGATGACGCCCCGCCCCGGGATGTGCGTCAAGAGGTCGTGGTTGGGGGTCATGGCTCTGAGGTCCGCCGGGGATTCGACTTCCACCAGCAAATCGAACCGGTTCCGGCCGACGAAGGAAACGGGCGTGCCCAGCGCCTCGGGCAGGTCGAAGGGGGCATCGCAGGCCTCCACGGGTTCGGCGGGGACATCCAGGGAGATCCACCCGTCCGCATGGTGCGCGCTCAGGCGGCCGCTGCGGGTGTCGAATACGGCCGGCTCGCTCCAGCGCAGCGCGCCGGTCTCCCACAGGACGTGGGCCGCCGCCAGGGTCGCGTGCCCGCAGAGATCGACCTCGCAGGTGGGCGTAAACCAGCGCAGGCCGAAGTCCCCGGTCTGCCGGTGGAGAAAGGCGGTCTCCGCCAGGTTCATTTCATCGGCCACGCTCTGCATCCAGTCCTCGCGGAAGGGGTCCACCGGAATGGCGCCCGCGTGGGTGTCGTGCGCCCGGGCCGGCCAGAGGACGACGGCGGCCGGGTTCCCCGAAAAGGGTTCAGAGGTGAAGGCATCGACCTGGACCACCAACGGCTTCATACAACGACCTCCTGTGGGGCGGCAAACGGTATGGACTGTGCGCATCCGCTCTACCAGAAACGCCGGCGGAGTCACACCAAAAAAGATGCGGCCGCCCTCGACCGCCGCGGGGCGCGAGACCGCCGGCGGCACCTTGGCATGGATGGCCATCCGGCTTATAATACTCCCGGACCCAACGCAGAGACCGCATGCAACTCTCCTCGAAAATCAAAGACAAGCTTCAGCAACTGCCCGACAAGCCCGGCGTGTACATCATGCGCGACCGGCACGGCAGGATTATCTACGTCGGGAAGGCGGCCTCCCTTCGCAACCGGGTGCGTTCCTATTTCCAGAAGGGCACCCAGCGCAGCGCGCCCCCCAAGGTGCGGGGGATGATCAAGTCGATCGACGATTTCGAGACCCTCGTGGTGCGCACCGAGGCGGAGGCCGTCCTGACCGAGGGCCGGCTGATCAAGGAGTACCGCCCGCGCTACAACATCACCTTTCGCGACGATAAACGGTTTCTCTTGTTGCGCATCGACTTGCGCGAGCCCTATCCCCGCCTGCAGACGTGCCGGATCCGGAAGCGGGACGGGGCCCACTACTTCGGCCCCTACGCCTCGTCCGCCTCGGCCCGGGCCGCCCGGGAATTCTGCGAAAAGCGCTTCGGCCTGCGGGTGTGCTCCCCGCGCGAACCCGGCCCGGACCACTACCGGCACTGCCTCAACGACATCATTCGCTTCTGCTCCGCGCCCTGTATCGGCCGCATCAGCCGGGAGGGGTATCACGAGCGCGTCGCGGAGGCGGCGGCCTTTTTGCGCGGCGAGCGGCCCGAGATCCTGCAGGAATTGAAGGACCAGATGGCCGACGCCGCCGACCGGCGCGACTTCGAGCGGGCCGCGGCCCTTCGCGACACCTTTTTCCTGGTTCGGGAAGCCGTGCGCAAGCGGGTGAATGCCACCCGGGGTACGGGGGAGCAGGCCGACCGCGCACGGGAGGGCGTGGCCGAGCTGCAGGGCGCCCTGGGCCTCGCCGCCGCGCCGCGGGTGATCGAGTGTTTCGACATCTCCAACATCTCCGGGACCCACGCGGTCGGGAGTATGGTCACGGCCGTGGACGGCGTTCCCCACCGAAACCGCTACCGGCGGTTCCGCATCCGCACCGTCGCGGGCATCGACGACCCGGGCATGATGGGGGAGGTGGTGACCCGGCGCTACAGCCGCCTCCAGGCCGAAGGGGCCGATCTCCCCGGCCTCGTCCTCGTGGACGGGGGCATCACCCAGTTGCGGGCGGCCCGCGCAGCGTTGGACGCCCTGGGCCTCGCCGAGCTGCCCGCGGCGGGCCTCGCCAAGCGCTTCGAGGAACTCGTCACCGACCCGGGCGGGCAGCCGCAGAACCTGCGCCTCCCCGAAGGCTCCGCCGCCCTGCACCTCGTGCAGCGGATCCGCGACGAAGCCCACCGCTTTGCCCTCACCTACCACCGGGCCCTGCGCCGGCGCCGCATCCAGGAGTCCGTGCTTGACGAAATCCCCGGCATTGGCGAAAAACGAAAACGTAAGCTGCTGGAGGCGTTCGGCTCCATGCAGCGGTTGCGCCGGGCGTCGGCGGACGAGGTGGCCGCCGTACCGGGAATCGGACAGGCCTTTGCCCGCGAGGTGTGCGCACACCTCGCCCGGGCACGACAATCCGGAGATGCGGGATCATGAAACGGCAGACGACGACCATACGCGGGGGCGCGGGGCTCCTTCTCCTGTCCCTTTGCCTGGCCCTGGCGGCGCCGCCCGAGGCGGCCCGGGCCGAGGAGGACAACGACCCGGAAACCGTCACCCTCTCGCGCCGCACGGCCGCCTACGACCCGGATTCCCACCGCCGGGTTCTGGGATACTTCCCGGCCCGCGCAACCCTGGAGATCAAGGAGGACGGGCCCGCCGGCATGGTGATGGTGCACTTCACGTCCCCCAGCGGGAAGGAAGTGGAGGCCCTCTGCCGGCGATCCGACCTCGGGCTGCCGGCATCGCCCCGGGTGCTCAAGATGTTCAAGCAGGTGCGGGCGACGAACCGGGACGATGTGTGGACCGAGCTGGAGGGCGACCCCTTCGACCGGACCCTGGTCACCGACCTCGGAAACAAGGCCCTCGCCATGGAGGATCTCGACTGGCGGCACGCCCACACGGACCATTTCGTCGTGCACTACGAGCACGGCATCTTTGCCCGCAAAGTCGCCCGCATGGCCGAGTTTTTCTACAACTACATCGCCCGGGATATGGAGGGACTGGAAGACCGGGCAAACGGCCGCAGCCACATCTACATATTCCGGAAACCGGAACGGTGGGAGCTGTTCCTGAATACAGTCGCCACCACCAGTCCGGAGTGGAGTTTCTCCTTCGTCCGGGGCCCGGAGATGTACCTCCAGCAGGCGCATAATACCCGCCAGAGCGCGAGCATCCTGGCCCACGAAATGACCCACCTCATCATGAACCGCTTCTTCCCCGGTGCGCCGCCCCTGTGGCTGAATGAAGGCATCGCCGAATGGTACGAGGAATTCGCCTACGCCGAGTACAAGGGCATCAAGAAAAGCCGGCGCAGTCTGTTTAAGATCATCGAGAACAAATACCCCTTTCGCACTCTCTTCGACTCCCGCACCTACCCGGAATCGGGGGACGACGTCAGCCGGTTCTACCAGACGTCGAAATTCCTGGTCGGATTCCTCCGGCTCGAATACCCCCCGGAAAAATTCGTGGGCCTCATCCGGGACGCCACCACCGACACCCCGTCGATGGATGCGCTCCGAAAGCACTACGGATTCTCCGGCTACGAAGCCCTGGAAGAAGAATTCGAAAAATTCACCTTCTGAACGGACGCGGGGGCCCTGTTGCGCCGATGGTGCCCGCCGAGGGGGAGAACCACGGATGCACACGGATGGACACGGATTGGGGAATTCAGGGGGGAGGGAGGAGGGCGATTACGATTACGATTATGATTAGGATTAGGATGGGGATGGGGATCGCGGAAGGGGGCGGGTGAGTCGGTCGAT
>CAZCOO010000155.1:0-6836 GCA_964500395.1 uncultured Verrucomicrobiota bacterium
TTCTGCAAAAAAACAGAGCCGGCGAAAGTTTGCCAAGCACACGCGCCGAAAGCGAATGCGCGCTGTTCGTAACAAAAAGAAATACGCCGGCGCGGCCCCCCCAGGCCCGCGCCCGACGCCCTCGGGACGGCCCAGCCATGCTGTACAGACGAGCCAGGATTTGCAGAAACGGGTTGGCCTGCGCCCTCGCAGGCCTCGCGGTGGCGGGGTGTCACTCCCTGCCCGGACACCGGGAACCGCCGGAGGCCGCTCTCCACGAGTTCGAACAATCCCCCGAATTTGCCGATGCGCTCGCCGCATTCAGCCGGGGCCGGCTGTTCGAGTATCGCGGGGAGGACGAACAGGCCGTCGAGGCCTACCGGAAATCCATCGAGCTCGACCCCGGCAACAGGACCCTCTACCTGCATATCGCCACCCTGCTCATCCAGCTCGACCGCCAGGACGAGGCGATTGAGACCATGCAGACATTGGTCCGGCGGGATCCCGAAGCCGTCGAGCCCCTCCAGTGGATGGCCACGGTCTACCGGGCCTCGGGCCGGGTCCCGGAGGCCGCGTCGACCTATCAGCGGCTGATCGACCTGCAGCCCGGAACCGCCGAGCCGGTGGTCAAGCTGGCCTCCCTCTTTCTGCGCAACGACCGGGAGGACCGGGCCCTCTCCGTCCTTCACAAATACAGGGATTCCGTAGACGACCCCGTCGACATCTATCGCTTTCTCGCCGGCATTTACGGGCGCAGGGCTTCCGGCGAATCCGACCCCAAGGATGCCGACCGCGCCCGGAAGCAGGCCCTGAAATACTATCAGTTGCTCAGCCGGCACGATCCCGACAATGCGGCGGCCCACCTCTATGCCGGGGACCTGGCGCTCGACCTGGAGAAACCGGACCTCGCCGTCACCCTGTTCGAGAAAGCCTCCCGCCTCCGTCCGGACGATCCGGACATGCAAAAAAAGCTGGCTCTCGGTTATGTCGCCGCCGGCGAACGCGAGAAGGCGATCGAGGCCCTCGAAGCCTCCCTCGATGAAGAGGCCCCCACCACCCCCGTATTGCTCCTGATGGGAGAACTCTACGAGAAACTCGGCGATACGGAAAACGCGGCCCTGAACTACGAACTGGCCGCCCAGGCCGACTCCGAGCACGCCCCCAAGGCCTACATGCGCCTGGCCCTCCTGCTCATGGACGAGGACCCCGCCCGCGCCGAAGAGGTCCTCGAAGAGGCCCTGGGGCGCTACCCCGACCATCCCCGGCTGCACGAAATGTCCGGCTTCCTCTTCCTCCACGAGGAGTCCTATGACCGGGCCCTCACCCATTTCGACCGAGCGGCCGAAACGTTCGATGACCTCCCGGATGAGTCCCCCCGGCCCAATTTTCACTTCTATCACGCGGTGACGGCCCAGCAGGCCGGCCACCCCGGCGCGGCCGCGACCAACCTGGTCCGCGCCGCCGATAACAACCCCGCCTTTATCAATGCGTACGCCCAGTTTCTCTTCCAACGGGAGGACGACGCCGACCGCCGAACCGGCATTCCCGTTCTGCAGCGGGTCGCCCGGCTGCTGGGCCCTCCCCACAAGGCCCGCGTATACATGTTCACGGGGCTTCTTCACAAACAGCTCGGGGAGGATTCCGACGCGGTGGAGGCCTTCGAGAAAGCGCGCGCCCTCGCCGTCGAGCACGGCGTCGAAGACGACGTGCTGACCCCGCGGTTCTACTTCTGGTACGGCGCGGCCACCGAACAGGCCGGCGACTTCGAGGCGGCCGTGCCCCTGTTCGAAACCTGCATCGAACTCGATCCCGATCACGCCCAGGCCTACAATTACCTTGCCTATATGTGGGCCGAACGGGGCATCCACCTGGAAAAAGCCCTCCGCTATATTCGCAAAGGCCTGGAGATGCGCCCCGAGAGCGGCGCCTTTATCGATACCCTCGGCTGGATCTACTACCGGATGGGCCGGTATGAAGAGGCCCTGGAACAAATCCGCCGCGCCGACCAAGTCGTCCCGGATGATCCCACCATCACCGACCACCTGGGCGACGTACACAAGGCGCTGGGACATACGGACCACGCCCTCCGCTTCTGGAAGGAGGCCTACCGCCTCGATCCGTCCAACGAGGACCTTGCCGCCAAGCTCCAAGAGCACGGCGTCTCCCCCGCTTCCCTCGAAGACGATCAGGACCCCGCCGGCAAGGCCGCCCCGGCAGACCCCGCCCCCCTTAATACCCCATCAACGGCCAGATGAAATAGGCCACCAGGGCGAAGACCGTCCAGCTGATCACGGCCATCACCGGCCCGATCTGCAGAAAGTGACGGTGGCTCATAAATCCCGAGCTGTAGGCAATCGCGGTCGCCGGCGTGCCCATGGGAAGGATGTAGGAAAGCCCGGAGGGCAGGGCCACGGCAAAGGTGATGACCTCCAGCGGGATGTCGTTGGAGATCCCGAGCTGGATGGCAACCGGCATCAGGACCGAGACCACGGCCGCGTTGCTGATAAACTCCGTCAGCAACAGCGAAAGGGCGCCCAGGAGAATGATCATCACCCTCGGCGGGAGGTCGAACCGGCCCAGGCTGCGGTCCACGATCCACTCCGAGGCGCCCGTGGAGGTCAGGGCCGAGCCCAGGGCGATCGCCCCGCCGTACATCAGGATGATCCCCCAGTTCACGTTTTCCTCGATCACACTCCACCGGGTCAGGCGAAACAGGAACATGCACGTCACCGACAGCAGGGCGATGGTCGCCAGGCCGAGCATGCTGTGGAGCAGCACCCATGCGGCGATCGTCAACAGGGAGATGACCCCCACCGCCGATTCGCGGGGGGTCAGCGGACCGATGCGCTCGCGCTCCAGGGCCAGGATTTCCCGGGCCGCTTTCATGTCCACCGGCTCCTCCCGGTAGAAGACGTTGAGAATGGTGTAGGCGACCCCCAGCATGATCAGGACGATGGGGAGCGAGGCCGTCATCCAGCGCCCAAAGCTGATGTGCTCGCCCGTCTCCTCGAACAGGATCCCCGCCGCCAGAGGATTCCGGGCGCCGCCCAGATACGTGGCAATCCCCCCGATCACACAGCCCCAGGCCAGGGCAAAAAAGAAACTCATGCCGAACCGGCTCTCCATGGGCTTGAGATTCATCGCCCGCACGATCCCCCGCACGATGGGAAAGAGCATGGCCGCGACCGCGTGCTCGCTCATCCAGAAACTGGCAAAGGCGGCAAACAACAGAATCCCGTTTCGCAATGTCACCGCGGACACCGACAGGCGCTGCAGGGCCAGGCACGTCAGCCGGGAGGACAACCCGCAATCCACCAGGACCGCCGACAGGATGAACGCGCCGAGGATGAAGAACACCGCCTTGTTGCCGAACAGGGCAAAGGCCTGGGCGCTGGACATCACGTCCAGCAGGGGCATCAGGGCAATCGCCAGGATGGAGGTGATCTGCAGGGGGATGACCCCCGAGACCCAAAAGCCCGTGCACAGGAGAAAGATGCCCAGCACCCGCTGCCCGTCCCGGGACAACCCGTCAAACCCGGGGCCGAACGCCACCAGGGAGGCCAGGGCAATCAGTACCAGGATAATGGGATAGTGAAACCGTGTGAGAAACGGGGTTTCACTCCCGCGTGTCGCTTCCGGGCTCCAGACTTTTACCATCGTTCGCCGTTGTCCCCCTGCCATGAACCGGACGCTGTCGTTCCGCCCCCGGTCCCGGTTGATTCACTCCGCACCGGCTACCCTTCCTCGGGCATGGACGAGAGCCGCGCCTCCTGGCGCAGGGCAAAGTCCGCCAGCACCAGCGCCGCCATCGCCTCCATGATGGGGACGGCCCGCGGCACAACACATGGATCGTGACGGCCCTTCGCTTCCAGCACCGCCTCCTTCCCGTCAAATCCGACCGTCTGCTGAGCCTTCCCGATGGTGGCGGGCGGCTTGAAGGCCACCCGAAAGGCAATCGGCATGCCGTTGGTGATCCCTCCCTGGATCCCCCCGCTCCGGTTGGTCGCCGTTCCCAGGGAATCCCCCGCCCGGACAAAGGCATCATTGTGGGCCGAGCCGCGCATCCGCGTCCCGGCGAAACCGGACCCGATCTCGAACCCCTTCGTCGCCGGCAGCGACATCATGGCCTGGGCCAGGTTGGCTTCCGCCTTCTCAAACACCGGTTCGCCCCACCCGGCCGGCACCCCCCGGCACACGCAGGACACAACCCCCCCGATCGAATCCTTGTCATCCCGCGCCGCCTCGATTTCCGCCTCCATCCGCGCACGCGTCTCGGCATGCGGACAGCGAACCGTCGAGGTATCCACCAGCTCGCGGGTCACCTCCTCGACAATCGTATCCGGGGCCTCCACATCGCCTACTGCGCTCACCCAGGCGACGATCTCCACCCCGTACCGGAGGCGCAGGTATTTTTCCGCGATCGCACCCGCCGCCACCCGGCCGATTGTCTCCCGGGCGCTGGACCGCCCCCCGCCGCTCGAGGCGCGGATGCCGTATTTGGCCTGGTAGGCGTAATCCGCATGCGAAGGGCGAGGCACCTGGCTCATCTCTTTGTAATCCCCCGGGCGCTGATCCTTGTTCGGCACAAACAGCCCGATGGGGGTCCCCATGGTCACTCCCCCTTCCACCCCCGACAGGATGGACACCGTGTCGCTCTCCTGGCGGGGCGTCGTCAGGGCGCTCTGCCCGGGGCGCCGGCGGTCGAGTTGCGGCTGGATGTCCTCCTCGCAGAGTTCCATCCGGGGCGGCACGCCGTCCACGATGGCCCCCACGCCGCGACAGTGGGATTCCCCGTACGTCGTCACTCGAAATATAGTTCCAAATGTACTGGACATGGCTGCTGGTTCCTTCAGGTTGCCGATTCGGCACAGAATGATTCAAACCAACCGGTGCGTCAATGCCGGGCGCTTGAAAAGTCCGCCCGGACACGCTCATACTGCTCCGCATGTACACACCGTTCCGGAACTCGAACCTGGCCTCCGCGGAAGACGTCATCCCGGTCGGCGACTGGCTGCGCGTCGTGTCCGGGCTCGACCTTTTGTTGTGGGGACTGCCGGTGCTCTATCTCCTGTTTATCGGCATCCTCGATATCCGGGTGCCGGATATCATCCGCCTGCCGGTGTACGTGTTCGGGCTGTTGATTATCCACGCCGGCCTCATCCGCCTGTACAGGGCGCCCCGCCTCACCCCCCGCTGGCGGGCCCACTTACACCGGGCCATCGCGATCTCCCTGCTCGGCGTCTACTTCGCCCCGTTTTACTACTGGTGGAATCGACAGCCCGCCACACTCTATTTTGCCGTCAATTTCCTCGGCCTCCTCCTCTGTATGGGGGGGCTCTTGCTGAGCCTTCACGCAGTGGCCCACGACATCGGCCGGGCGCTCTCCCTGCGCTCCTTCCGCGCCGAATGCCGTCTCGCGGCCCTGGCCACCGTGGTCCTCTGGGGGCTGCCGGTCAGCTTCCTGATGGTCTTTGCCTACCGGTCCGGGGTCTGGGGCCACCTGCCCGATGACCGGCAGGTCATTCTCAGCATCCCCCTCTGGACCCATGTCGCCATGGTGTTTCCCTTTCTCATGACCATGGCCGTGCTGGCCAAGGCCCGGTCCTGCGCCCTTCGCTCGGCCGTTCCGGATACATCCGTCGGCGGGTCGGCGTTTTAACGCGTCCGGACAGCCAGCAGCCGGCTCAGAGGCCGGGCCGAAACCTCCCACCCGGGGGGGAGAAGACGCCTCAGTTCTTCCACCGTGAAACTCCGTCGAATCGAAATCAGGCCGTCCGCCACCAGGTACGACCGGTGAAACACCAGCCCCGCCGAAGCCCGGAACAACGCCGGCGCGTGCGCCGTTCGGCGGATATCGCTCATCAGGGCCGTGTGTCGGCAGATCGACTCGACACCGTCCAGGAGAGACGCCACCGCTTCGTCTTCCAGGTGGTGCAGAAGATGATTCGATACCACGAAATCAAACGTGCGACCCTCCCGGATGACAGACTCCGTATCCGCACAGCGAAACACCACGCCGCGCCGGCGCTTCGTTCGCTGCACAAAAGACAGCGCCCGCGGATCCGGGTCGATGGCCTCAATCTCCAGGGAAACGCCGTCCCGCGCGGCCAGCGAAGCCAGGCGCAGAGGAATGTCGCCGCCGCCAAAGACGATATCGAGAAGCGACCAGGACCGGGCGGGGTCCGCCCGCAGGACCGGCCGGAGATAGCCGCGATAGATCCCCCCCCACCCCGAAAGGATCCGGTTCATCCAGGCAAATTGCCGGTAGGTCCGCTCCAGCCGGGAAAGATCCGCCTGCGGATCGTCCATCCATTCCGTCTCATGGGCCGCCCGGACCATCAACCCTCGCCCGGGGAATCCTGCCCCATCAGGGCGCGGAGAAGCTCCCGCGCCTCCTCCGCCCTCTCCTCCGGCGCCCACAGGGTCGCCCCCTGTACCGTCTGTCCCTCGGCACCGGGCCCGTAAATCCCGATATCGTCGGACTTTACCAGGAAGGGGATCCCCTCGTCATCCAACAGATGACCGGCCATATCCGCCTGCATCCGGCCGGCAAAATTCTGGATCGGGATCATCGCCATATACACCTCACAGACCGAATCCTACACCACCACCCCCGGCTTTCCACCCCCAACCCCGAATTTACATTATTTGCGTTAGGCATATTCTGAGACATTCATTATGTTTTACGCTGACAGCCTAACCGCCGACGGGCAGCATTTCCAGCAAGGAGGGACCCGACAGGCAGGAGGAGCGATCGATCATGAAAAGTTGGCGGTATAGTATTCTTTTAACCGGCATCCTGGCGTTTTCCGCCCGGGCGGAACGGATGACCTCGTGATATACGGGACGTCCTCCGC
>CAZCOO010000156.1:0-6800 GCA_964500395.1 uncultured Verrucomicrobiota bacterium
AGGGGCGGCAAGACATTGAACCACGCCCCATCTTTCTGGAGGTCGAGCCCTCCCACACCCATGCCTTCTTCAGGAAACCAGCCATCATTCTCCTGGGCATACATAATGGTGACCGCCGCCCACTGGCGCAGATTGGAGAGGCACTGGGTTTTTTGAGCTTTCGCTTTCGAGGAACCGAGAAGAGGCAACAACAGGGCGGCGAGGAGCGCGATAATGGCAATGACCACCAGCAATTCGACGAGGCTGAAGCCCTGGGAGTGGAGTCGACCGGAAGGTTGGTGCGGTTGGAGCATGTGAAGTCGTCCTTTGATTTGCGATCAAAGTCGAGACAATGACTCCACCCTTTTACGAATCAAATAGGGGGGCATTTGATTTCTGTTAGAATACCCGCGTCGGACTCAGCGGTTGACCATCCACAGGCTGAACTCGGAAAGCCATTGACGGAAGCCGGGCAAGTGCGCCCGGGGAAAGCCGTATTCCGTCTCCGCATTCGTCAAGACCTCCTCGAAGCAGCGCAGCCACTCGTCCCGCGCCGCCCGGTCGATCGCGAAGGGCAGGTGCCGGGCGCGCATGCGGGGCGGCCCGACCTGCTCCCGGTACCGAGGAGGCCCTCCGCACAGCCCGATGAAAAACCAGGCCAGACGGCGGGCCGACCGCTCCAGGTCGCCGGGGAACATGGAGCGGATCGAAGATCCTTCTATGACGCGGTAGAAATCGCGGCACAGGCGATGCATATTCTCCTCGCCCATGGCGGGGATGATGTCCGCACTGGGCCGCCAGTCCGGCGGGCCGGCCGGGAGGGGAGAACCGAGGGAGCCGGGGACGTCATTCATAAGGCGGGATGGGGAAAAAATTCGGTCATGTTCAGAAAAGCCATTGGGTTTCAAATCATTCCATGCTATTTCGTTTCGTCAATATGTTGTTTCGACGGGCTGCAATATGAATGTCTTACTTTCCGGATCACACGGACTAATCGGATCAGATGTCGTGAAGGCCCTGGAGGAGCGGGGGTCTTCGGTGCGGCGGCTTGTACGGGCCCGTGAAGAATCGGTCCCCGAGCCGGATATCGCCTGGGATCCGGAGTCGGGCATCGTACCGGATCCGAGGCGGCTCGAAAACCTGGATGCGGTCATCCACCTCGCGGGGGAAAATATCGCCGACAGCCGGTGGACCCCGGAAAAGAAATCGCGGATTCGCAACAGCCGCGTCCAGGGGACGGCCCTGCTCGCGCAGGGCCTGGCCCAGTGCTGCAACAAGCCGTCCGTGATGATCTCTGCATCCGCCATCGGCTATTACGGCGACCGGGGCGATGAACGGCTCACGGAGGCCAGCGACCGGGGCGAAGGGTTTCTGGCCAATGTGTGCCGGGATTGGGAATCCGCCGCGGAGCCCGCCCGGGAGGCCGGGATCCGGGTGGTCAACCTGCGTATTGGAATGGTCCTCGATCGGCGCGGCGGCGTCCTGGCCCAAATGGTTCCGCCGTTCCGGTGGGGTGCAGGCGGCCCGGTCGGGAAAGGCATGCAGTACTACAGCTGGATCCATCTCCGCGATCTGGTCACTATCATCCTGTTTTGCCTGGACCACGATGAGATCCGGGGCCCGGTCAATGCCACGGCCCCGAATCCGGTTCGATGCCGGGAGTTTACGGCCTCTCTGGCCGGAACCCTGCACCGCCCGCATGTCCTGCCCCTGCCCCCGTTCGGACTCCGGCTGGCCTTCGGAGAAATGGCCGACGCCCTCATGCTGGCCGGCGCCCGGGTCGAGCCGGAAGTCCTCCTGAACGCCGGCTATACCTTCGATTTTCCGGATGTCGAGAGTGCTCTTCGCGAAGAATTGGCCGAGGGAGGAGAGGACGCGTGACCGGCGCCGCTCGGGCCTTCCTTGTGCTGGGGGCGATCTACGGTGCATCGGGCGTGCTGCTGGGGGCCCTGGCCGCCCATGCCCTTCCCGACCGGTTGCCGGCGGAGCGGCTCGCCTCGTTTGAGACCGGTGTCCGTTATCAGGTCATCCATGCGCTGTTTCTCCTTGTCCTGGCCTTGGCCGTGCGCCAGGGGGTGCCGGGGGTGCAGGCCGCGGGATGGCTGGCCGCCGGCGGCGCCTTCCTGTTTTCCGGCTCGATTTATCTGCTCTGCTTTCGCGCGTCGCTGCCCTTTGCCGTCGGCTGGCTGGGACCGGTCACGCCCATCGGGGGCTTGCTGCTCATCGCGGCGTGGATTTCGCTCCTGATTCCGGCGTTTCGCACGGCTCCCGGCCTGGTGGAGTAATGCCGCGACGCCCGTCGCTGAAGCCGTCTCCCGGCCTTCACGACGCGGGCCCATCGTATCCCCGGACCCCCACCCCTGGCCGGCGGCATTCTGTTCCTTTTCTCCCGGTGTACTGGGCCCCGGCCCGGGGGCGCTTCTGCCGGTCTGGAACCGGACGGGGAAAAAATTGATCCCCAGGGGTTGCTTTATGACGGGGCGATACCGTATGGATTGGCCTTTCCGGGAGAATGGAGTCTCCGGCGGTTGACGTCCGGCGGGACCATGTCATGGTTGCTCCGGGGCGTGGAGGGGTACAGTGTTCGGATGATTCTGCCTCTTCCGTTCCTCGCCGCAGCCCGGCGGCCGGCCGGTTCCAATCCCGATGCGCTCCCCGGGTGCATCCTGGCCGGGGCCGCGTGTACGGTCGCGGGGCAACGCCCGGGTCGGCATACGAGATTATTGGAGGACTGCGAACGCGATGAGAGAACCCGCCTGGCCCCCTGAAAACCTATGATTCAACGTCTGAAAGACCGATGGGGAGTCGACTCCATGAAGGAAGTCGTGATCATCCTGGTCGTCTTCTCTCTCGCCGGCTTCAGCATTCTGTATGTAAAGAAACCGGCGTACAGCGCCCTGTCCATGGAGCGCGACAGCCCGTTGTGGCTGAAAGTGCTGGTCGCTCTTCTAATCTACCAGGTGTTGCTGCTGTTCTACGGCACCGTCCTGGGACAATTCCGTTTCTTCTGGGAAAAAGAAAAACGCCTCGGCCGGCTCCTCATTCGCCCTTTCCGGCGGAAAGCCCGTCGCCGGCGCCCGTCCGCACCCTGATGGCGGCCGCCATGGCCGTGAGCAATGCCATGGCCATCATGACCTCACTGTCCCCGAAGTTGTATTCCACGAGCCCGTTGAGCTGCAGCCCGGCAAACGCGGCCAGCCCGCCGGCGGCCAGCCTGCCCGCCGGGTCCCGGCCGGCCGAGTGCTCCCACCAGGCGCGCGCAAACGTCGCCAGGACCAGCAGGACCCACACCATCCAGACGAGCAACCCCGCCCAGCCGAAATCAACCGCCACCTGGAGCAGGTTGTTGTGAAGGTGGTCCAGCCCCGGCTGGATGTGGGGCGTGTAGGCGAGGAGATCTTCATGCGCTGTCGCCTTGAAGCCCGTGCCCAGTGGATGGTCCCGGATCATGCCCGGGGCGGCATCCCGCCAGAGGGAATAGCGGCCGCCGAGGTGGACCGAAGTCTCCTCCTGCAGCATCTGCAGCCGCGCCCGCGTGGCCGGCAACATCAGCAGTCCGCCGCCCGCGGCCAGTAACAGGAGGATCATCACCCACTTCCGGACCAGCAGGGCCCAGAGGCCGGCCGCGCCGCCAAAGGCGATCCACGCGCCGCGTTTGAAATGCACGACCAACCCGCCCGCGCAGGATGCCAGCGCCAGCCCCCACAACACACGGCCCCGGGTGGAGCGGGCCGTTCCGGCCAGCGCACAGAGGAAGAGGACTGCCACCAGGTACAACTGGGGATCTCGCATGTTGCCCGTATCGTAGAGATCCATACCGCCGGAAACCTGCACGGGAACCCGAACCAGGTCATAGAGCCCCAGAACCGCTGCTCCCGCCGCATAGGCCACCATCACCTCCCGCGTTAAACGCAGAGCGGGCACCCCCCGCAAAACCAGCGACCGCATGACCGGAATAAGGAGAAAGAATAAGAATCGATGACAGGTCCACAGACTCTCCCCGGTTCTGGGTCCTGCGGCTGCCGCAAACACCCCGAAGAGCAGAACCAACCCGATACTGCCGAACAGCCCGGACGCGGCGCCTCGGAAGTCCCGCTCCCGTATCGCCCGCATCAGCCAGGCGGCGCCCACGATGTACAGCAGCGGCTCCGCGGCCGCAATCGAGATGGGGATGCTGAAAGCGGCCAGAAGCACCCCCAGGTGGAGCCCATCCCGCCGGCTGCCCCGGGAGCCTGAATTCCTTCCCCGCTCGCCTGCAGGGGGCGTATTCACGGCATGCGGGCCTCTTCGGCATCGCCGCGCACCCAGGTAGGTTGCGAGACCGGCCGGATCGGTGTATGCCGCCGGATGGTTGACCGCAGCGCATCGCGCGTCTGGACCTCCAGCAATTCCAGCCGGGACTCCGGGGCATCGGCCAGTTTTCGGATTTTCGGAAACCGGCGGCCGCCGGACGCGAGGACATAACTGTTGAGGGCAACCCGGTATCGTTTCCGAGGATGGGGATCCTCTCCCTCTGGTCCCCGCACATCCCAGACACGCCTTCCGGCGGGCGCATCCGGATCCATGACATACTGCCCTCCCTGCAGGCCCATGAACCGGCTGGAGCCATACAGTCCGGCATTTTCATCCAGCGCTGTGCGCAGCTGTTCCGCGGTCCAGGATACCACCCCGATACGGTTCTCATAAGGGACCAGGGCCCACAAATGCTCTTCCCGGATTTCGCCGGGCGGAATCGGATCCGCGCCGAAATCCCCATGCAGCGCCATGTCGGCACCGGTCTCCTCCATGAGCGCCTGTGCAATCAAGGCCTGCTGAACGGAATGCCCCGGCACATTCGAGGACCGCTCCAGGGACACCTCTGTTTTGCCGATCACCTCCTGCAGGTGGGATTTCGTCGCCTGTAGCTCCTCACGGAACAGGGCCGCCATATCCGGATGCGGGGGAACATCGTCGAGCGGGATCAACCGGCCCCTCTTTTCCGTCACCTCGTCCTGTTCCGTATCGTAAACCAAATCCACCCGCCCCACCTGTTCCGCGTGTTCGCCCGCTTGGGCAAAGAGGATGCCCCCGAGCCACTTTTCCCCGATCGGCCGGTGCGAGTGCCCCCCGATAATGACATCGAGTTCGGGAAAGGCCTCCGCAAGTGCGGCCACCTGGTTGGCGACATCCTCATCATCGTAAGGGCGGTATCCCTGGTGCGTCACCAGAATCAGGACATCCGGATCCCGGGAGCGGAGATCCCGCATGACCTCCATCAACGTCTCCACCGGATCTTTTATGTGGACATCCCCCAGGAGAGCCGGCCGGCTCCAGGTCGGGATCCCCGCGGTGGTGAGACCGATGAGGGCAACGGTCACGCCGTCGACATCCACCAGCCTGTACGGGTGAATGTCCGGCATCGGATCCGGAACCGCCGGATGATGCGAGATATTCGCCCCGATTACGGGGACCGACGTGTCCCGAACCAGCTCGGCCAGTACGTCCCACCCCCAATCAAACTCGTGATTTCCCGGAACAAAGGCATCGTATTCCATCCACTCCATGGCCCGGCGCATGATGTGGCCCTTGCTCCGGTAGCTGATCGCCGAACCCTGAATTAAATCGCCCGCATCCACCAGCAGCACATGGGCCGCCTCGTCGCGCACCCTGTCGACCACGCTTGCCGCACACAGCATTCCTCCGGCGTTGTCCTCGGTCTGCATCCGGCTCAACCGGCCGTGAATATCGGTGGTATGCAGGAGGGTGACGGGCACCTCGCGCGCCCACCCCGGAAGCGCGAGAACAATCAGCAGAGCCAGAGATATACGTTTTTGATTCATAACCCTCAAAGGCTAGCGATCCGGGCTGCGCGCGACAAGTCCTGAACGCGCCCGGAGGCCGCCCCCCGGGACCGCCGGAAGAGCCCCCTGTTTCACGTCCCCGCCTGGATTTCCACCAACTCCTGTATTCCGTTCGAGGCCAGTTTCAGCAATGTGTTGAAGGCTGTCTTAGTAAAGGGAGCTCCTTCAGCCGTGCCCTGGATCTCAATGAACTCCCCCTTTCCGGTCATCACCGCATTCATATCGACGTCCGCCTTCACGTCCTCTTCATAGCACAGATCGAGCATCGGATGGCCGTCCACGACCCCGACGCTGATGGCCGCAACGGGTTGCTGAATGGGGTTCTCCTCGAGTTGGCCGTCCCGCATCAGTTTCTTCATCGCCAGTTGAAGGGCCACATAGGCACCTGTAATCGATGCCGTACGAGTTCCTCCATCGGCCTGAATCACATCACAGTCCACCCACACGGTTCGCCGCCCCAGGGTTTCGAGATCGACAACCGCCCGCAGGGAGCGACCGATCAGACGTTGAATTTCCTGGGTTCGTCCGGACACCCGGCCCGTAGATGACTCCCGGCGGGAGCGTTCGCCTCCGGCATAAGGGAGCATACTGTATTCCGCGGTCAGCCAGCCGCCCGCCACTTTCTGCTGCTTCATCCAGCGCGGAACATCGTTTTCCACCGACACCCCGCACAACACGTGCGTATTGCCCATGCGGATCAGGACCGATCCCGTCGCATTGCCCACCACATTCTTTTGGATCTTCACGGGTCGCAATTCATCCACGGCCCGTCCGTCCGACCTCACCACGGCCGATGTCTGTTTTGCCATAAACCTGTCCTTTCCTTTGAATCAATTGAGGGCCGGCATCCTACGCTGTTCTCCCCCTCGGATTCAACGATGATACCGGTACGAGGCAGATTCCCCTCGCATCCTGGTCTTCCCGTGGTTGACACACCCACCCCCGACACGAACCATACTCCTGTTCACGATACCCCGGTGG
>CAZCOO010000157.1:0-6733 GCA_964500395.1 uncultured Verrucomicrobiota bacterium
ACTCCTCCGGTGGCAGAGAACGGCAATCTTCCCCGATCCTGATCGCACTCCTCCCCTCGCCGCTGGAGCGGGGGCAAAGAGGGTGCGATTGGGATTCTCCGGGGGCCGGTCTTTGGCCGGCTGCACCCCGTGCGACACAGCCGTCCCGGCTGTACGGATCACCTCCATGGCCGTACCGCGTGCCGGACTATCCCAATCTCCCGGATAAAAAGATTGTCCCGATCCCGCCATCCCCGGCATGCTTTCCCCTCGATTTTGCTTTTCTGAACATTTCTGATCAAGGAGGTCCTGACGATGACGAAGCCCATGCCTGTGGAGCGCGATGAGTGGAAGGCGCTGGAAACGCACTACGAGGAATCAGACTTCGACCTGCGAACCCTGTTTGAAGGGGATCCGGACCGCGCCGATCGGTTTTCCTTTGCGGTGGGCGACTGGCATGCTGACCTC
This sequence comes from uncultured Verrucomicrobiota bacterium, assembly GCA_964500395.1. GTDB lineage: Bacteria > Verrucomicrobiota > Kiritimatiellia > CAZCOO01 > CAZCOO01 > CAZCOO01. Next base: position 448 of record CAZCOO010000157.1, read on the forward strand.
TCCAAAAACCTGATCACGGAGGAGACGGTCTCCCTGCTGCTGAACCTGGCCGAAGCCGCCGGGTTGCGTTCGTCGATTGAGGCCATGTTTTCCGGGGAGAAAATCAACCGGACCGAGGGCCGGGCCGTGCTCCACACGGCCCTGCGCAACCGCTCGGACCGGCCCGTCGAGGTCGACGGCGAGGACGTCATGCCCGCGGTGCGCAGCGTCCTCGACAGGATGCGCGCGTTTGCGGAGCGCGTGCGATCCGGGGAGTGGACCGGGGCGACGGGGAAGCGGATCCGCAGCGTGGTCAATATCGGCATCGGCGGCTCGGACCTGGGCCCCTACATGGCCGCGGAGGCGCTTACGCCGTTTTCCCTGCGGGATCTGGACGTGCGCTTTGTCTCGAACATCGACGGCACACACATCAGCGAGGCCCTGCGCGATCTCGATCCGGCGGAGACCCTCTTCGTGGTCTGTTCCAAGACCTTCACGACGCAGGAGACGCTGACGAATGCCCACACCGCGCGGCGGTGGCTGCTGGAGTCTCTGGGCGATGAATCGGCCATCAAGAGCCATTTCGTGGCGGTATCCACCCACTCCGAGGAGGTGGAGGCCTTCGGGATCGACCCGCAGAACATGTTTGAGTTCTGGGACTGGGTCGGCGGCCGGTACTCGCTCTGCTCGGCGATCGGACTGAGCCTGATGCTGTCCATCGGCCCGAAGCACTTCGATGAATTGCTGGACGGGTTTCACACCGTCGACCGCCACTTCGCCGAGACCCCCTTTGACCGGAACGTGCCGGTTTTGCTGGGCCTGCTCGGCATCTGGTACAACAACTTCTTCGGGGCCGAGACCATGGCGATCCTGCCGTACGACCAGTACCTGCACCGCTTTCCGGCGTACTTGCAGCAGGGTGACATGGAGAGCAACGGCAAGTCCGTGGATCAGCAGGGCCGGCGGGTGTCGTACCAGACCGGGCCGGTGATCTGGGGCGAGCCGGGCACAAACGGTCAGCACGCGTTTTACCAGCTCCTCCATCAGGGGACCAAGCTGGTGCCGGCGGATTTTATCGGCGTCGCCCGGTCGCAGAACCCCGTCGGCGATCACCACGATAAATTGATGGCCAATTACTTCGCCCAGACCGAGGCCCTCGCCTTCGGGAAGACGGGGGCGGAAGTGCGCGCGGAGGGAACCGCGGAGGAGCTGGTGCCGCACCGCACCTTCCCCGGCAACCGGCCCACCAACAGCCTGCTCGCCCCGGAGCTCACCCCGCGCGTGTTGGGGCAGCTCATCGCCCTTTACGAGCACAAGATCTTTGTGCAGGGCGTGATATGGAATATTTTTTCGTTTGACCAGTGGGGCGTGGAACTGGGCAAAGTACTGGCGAAGAAGATATTGAGTGAGTTGCAGGATGAGGAGGCGCCGGAATCGGCCCATGACGGTTCCACCCATGCCCTCATCCGGCAGTACCGGCAATGGAAGCGGGGCCAGGAGGAGTCCGGATGAGCTCGGAGGAGGCAAAACGATATGACGCGGAGATGGGGGAGCGCGGTGAATACGTGGTGTCCCTGGTGCGCCGCGTTGTGCATGATCTGAACAATCTGCTGGGGCCGATCCTGGGGTATCCCGACCTGCTCATCGATGAGCTCCATCTCCAGGGGGACTCCCGGGACGATCTCCTGGAAATCAAGCACCTCGGTCAGCGCGCCGTCGATCTCCTGAAGGACTTTCAACTCCTGTTGCGCCGGGAGAGCGGGGGCTATGGCGGCAGCGTACCCCTCATGGATGCGATCGATGGGCCGCGCCTGCGATCAACCCCCGGTGTCCACCCTGCCGGCGATGCAGGAGGGCCGGGTTTCCCTCGAGTTCGATGACGAGGCTCCCGAAGACGAGGCGCCGGTGTCTTCCCCGCAGATCCTGCAGGGGCTGGGCCGGTTATTGGTCTTTGCGGTGTCCTGCGCGGAGGCGGGGGGCGGCGGGCCCCTGCAGGTAAAAAAGGAAGCCGGGGGGCGGCTCGTTCTGGAAATGCCGGGGCCGCCGTCGACTCCGGAAAAATGGGAGCAGTGGCTGGAGCCGTTCACCGCGTACCACGAGCAGGGCATCGGGCAGACCGGGCTGGAAGCCGCCGTCGCCGACCAGTTGATCCGCGATGAAGGCGGCGCCCTCGCGATCCAGGCCCCGGAGACGGGGCGCTATCGGGTGACGGTGGACCTGCCGGCGGGCGGCTGAGCGCCCTTTCCGCGCCCTGCGCCGCGCGGGTGTGTCCCGGTCCGCGGGGGATCAGGCGGTGTGCTCGGAGAGCTCGGCGACCTCCTCGGCCAGTTCTTCCGCCGCTTCCATGGCGAGCGATTTCCGCGTCTCACTGTCTTCGAATTTGAAGGCGTGCTGTCCGTCGGCCCACGCCTTCGAGATGTCGGTGATGCCGATGGTGCGCAGCGCGGATTCAATCAGCGGGGTGAGGGCGTCCCGCTCATCGTCTTCCATGAACGAATCGCCCGAGGACACCAGGAGGATGGCCTTCTGAACGCGGTGGTGGGGGACAAACTCGCCATTTTCCAGGGTGAGAAGCCGTCCCGGCGAGAAGATGTGGTCCATCCACGATTTCAGAATCGCGGGGATGGAGTATGTCCACATGGGGGCCGTGATCACGAGCACGTCGGACCGGGCCACCAGTTCGCCCTGCTCGAGGCCGTATTTCATGGCCGCGATTTCCTTGTCGGTGGCGGAGTAGCCCTGGATGGAGGCCGGGTACCAGTATCCGCGATACGCTTCATACGAGAGGTAGGGCGGGGGCTCTTCGTAGAGATCGACATTGGTAATCTCCGCCTCGGGATTCATCTCGATCAGTTTGCTGAAGAAGGACGCGGCGAGCTGTTTGGTAACCGACTCGTCGATGGGTTTGGGATCGGCGCATACGTGCAGAATATTCATGGGGTCTCCTTTTCCTCGTTTCCTAAAAGTCTTTCGTTGTTTCGAGCGGGCTCACGACCTTGGCGAGGTAGTGCTCCAACTCACGACCGTATTCGGTGTCCTTGCCCAGCAGGGTCAACTGCTTGTGGACCAGATTCAACCCCTCGTTCCCCGATTCCGCTTCCTCCGCATTGGGGAACCGGTCGGCCGCATCGGGGGCGAGGAACCGCTGCAGGACCCGGGTAAACTCGTAATTCTGAAGAATATACTCCGGGAGCAATTCATACAAGCGGTCGGATAAACCGAGCTTAAAGTCGAGAAGTTTTTCATCCGTGCTCTGCTTCAGGGTCAGGAGCGGCTCCCCGCGCAACATCTCGAGGGCCACCAGCCCCACGCTGAACAGGTCGGACTGAACCGAGCCGGGTTCCTGCCGGTGGAGTTCCGGCGCCATGTACAGCGGGCTGCCCAGAATGAAGTTGACCCGCTCCCGGGCCCGCACCGCCCGGCCGAAGTCGACGACTTTCACGTACCCCAGGCGATCCAGCATGATGTTGGACGGTTTGACGTCGCTGTGCAGGAACCCGTGCGTATGCAGGGTTTCCAAACCCCGCAGGAGCTGCCGGAGGATGTAGAGGGCCACCCCCGGCTGGATGCAGAGGTGGTCGCCCTCGAAGCGGAAGATGACATCGGTGAAGCGCTCCCACTCGGCAGCCGAGCTGTTGTTCCGGGCCTGGCGGAGGTGCTCCCCGTCCAGGAGGTGCCGCAGGTCGATGCCGTCGACGATTTCCATCTGGGCGTAGCCGATGCCGTTGGTTTCGTCGTAAATGTCCCGGGCCACGAGGTTGGGACTGCGCACGGCCTGGAGCCGGGAGGTCTGGTCGGCGATGCGGCCCATGTCCGTCCAGTAGCGCTGGGCATCGGGGTATATGGAGGGGTCGAAGATCTTGATGGCGTGGCGGGTAATGCAGCCGCGGGCCCCGTGCCGCATGCCGAGGAAGACCACCCCCTGCCGGCCGCGCCCGAGTTCTTTGACAAACCGGTACGCGACAGGATAATAAATGGCCCGGGCATCCAGCAGCGCCTGGTAATTCAGGATGAGCTGGCGCGAACTGTGATCATCGGCATCGCCGGCCGAATCCCGGGCCGGGGCCATGTCGGTGACGGTTTCATCGGCAATCACCTGCACGCGGGTGCTCTCGAGATTGTGTGGGTCTGGAATCATCGTGGGCCGAGTGTACGCGGCCGCGTGGTGAACGCAATAGTGATATTGGAATGCGGCGGACAAACCGCGGGGGCGAATCGGGATCCCCCGCCTTTCTGTCGGCCGCGGAAAACGGAGCGCGGTGATGGGCGATATTGTAGCGGAACCCCTGGACGACTATCTCGAGGCTCTCCTGCCGGCGCGCCCGCCGGTGATGGCGGAGATGGAGGCGCACGCGGCCGATCGCGGATTTCCCATCGTCGGCCCGCAGGTGGGGCGCCTGTTCGCCCAGTATGCGGCGCTTCTGCAGCCCGCGCGGATCTTCGAGATGGGCTCGGGGTTCGGCTATTCCGCCCTGTGGTTTCTCACCGGCTGCCCGACCGCCCGGGTCGTTTGTACCGATCTTTCGTCCGAGAACATCGACCGGGGAAAGCACTGGCTCTCGGCGGCCGGCCTGGGCCGGCAGGTCACCTGGTGCGAAGGACGGGCCGAGGACGTCCTCCGGGAGCAAACGGAGGCGTTTGACCTCATCTTTATCGACTCGGGAAAAGAGGGATACCCCGAGGCCTTCGACCTGGCGGCCCCGCGGCTTCGCCGGGGCGGTTTGCTGCTGGCCGATAATGCCTTGCGCCACGGCCGCGTGGCCGATCCGGCCGACGCGTCCCCGGGGGTCGAAGCCGTGCGGCGCTTCACCCGCATGGTCTATGATCATCCCGACTTCCTCGCCGGCATCGTCCCGCTGCGGGACGGTGTGCTCACGGCGGTCAAATGCGGAGATCCCTCGTGACCGCGGCGGTCGCAGATGTCGCGGTCATCGGGGGCGGCATTGTGGGGCTCGCCGCCGCCCGCGCCCTCCAGCACCGCGTCCCCGGCAAGTCCGTGGCGGTGTTGGAGGCGGAGGACGCACTCGCCGCGCACCAGACCGGGCACAACAGCGGGGTGATCCACTCCGGCCTCTACTACAAACCCGGATCCCTGAAGGCGGCCAATTGTGTGCGGGGGCGTACCTGGCTGTACGAATACTGCCGCGAAAAGCAGATCCCGCACGACCGGTGCGGCAAGGTCGTCGTGGCCGTGAATGAGGCGCAGGTGCCGGCGCTGGACGAGCTGGAGCGGCGGGGCCGCGCCAACGGACTGGAGGGGATCCGGCGACTGCCGCCGGAAGGACTGCGTGAATACGAACCCCATGTACAGGGGGTTGACGGGCTGTTTGTCCCCCACACCGGGATTGTCGATTTTGCGGCGGTCGCCCGCGCCTACGGCGAGGACATCGAGGCGGCCGGGGGCGCCATCCTGCGGGGGTTCCGGGTGGACGGCCTGCGCCGGGACGGGGACCGGACGGTGATCACGGCCGGGGAGCGCGAGCAGCGGGCCCGGTTCGTGGTGAATTGTGCCGGCTTGCACTCCGACCGGGTCGCCCGCCTGGCGGGAATCGCGCCGGCGATCCGCATCATCCCGTTCCGCGGCGAGTACATGAAACTCAGCGAACGGGGCGCCGGGCTCGTGCGCAACCTCATCTATCCCGTACCCGATCCGCGGTTCCCGTTCCTGGGGGTTCATTTTACCCGCATGATCCAGGGCGGGGTCGAGGCCGGGCCCAATGCCGTGCTCGCCTTCGCCCGGGAGGGGTACCGCCACCGCGACATCCGCCTGCGCGATATCGGCGGCATGATGAGCTACCGCGGGTTCTGGCGCATGGCGGGCCGCTACTGGCGGCAGGGCGCCGCGGAATTCAGGCGCTCGCTCTCCCACCGGGCGTTTGTGCGGGCGCTGCAGGAGTTGATTCCCGAGGTGCAGCCGGCGGATGTGCACCCCCACGGGGCCGGGGTCCGCGCCCAGGCCGTGCAGCCCAACGGCAAACTGGCCGATGACTTTGTCCTCATGGAAAGCCCGGCCATGCTCCATGTGCTCAATGCGCCGTCCCCGGCCGCCACGGCCTCTCTGAGCATCGGCCACACCATCGCCGACCGGGTGGCGGCGATGGTGTAACGAACATCGATGGCCCCGCGCCCGTCTTCATCATCATGCCGCCGATCCCTCCGGCCATGACCGCCTCGAAATCTTCCTTCGTCTCCGCGTTTTCGAGTGGGGCCGGCATGCTCCGGATTCCGCTCATCTGCGCGAGGCGCATGCTTTTGGCCTGCCGGCCTTCCTCGCCCATGCGCCCGGCCGCCACACCCCATCAGTGAA
>CAZCOO010000158.1:0-2701 GCA_964500395.1 uncultured Verrucomicrobiota bacterium
CCCGGAAACGGGTGTGGGCCCTTGATGCAGGATGAGCAGGTCGGGTTGTTGATCCAGGACCGCATCCAGGCAGGCGAGGAAGTCCGTGTGAGGGCGCCGGTTGGGCCGGGACGGATCGCCCACAACGCCGCTCACCCCGCCGAGGCGAAGGCCGCTTTCTTCGGCGGTGCCGCCATCCAGGATGTGCAGACGGGGGGAGGTCCGGGGGGCTTCGTTTTGCATGGAGTCGTGATTGCCGAGCACGCCGGCCACCCACGGCCCGACCGTCCAGGCCCGCCAGATCCCCGAGACATCCCCGAGCCCGCCGCGCTTTCCGGGACGGGCGTAGAGGTCGCCGGCCAATACGAGGCCGAGGGCTTCTCGACCGGGGATCTGTCCCTGCGCCTGCAGGGCGTGGAGTTCCCGGGCCACGGTGAAGCCGAGTTGGGTGGGATGGTCTTCGTCGGGGCCGACGCCGGGGTCAAAGCCCTGCAGGTCGGCGGTGGCCAGCAGTCCGGCGAGCGAGGGCGGCAGGTTGTCCGCGGTTGCGCGCAGCACGGGCAGGCGTTTGCGGACGAGGTGCCGCCCGCCGCCCCCGACGGCGCGGTAGGGAATTTCGTGGAGGGGCTTTTTCTGGAGTTTGGTGATGTGCATATCAGCCGGAGGGCAGGGCGTGCCGACAGCGGGCGCAGCGAAGGCCCCGCCCATTGGGTACGGAGGGGACTTCCTCCACTCCGGGATCCCAGAAGAAGGTTTCGTTGCAGCGGTGGCACCAGGGTTCTCCATAACACGCCCACCGGTTGTCTTCCTTGCCGGGCCGGTCCAGGATCCGCCAGGGGACGAGGGTTGCCGTGATGTCTTCGCGCTTGTTTTCGGGAAAGCCGAGCCGGATGCGGAGGGGGCGCATGTGCCGGTATTGTACGAGGGATTCCAGCTCGGTTTCGCCCATGCCGATCGGATCCGGATCGAACCAGGTCCAGCCCTGGACTTCGGCATTTTCCGCTTTGCCCAGCAGGTCTTTGACATCCTCGGGATTCCCGAGCCGTCTGTAGGAAATGGTGCTGACAGGGGAGCCGGCGTCAAGGATTGTGGCGGTCTGGACGTACAGCAGCCGGTCGCCCAGCATGCGGAGATGGTGCATCAGCTTTTCTTCGACGATCATTGCGCATCTCCCGGATCGGGCTACGGAAAGGGGGTGAGGACCTCGCCGACGGGTTCAAATGCACGGCCCGTCCACCGCTGGAGCGTCCAGCGGAGTCCGGGTTGGCCGGCGCGGCGTTCGACTGTGCCGGCCAGGCCGATGGGACAGATAAAGGAGGCGCCGGCGACGAGGATGGGTCCCCCGGGTTCTTTCTGCAGGAAGCGGAGCCGCCCGGCCGGGTCATGGCTTTCCAGGAGGACAGGGCTGTCCGGCGCGTGGCGGGCGAAAACATACAGGCGGGATGTGTGCCAGTTGGCCCCTACCGTGTATGTCCGGGCCACGGCCTCGTCTTTGCCGTCGCTATCCAGGTCCACGGTGTCGAGGCTCTGCAGCCGCTCCGGTTCAGTGATTTCAAGGCGGGACAGGCGCTGCTGGAGATCTTGCGCGGCACCGTCGAGATCGGTCTCCGGCCTTCCGGGGGAGGGAAGGGACGTCCCCCGGCGCGGATACAGGAGGGATTCGGAAGGCCCGCGCAGCGCGGCGAATCCCCAGACTTCGGGATCGGAGGATGCCTCCAGCGGCTGAAGTTGATCCGCCGTCAAGGACCCGACCCGGGTGAGGACGAGTTGAGCGCGGCGGCGCGCGGGGGGAGACCCGGCCCGGACCGTTTCCAGCGCGTTGGATACGATGCCGGGTGTCTGCGCATCGACGGCGGCCTGGAAATCGGCCAGGGCCTGCTCGCGTTCCTCGGCATTGAGAAACCAGAAGCGCCACGGGGCATAATAGGCAGGATGGTTTCGGAGGAGCTGCCCGGCCTGACTTTCCGGCGGGCTGCGGGTATACAAGGCATAGCTGAGGGCCCCGGCCAGGGCGGCGAGCAGGAGAACCCATATGACGGGGCGTGGGATCATGGGGCAGGCTGGGGCGGCAGCTCGCCGGCGGGCGCGATCCGCATGCCGGCGGTCTCGGCAAATTGGATATAGTGCCGGATGGTGTTGCGGTCTTTGTTCTTCTGATACTCCGACAAATCGGCGTAGGGCAGCAGGCAGTCGTGGATCCTGGCTTCGTCATTCCGTTCGCGGCCGTAGACCCAGTCCTGATCGAGATGCCACTGCATCCAGCCCTTGTGCTCTGCTTCGGCCAACAGCTCCAGGTGGTATTCCAGCTTTCGGCGAACCCACTCCCGGTCTCCGGCGGTCTCAAACGGGCCCGGCTCAAGCTTCAAATTGACGGTGTCCAGGATTTCGATCATGCGGCGGGCGGCGGCCCGGTTGGACGCTCGACGGAATTCCGGGAGTTCTTCCAGCACGAGGCGGGCGTCGGGGGTCTCTTCCCCGGCTTTTGTCACCAGGCCGCTCCAGGTCCGGTGAATGGCCGCGGCCATCACGTCGACCTGCTCATCGGAGAGCACATCCGGCGGCCGCTCTTCGCGATGCGGCTGCGAACAGAGGTCGAGAAACGCATCCGCATCGGTATGCAGGTCGAGGCGGCCGCGGGGGGGAACGAGGGAGCGGTAGAGCGGGCCGGGGGCGGCGCCCTTCAGCGGCTCGACCACTTTGCTCAGGGAGCGGGACCCGTGCC
>CAZCOO010000158.1:2801-6722 GCA_964500395.1 uncultured Verrucomicrobiota bacterium
TTGGCGAACCGGAAGCGGTCCCATGCCTCTTTGTCGAGGGGGGAGGGACCAAATTGCTCGAACGAATGGCTGGTGGCCCCGGCGAAGATAAAGATGCACTTGCCCACCGGATGGGTGATCTGGCCCTCCTGGAACCGCCCGTCCTGCATGGGGGCGAGCAGGTACTGCAGCCAGGTGTAGTGCTGGGAGTCGAACTCGTCGAAAAAGGCGACCGGCAGATCCCCTTCGAGCGCGGCGTCCCGCACCTGGTGGAAGGCGCCGATGAGGTCTTGCGGTCCGTTGAACTGAGACAGGTTGAATTCCAGCCGGCCGGCCCGTCCCACGACGGACCGGGCCAGTTGCTTCACGGTAAAGGACTTGCCGGAACCGGGCGGGCCGAAGACGCCGATGGAAAGGGGCTTGTCGGCGCCGGGGCGGTCGCGGTAGGCGCGCATCAACCCGACCAAGAGGCGGAGGGATTCGATTTCTTCCCGGTCGATGCTGACCAGGGCGCCGACCCGGAGATGGGGAAGACTCTCCAGGGCGATCATGCCGTGGCGCACCACCAGCTTGGCGAGATCGTACGCCGGCTCGCCGGGACCGTACCCGCTGGTGCGGAGGGATTCGCGAAACAGGCTGAAGGCCGGGGCTCCCGGGTCCGGTGCCGACCGGCCCATCCCGATCTCGCGCAGGGGGAGGATGGCCCGGGCGTAGCGGCAGGTGATTTCCTGCATGACGCCGGCGAGGCGCGGGGCGGGAAACCCGTGCGCGGGTCGGTCGGCGGGACCGTGCCCGCGGTCCACGAGGTCGTGCATGGCGGCCAGCCCGCTCTCCAGCCCGGCTTCCAGGTCGGGCGCCATCTCGTCCGAGGGAATCAACAACCGCCACGTCACCGCGGCGGTGAGGCAGGAGAGAAGGCCGAACACGGCCCCAGCCGTGTCCGCGATGTGCTCGCCCTCGATCCGGGCGGGGCGGTAGACCAGGTGGGCGGCGGCATTGTCCGCGGTCCCGGCCTCGCCGTCGTTCTCAATCCAGAGGGCGCCCTCGCTCTCGAAGGACACCGCGAGGTGCCGACAGGCCAGAAGCCCCTCGAGGGCGCCGCCGGGGCGGAGTTCGGCTGCGAGTGTTTCCAGGGTATCCTCCCAGGAGAGGCCCGCCCCGAGGCGGGCAGGGGACTTGCGGAGCTGGGAGGCCGAGGCGATGACGACCAGTTTGCGGGCGAGCGCCGGGCGTGTCAGCGCCTCCCACAGCGGGCCCTCCAGGAAGGGGGCCGCCGTCTTGAGTACGATCCACCGGCACGTCTCCAGCGCCTGGTTTGGCCAACGGGACGGGTCATCCCGGAATCCCGCCCCGCCGTCCGAGATGACCACCACATCCGCTGCATCCGCGGACGAAGTCAGCGGGGGCCAGGCGGGGGCCCGCATGGCCTGCGCCTCTCCCCCGAAGCCCATCGCCTCCGACGACCGCCAGACCCGTTCGCGCGAGCCGCGGGTACGGGGCACGGCCCGCCAGAAGGCATAGGCCTGGCTGGAGACCGGCACATCATCGGCCAGGCGGTCGTCCTCATCGGTCTGAAAATCCGCGGCGAGACTTACGGACAGGTCCGGGGAATCCGCGAGGAGGGCCTGGAGAAGGCTGTGAATGAGCGCGGCTCCGCCGAGCTGGTCGACCTCGCGCACCCCGTCGACCCGGTCCCCGTAGTGATGACGGCGGCCTTCGTACATATGGTGATCCAGAACGAAGTCCCCGGTAACCAGAATCCTGTTTTGCATGGCGGCCCGCTTCCTCCCTCGCCATGAGGGTGTCCGTGTTGAGTCTCAGATCACTGTCAGTATGCCGGAATCAGGCCGGTGAGGGCAAAACCAGATCCCGCAATTCGTTCATGGTGTCCGGCGCGGCCCGAAGGGTCGGGCATTGGGACCAGGTGGGGTCGGCCAGCAGGCGGTCCGCCGCCCGGCCCGAATCGGCAAACGCCACGACCCGGGCGCCGAGCGCCAACGCGAGCCGGGCCTCTGCTTCGGCGATGGCGCCTCCGCCGATGACAAGCACGGTGACGGAGGCCGGATCGATCCCCGCGGCGAGGATGTCCCGCCAGTAGGTAATGGGCTCCAGCAGGGAGAAATCGCGGCCGGGGGTCTCTACGAACCGGACGTACCGGGGGTCGCGTTCTCCGGCCGTTGCCGGGAGATAGCCAATGGCGGCCGCGTCGGCTCCGGAGGCCTCGGCGATATCGCCGGCCAGGCCGCCCACGCCGGTGGCGGTGCCGCCGGAGATGATGGTCCCGCGAAATCCTTCCAACGCCGTCCGCACGCGGTCGGCTGTCGCCGCATCGATCCCGGTCTCGCGATCACTCGTGCCGGCGAGGACTGCAATGGGAGGGGCGAACTCCGCAGCCGGGGGTCCCGGCTGCGGCGGGGGTCCCGTCCGGGGATCGCGGGGGCGGGCTTTGCGGTCGGATGTCATAGAGCTTCAAAACCGGGGTCAGGGCATCCAGTCGCGGCGGACGCGGAGGGTGCCGCGCGTGTCAGAGGGATTGGGCGGGGGAATGGGGACATCGACGACGGCGTGCTGGGCGGTGATGGTGCTGACGGCCTGCCAGTCTGCGGCGTGCGCATCGGTGGCGGCCTCGAGGCGGTTGATGGAGCCGGGGATGGTCACGATGCGGGACGTCCAGGTGCTTCCGCCCCAGACCTGCGGCTCGAGGAAGAACGGCTGCCCCGGGTTGATGAACTCACTCTGGTCGAGGTATCGGCCGGTGATGCGGACCTCATCGAAGATGTGGGAATCGTTGGAGGTATTGCCTCCGTTCAGGGTCCCGCCGACATTGGCCTGGTTTCCCTGGTCCATGCGGTACTCGCCGCGGGTGCTGGAGGCGAGGAGGTTGGTGCGGACGGGTTCGTAGTCGAGGTACCCGATGAGCACCGCCCCGGTCTTGATCAGGGCGACGTGGTGCCACTGTCCGTCCGCCGGGCAATACCCGGCCGAGGGGATGTATTGCTTGCTGTTCGAGGTCTGCTCGCCGTCGCGCAGGTTCGCGGCGATGTTGGAGGGCGAACTCCAGAATACCCCGATCGCGGTATTGGTGCTGAGGATGCCTTGATCATCCATCCAGTCGATGATCTGCACATTGCCGCCCCCGGGTGTAATTCTCAGGAGCGCTTCTACGGTCCAGTTGGTGAAGACGGCGGTGCCGAACCCGTTGGTGATGGGAAGGATGTTGGGCGAGACCACCGCGCCCGGATTGTGATAGTCGCCCTCGACGTACACGGGATCGGTGAAGGACCCGATCCACTCGTTGTTGTACCCGATGATCTGCGCGGGCTGGAACCGCCCGGCATGGTCGGCGGTGAAGTCCCCCCGCGTCTCGGTGTATCGCCACCAGGCGAGGGTGTCGGCGGGGAGGGTCTCGATGATCAGGTTGTCCAGCCGCAGGGGGCCCTCGTTCGCCGCCGCGTTGTAGGCGAGATTGGCCGTGAATCGCGTCAGGTTGGTGGCGGCAACCCCGCTGACCGGGGTCCAGTCCACGATGCGTACGTTGTCGTAATCGAGGGCGGCGAGGTCGCGGTCCATGTCGTAGTACATGGCCACGGATACGTAGCGGCCGGTCGCGTGCGGGATGCCGGTGTCGACGCCGTCGAAAAAGAGGCGCCCCTCGTCAGTGGCCAGGAAAAGCTTGATGCTGCCGGGGGTATCGAGAGTGACGGAGCCGGTGCCGTTGGTGGTTTCCCGGTACAGGTCGAACGCACACCGCACGACCGGGAGAGCCTCCTCGGTCCGGACGACGGCGAGATTGGTAAAAATCGCGGAGGTGGTTCCGATGGCGTGCACCGTTTCCGGGATTTTAACCTCCCGGCTCGAGCCCCAGGCCCCGTCCGGATTGATGATGACGGTGCCGCCCGAGCTCTCCCACCCGGGGATGGAATTAAGGGCCGACACCGGGTG
>CAZCOO010000159.1:0-6567 GCA_964500395.1 uncultured Verrucomicrobiota bacterium
TGTAGCCACGCCGTTGCACGGCGTGCGTCCCCCCGGCCGGGTCCGTCCCCGGCGGGAACCCGGTCCTGCAATGCGACCCACCAGATGTTGTAGGACACGCTTCCCTCGAAGAGGGAGCGTGTGTATCTCCGGCGGGCACAGGCTCCCCGGAAAACCGGGGAAGCCTGTCCTACAAAGGCTGCCGGGGTCCGTCCGGCTTCCTTTACGCCACGGTCACCTCGTCGCACAGGAACACGTCCTGGATCGCGTGGAAGAGGGCGGCGCCTTCTTCCATCGGACGCTGGAAGGCCTTGCGACCACTGATCAGTCCCATGCCCCCGGCACGCTTGTTGACCACGGCCGTGGTTACGGCCTGGGCAAAGTCATTCTCGCCCGAGGCGCCCCCGGAGTTAATCAGACCGGCGCGGCCCATGTAATTGTTCACCACCTGGTAGCGGGTCAGGTCGATCAAGTGATCGGAGCTCAGCTCGCTGTACACCTTGTCGTGCGTCTTGCCGAACTTGATGGCCGTGTAGCCGCCGTTCTGTGTCGGGGCCTTCTGCTTGATGATGTCGGCCCCGATGGTCACGCCGAGGTGATTGGCCTGCCCGGTAATATCGGCGCTGGTGTGGTGGTCCACCCCGTCTTTCTTGAAGTCGCTGTTTCGCAGATAGCACCAAAGCACAGTGGCCATCCCCAGCTCGTGGGCATACTGAAAGGCTTCGCTGACTTCCACGATCTGACGATTGCTTTCCTCGGAGCCGAAGTAAATAGTCGCCCCGACAGCCGCGGCGCCCATATCGGCGGCCTGCTCCACGTTCGCGAACATGATCTGATCAAACGTGTTCGGATAGGTCAGAAGCTCGTTGTGGTTGATTTTCACAATGAACGGAATCTTGTGGGCGTACTTCCGCGCCACCGAACCCAGCACGCCATAGGTGGACGCCACGGCGTTACACCCGCCTTCGATGGCGAGCTTGACGATGTTTTCCCCATCAAAATAGATGGGATTCGGAGCAAAGCTGGCCCCGGCACTGTGCTCGATTCCCTGGTCGACGGGGAGAATCGAGAGGTAGCCGGTGTTCGCCAACCGACCTGTCCCGAAGAGGGACTGCAGGTTTCGCAGAACCGGCACGGGACGGTCCGTCGGAGCGAAGATCCGATCGACCCAGTCCGGGCCCGGAACGTGAATCAGGTCCTTGGAAACCTTGGGGTTATTGAAATTCAGAAGGTCATCAGCCTGGTCCCCGAGGTATTCGGTGATCTTGTCGATGGTCGCCATGGTATTGTATCTCCTCGTTGGTTTCGCTTTGTCGCTACAGATAAACGGGGCCACTCAATCGAATCTGGCTCCCGGCGTCAATCCCGCTTCCGTTAATTTTCCATTCGTACATTCATTCATCGGGGCGCATTCGGGTCTTGCCTCCGACCCGCACCGCGGTTTATTGATAATGTTTTCTCAATTGGGAGCGTTTTATGAATCCTGTACTGATCATTCTGATGATTCTGGGACTGCTGGCTACCGGCTGCGACCGTGCGCCGAAGGAAGAGCAGACCCCGCAAGCCCGCCTTCAGGTAGCCGTCAGCATTCCGCCGCAGAAGACATTTGTCGAAGAGTTGGCGGGGCCCCTGGCGGAGGTCCGGATCCTGGTCCGCCCGGGCGCGTCCCCGGCCACCTACGAGCCCACACCCGGGCAAATGCGCGCGCTGGCGGAGGCCGACCTCTACCTGGCGATTGGGGTTCCCTTCGAACAGGTATGGCTGCCGCGCTTCCGAAAAACCCATCCCGGCCTGCGCATCGTACACACGGAAGGAGCTGTGGATCGGCTGCCCCTTCCCTCTTCCCCCTGTGCTCACCACCATGCCGGGGAGGGACACGCCCATACGCACGAGGCTCTCGACCCCCACATCTGGCTGTCTCCCCCCCGGGTCCGCACACTCTTGACGGAAATGGCCGATGCGCTGATCGAGGTCGAGCCGGGACTGGAAGCCGCGATTCGAGAACGGGAAACCCGGGCCCTCGCCCGCGTGGAGGCCCTTCATCGCGAGTTGCAAGACACCCTGGAGCCGGCCGCCGGATCGGCCTTTCTCGTGTTTCATCCGTCCTGGGGGTACTTCGCCCGCGACTATAACCTGGACATGATCCCTGTCGAGGTGGGCGGCCAGGAGCCGAGCCCCGCGGAGCTGGCCCGCATGTCGGACCTCGCCCGGGAGCGGGACCTCCGGACCATTTTTGTGCAGCCGGAGTTCAGCACCCGCTCCGCGGAATTGCTCGCCCGGGAGCTCAACGGCCGCACGGTCTCGCTCAGCCCGCTCTCCACAAACTGGGCCGGGACGCTGCGGCGGGCCGCCTCCGCCATTGCCGGGGAATCCGCAAACCGGTAAAGAGAAGGGCATGACGCAGCCTCTGGAAATCTCGCTGGATCACGTTTCGGTCTCCTTTGATCGGGTCCCGATCCTTCAGGATATTTCCCTCGACATCGGATCCGGCGATTTCATCGGACTCATCGGCCCGAACGGCGGAGGCAAGAGCACCCTCCTGAGAGTCATCCTGGGCCTCATCGAGCCGGATGCCGGCCGGATCCGGACGTCCCTGGGGCCCCTCCGGGACGTCCGTCGACACATCGGCTATGTTCCGCAAAGCGCGGAATTCGATCGGCTCTTCCCGGTTCGCGTCCGCGATGTGGTGGCCATGGGGCGATTGAAACCCGGCTTTCGCCCTCACGCCGCGGCGAAGGGGGATCACAAGGCGATCGAAGACGCCCTCGCCTCGGTCGGGATGGCCGAAGAAAGAGAAGCGCCATTCGGGACCCTGTCCGGAGGCCAGCGGCAGCGGGTGTTAATCGCCCGCGCCCTCGCGGTCGAGCCCCGTTTGTTGCTCCTCGACGAACCCACCGCCTCGGTCGACCCCGAGGTGCGCGGCCGCATCTACGAATTGTTGCGCGAACTCAACCAGCGCATCGGCCTCCTCCTCGTCACCCACGATATGGCCGTGATCTCGTCGCATGTAAAATCCGTGGGATGCCTGAACCGGACCCTTCACTACCACGGCAAGCCGGAGCTCACCCCGGAAATGCTGGAAGAGACGTACCAGTGTCCGGTCGATCTCATCGCCCACGGGGTCCCCCACCGCGTCTTTCCGGAACACACCTCCACCTCCCCGCATACTCATGATTGAGGCCCTGCAATACAGTTTTATGCAGCACGCGCTGATCGCCGCAGTGCTGGTGAGCATCGCCTGCGGTATCATCGGAACCCTGGTGGTCCTCAACCGGCTGGTGTTCCTGGGCGCGGGGATCGCCCATGCGGCCTATGGCGGGATCGGCATGGGGGTGTTCTTCGGCATCAATCCCGTTCTCAGCGGCTCTCTATTCAGTGTTGCCGCCTCTCTCGGTCTGGGCGCCTTGGCCAAGCGCTCACGGCAGCGGACAGACACCCTGATCGGGGTTCTGTGGGCGATCGGGATGGCCTTGGGGGTCCTGTTCGTGGATATGGCCGAGGGGTACCACGCGGACTTGCTGGGGTATCTATTCGGCAGCCTGCTGGCCATTCCGCCCGTCGATCTCTGGGCCATGCTGGGATTGGACGTGCTGATTCTCGGGTTTGTCGGGCTCTATTACCGCCCCCTCCTGGCCCTCTCCTTTGACGAGGAGTTTGCCGCCGTCCGCAACGTACCCGTGCAGATTCTCTACATGGTCCAGGTGGCCCTGGTCGGCCTCACCGTGGTCCTGGCCATGCGGTTGGTGGGGCTGATCCTCGTCCTGGCCATGCTCACCATCCCGGCCGCCATCGCCGTGACCTGGACGTCGGATATGCGGCGGATGATGGCCGTGGCGTCCCTGTGCGGGATTCTGTTTTCCCTCGCCGGTCTCGCCGCCGCCTACGCGTTCGATCTGACCAGTGGATCGGCCATCATTCTCATCGCCGCCGCGGGGTACCTGCTGAACGCCGGGATCCAACGCCTCCGCCGGTGACAGGCGAGCCGGACGATCCTGAATTATGCGGAAACGGCGGGCGGGGAAAATGGACTGAGCAGCCCTTCCCGGCAGGTCGGCATCCATTCACGTTCATCGACGTCAACAGACTCACCTGTATCGACCGCTTCCCGGGCAGATGCCAATCCCATTCACCCCGGGACGGGCCCGGGGGATCTTTTTCGCGCGGCCGCGGGCCCCGGCGCGTTCGGACACCAGCCCCCGCCGGACCTTTGCGTGGCGAAAGCGCCCTCCCCGGACGGTGCATACCCGAGGGCAGCAAAAAGAAGAGGCGCTCCACGGGGGAGCGCCTCTTCCCAATTTCACATGCCGAGTTCCGGCTACGCGCCGATCTGCAATCGGGCGAATCGGCGAATGGTGAAGGCGTCGTCGACTTCCTTCCCCCGCTTCTCCAGATACTCCGCCACGCTCAGATCCGTGTCTTTGACAAACTCCTGTTCGAGCAGGCAGATCTGGCTGAGGTATTTGTCGATCTTGCCGCCGACAATCTTCTCCACGATGTTCTCGGGCTTGCCTTCGGCCTGCTTGGCGAAAATCGCTTTTTCCGCATCCAGCACATCGGCGGGCACTTCATCGCGGTTGAGATAGTCGGGATTCGATGCGGCGATATGCAGGGTCACGTCCTTGACCGCATCCTGAAACACCTCGGACGAACGCGTTTCCTCTTTCCCGCATCCGGCCTCCACGAGGACGCCGACCTTCCCGCCGAGGTGGATGTAGCTGGCGATGATGCCCGTTCCCTCGAGCTCGTAGCGCACACTGCGGCCCAGGACGATATTCTCGCCGATCTCGGTAATCTTCGCCGTGAGGTCGTCCTTTACCGCCTCGGCCAGGTCGCCTTCCTGCTCCTTGGCCTTTTCCACCAACTCGCCGACGAAGGCCTGGAAGTTTTCATTCTTGGCCACAAAGTCGGTCTCGCAATTGACCTCCAGCAGGATGCCCTTGCCGGCATCGTCCCAGATGGCGGAGGCGATCAACCCCTCATTGGCCGAACGGGACGCCTTCTTGCCGGCGATGGCCAGCCCGCGCTCCCGCAGGATCTTGATGGCTTCATCTTTGTCTCCGCCGGCTTCGACGAGCGCATTCTTGCACTCCATCATGCCGACATTGGTTGCTTCGCGCAGTTCCTTCACCTGCGCCGCCGATATCGTGGTCATAGTCGTGTCTCCTCTTCGTGTACGGGTTTCGAATCCTCTTTAAAACGGTCGCAGCGCCGTGGCGGCACTTACTCCGCGGTCTTCTTGTCCTCGGATGGCTCCGCTTTTTCAGCGCTCTCCTCGGACGCGGCTGCGTCTTCCGGTTTCTCCGCCGGCGTTTCGTCCGGTTTCTCCGCCGGCTTGTCCGCGGGGTTCTCGGTATCGGCGGGTGTTTCCTCCGCTTTTTCCTCCGCGGCCGGTTTTGCTTTGGGCTCGGCCGGCGGGGCGGAGGCGGCGGGAGCCGTCCGGGCCTTCTCCGCGTCCTTGCCCGCAGCGCCGGTGTCCGGCTTGGCCTCAGCCTGCTTCTGCTCGGCCTTCTGTTCTTCGGCCTGGGTTTCCCGCGCCCGGTCGATGGCTTCCTTCCGCTTCTTGCGCGCCTCTTCCTCGGCCTTCTGAGCCTTGGCTTTGGCCTCGGCCTCGGCAGCCGCCTTGCGGCGGGCCTCTTCGGCGGCGATCTGGGCGTATTCGTTCGAGGCCTGCTGAATCGTGTCCCCCAGCGCCTTCACCACAAGGCGAATGGCCCGAATGGCGTCGTCATTGCCGGGAATGGGGTAATCCACCACGCTCGGGTCGCAGTTGGTGTCGACCATGGCGACCACCGGGATCTTCAGCCGGTTGGCTTCGGCCACGGCGATCGCCTCGCGATTGACATCCACCACAAAAATCGCGCCGGGCATCTCCGTCATGTCCGCCAGACCGCTGAGGTTCCGGTGCAGCTTATTCAGCTCGCGGCGAAGACCCGCCGCCTCTTTCTTTGAGGCCAGCCCGTCAATGGTCCCGTCCTGGTCCATCTTTTCCAGTTCGCGCATACGCGCCACACTGCGGCGGATGGTCTGGTTGTTGGTGAGGGTGCCGCCGAGCCAGCGGGTGGTGACATAGTACTGGTTCAGGCGCTCGGCCGCTTCCCGCAAAGCCTCCTGGGCCTGCTTTTTGGTCCCGACAAAAAGCACGCCTTTGCCCCGCAGGACGGTGTCGTAGATAAATCGCTGGGCTTCCTCGAGCTTGGTGAGACTCTTGACGAGGTCCAGGATGTAAATCCCGTTTCGCTCGCCGAAGATGTAGGGTTTCATCTTCGGGTTCCAGCGCTTGGTCTGGTGGCCGAAGTGAAGGCCGGCATCCAGCAGGTCCTGAATGCCTACGTCGGTCTGCAGTTCGACGTCGGTAGTCGACATGGGTAGTTCCTCCATATGTTGTTCCGACCCGCGATCGAGCCGGAAAATCCGCTTTGGCCTCTCCGGGAGGACCGGAGGGCACTCGCTTCCGTCCCGCGTCGTGCGGGACTAAACAGGGGCGCATCGATACCCCACCTGGTCCCGTCATGCAAGACCTTATTCCGCTACTTTGTCGATTTGTCCGCACGGCTCTGCCCGCCGGGGTTCAGGGCGGCAGGGGCGGGG
>CAZCOO010000160.1:0-6535 GCA_964500395.1 uncultured Verrucomicrobiota bacterium
GCGCTATATCGGCCCCATTGACGGGCATGACCTCGACACGGTCATCAAGCACCTCGAGTTCGCGAAGGCCGAGGATCAGCCCATCATCCTGCACATGCTCACCAAGAAGGGCAAGGGCTACGAGCCGGCCCTCGCCTCCCCCGAGAAGTTCCACGGCCTCGGCCCCTTCGACAGGAAAACCGGCAAGCCCCCGCCCCCGAACCGGAAGCCGGGACGCCGGCCGCCGCCGAACCGGCCGGTGACGAGCCGTCCGCTGACGCAGCGGAGGAAAGCGCCGCCGAATCGCCCGGCGATTCCAAGAGCGCCTGACCCGCACTCTCTTCTGGATTATGAAAGAGTACCTCGCCAGTATTGTCCGCGGCCTGGTGGATGCGCCCGGGGATATTCACATCACCGAGCTGCAGGGCGACAAAACCCTGATCTTCGAAATCCGGTGTGGGGCCGACGACGTCGGGAAAATCATCGGGAAGAACGGCAAGACCATCGGCGCGATCCGCACCCTCCTGAGCAGTTCCGCCGCCCGCCAGGGGCGTCGCGCCATGCTCGAAATCGTTGAATAGCCCGCCCCCGGCCGCCCCATGCCCGATCCGCTCGAGATCGATGTCATCACCATCTTCCCGGGCATGCTCCGCGGGTTTCTGGAGGAAAGCATCCTCAAACGGGCCGCCGAGATGGGCGCAACCACCATTCGCCCCATCCAACTCCGTGATTTTACCGAGGACGTCCATCGCTCGACAGACGACCGCCCCTACGGCGGAGGGCCCGGAATGGTCATGCTCCCCGAGCCGCTGTTCCGGGCCGTCGAATCCGTCAAGCGGCCCCATTCGCGCGTCATCCTGCTCACCCCGCAGGGGACGCCCTTTACCCAGGACCGGGCCCGGTCGCTCGCCCGGGGCCCACGCCATCTCATCCTGATCTGCGGCCACTACGAGGGAATCGATGAGCGGGTCCGGGAATCCCTGGTGGACGAGGAAATCTCCATCGGGGACTACGTCCTGACCAATGGCGTGCTCCCCGCGGCCGTGGTCATCGATGCGGTGGTGCGGCTGCTCCCCGGTGTGCTCGGGGGCGAAGGGGCGGCCGAAAATGATTCGTTCAGCAGCGGCCTGCTCGAGTATCCCCAGTATACCCGGCCGGCCGAACACCGGGGGCGCACCGTGCCGGACATTCTCCTTTCCGGCAACCACGCCGCGATTGAGGAATGGCGGCGCGAGCAGGCCCGTCAGCGCACGCGGTCGCGCCGCCCCGACCTGTTCCGGGAGGACTCGCACTCCTGACCCCTTCCAGGCCCCCGGGGCCGCGCCCTCAATTCTCAACCACCCGGATCCGCAGGAGTTCCCCGAACACTCCGGCGCCGGACAGCCGGGGCTGAAGGGTCCACACCCCCGGGTCGGCCGCCACCCAGTCGAGAACCGCGGTTTCGTGAGACGGCAGGTCCGGGA
The DNA here is from genome assembly GCA_964500395.1 of uncultured Verrucomicrobiota bacterium. Taxonomy (GTDB): domain Bacteria; phylum Verrucomicrobiota; class Kiritimatiellia; order CAZCOO01; family CAZCOO01; genus CAZCOO01. The sequence continues at coordinate 1,443 of CAZCOO010000160.1, forward strand.
CCGGCAGGCGCTTCGCCCGCCGGCGGGGATGGTCACTCCACACCCAAACCGTCTGTCTCTCGCCGGGCTCTGAGCCCACCCACGTGGAAGGCCCCGTATTGACCAGTTCGAGAGTCAGGTTCGAGCCGAGCGGGACCTCCACCGCCTCCCCCGGGATCCTCGGCGTCCAGGTTCCGTTCACCCGTACGCGCCCCCACTCCCCATTGACCCAGGGGATGGGAGCCGGTCCTTCATACGGCGCCCCGCCCAGCGTACGCAACGGCAGGCGGGTGGTTCGGGTCGCCTGGCCGATCACCCGCACCTCTTCCATTTGCCCGGATTCCATCTCCTTGGCGGCGACGGACCGCCAGGTCGCCCACAGCCCCCGAAAGCCGCGCGGATGGGCGAACAGATCGACCTCCCGGCCCGACCACTGCCGCGGGGCGACCCGGTCCCCGCGAGCCTGGTTGGCCGCTTCATGGTAGACGTCGGCGATCGCGTAGGGCGTTCCCCCCGGATCCAGCACCGCGGAGCCCCCCCCGTCTCCGCGCCCCACCCCCGCCATGGCACAGCACCCGATCGCCCCCGCCGCCGCCGAGCGGTGAGCCAGATCAAATCCCAGACGGTAGCTCTTGCGGCGGAGCGAATCCGTCGACGCACCGGCGGGCGGAGCAAAGCCGCTCCACACCACGGGTTTCCCCCCGCTGAACCCGCGAACCACCGCCGCGGGGAAGCCGGCTTCGTAGGCGCGCTGCTCCTGCGTGCCGATGCGGGCGGCGGAGAGGGTGAGAATATCGAAATGGCTGACCCCGGCCGCCGGCGAGACCAGCACCGCGCCGTCCTCTGCGGGCCGGTCCGGCCAGGGCAGGGCCGCCCGCCAGGTCAGCAGGACCGGCGCCTCGAGGCGATTGCGCACACGCCGGGTGAGGGCGCCGGCCCGGCGACTCATCAGGTCGTCGGCAAAGCAGAAAAAGGACCGGGTCAGCGCTTCCTCTTCAGGGGCCGGGTCCCGCACGGCATCGATCGGCGGCAGGCCGGGACCGTTCGTCGTCTGCCACAGGTCGTGCTGCAGCACCGCCGCCGCATGGTCCCAGGAGCCGTATTGCTCCCGCAACCAGGCCCGCCAGGCGGTCTCGGTCCGGCGCGCTCCCAGGTCGAGGACGGGATCCCGGGCCACCTCAAGGGCCAGCACGGACGGATGGCGATCGAGCGCCAGCCGGTCCAACCAGTCCAGGGCCATGTCCCAGGTATCCCCCAGGGGGTTCAAGGCCGGCAGGTGGATCCATATCCACATGCCCCGCTCTTCCGCAAACGCGATGAGGGCCCGCAGGGCGGGAAGCTGGTCCTCTCGCTCCAGGGTGGCGGTCACCACCGCGGCGCCCATGGCCTTTACCGAATCCAGCGCCCGGGCCAGGCGGTCGGCATCGAACATACCCGGATCCAACCAGGCCCCTCCGACATCGGGCGGGCGCATCTGGATCCCGAGGGCGTAAATAGACCGGCGGCCCCTCCTCAGTCCGGACTGCGAGGCTGTCACCCACTCCTCCGGATCGGGTTCCGATTGCTCGAGATACGACCACAGCGGCTGGTCAACCCAATCGAAGACTTCATGCCGGCCCGGGCGGGTGCCCTCCAGGATCGTTCGCAAGCGATAGGGCTGACGGGCTTTCTGCTGGTAGGGCAAGGTCCCCAGCGCCACCGTGTGGGACGCGGTAACCGCGGAGCGGATGTCCAGGCCCCGCGATACCGCCCGCCGCAGGATCCGGCCTTCCGGGGAGAGCAATTCCACCGCGAACCGCACCGGCAGGGCCTGGCTCGTCTCCCCGGAGGCCCGCGCTTCCGACTGCAGGGGCGTTTGCGGGTGGGCCACCCAGGTCGGCATGCCCCCGTAGGCCAGCAGCGCCGGGGCCTGCAGCAGATCGACCACCTGCTTGATCCAGGTCTGCACCTCCGGGCGGGCCAGCGAGTCCCCCCCCACCCCGAGACGGGCCACACGGGCGGATAGACCGCGGCCCGGGACCGGGATTTCATACAGGGCCAGGGGCCAGCCGATACGGCCGCTGGAGCCGTACCCCGTGACAACCGGGATCCAGCGGAACGGCCGGTCGCCCGCGCCCCCCGCCCCCGTCGGCCCGGCGGAACAACTCGTGACATAGAGCGGGTCCCCGAGCGGCTCCACCCCCGAGGCCTCCAGGGAACGCAGCGTCGCCCGCGAAATCCACAATTCCCGGTGCTTTGCCGGATCGGCAAACGGCGCCCACCGGCCCAGCACCGTATCGGCCGAGTCGATATCCGAGGCCCACAATCTCCCCACCCGGACCGCGGACAACCCGAAAGACGGCAAGGCCCCGGGCTTCTCCTGCGCATCCCGGCTGAGTCCGATGCGGACATCCGCGAGCGCCGCCGCTTCCATCAACCCGTCCGGTGACCGCAGCGGCACCAGCACCAGGCCCCACCGCTCCTCCAGGTTCCGTTCGGTGCGATGCCGCTCTCCCCCCCCGTAGTCCAGGGTGATCTCCAGCGTAGCCGGCCGGCCGTATGACCGGGCGTAAAACAGCAGCGCGTTCGCGCCCTCCGGAAAGGCGACCTCTTCCTCCGGGCTCCAGCGCATGCCGTGCCGGGTATCGCCGGGAGAAACCGAAACCCGGACCGAGGGCCACGGCACCCCGCTCTCGCGAATGATTCGCAGCGCCTCCGGCATCCCCGCGGCCGTGTGCTCCCGCCGCCAGATCGCCGTATCGGAAAACCCGGGCACGGTCTCCGCCGACATGGCAATCGCCTGCCGCCATTGCCGGTTGTTCACGTAGCGCCCGTTCAGGCGGTGCACCCCGTCGGCAAAGGGGCGACGGCCGCAGTACAGGATGCGGCCGCCCCGGCGGCTGTAGTCGCGCAGCACCCGCCAGCTCGACCGGGAGAGGGTCTGGGCGTCGGCGACCACCAGCAGGCGATACGGCGGGCCCATGCCGTCCACCAGGGGAATCCACTCCTCCTCGGACAGGCGCTCCGCGGATGGAAAGGCCTCCCGCAGGGCCTTCACCGCTTCGCGGCCGCGGTCGGACGCCATGGCCGGCAGACAGAGGATCGGCGACGTTGCCCCCTCGCCCGCGGGGTCATCCCGTTTCCCGCATCCGCCCGCCAGCGCCGCCGCGACGAGACAAAACGCGAGCGCGGCCGCGCAGGGGCGGCGGCCCGACGCCGCAGGAGCGAGCACGGTTCGCGCCATGACCCTCATTCAGCGCTCCGGGCGAGCATCTGCCGGGCGTGTTCCAGGGTGACATCCGACATATCCGCCCCCCCCAGCATGCGGGCGATCTCTTCCGCGCGCTCGTCCTCCGCGAGCCGCCGCACCGAGGTCCGGGTCCGCCCCTCGGCAACCGATTTCCCGACCGCATAGTGAACCGTCCCGTGCACGGCCACCTGCGGGAGGTGCGTAATGCACAGCACCTGGTGGTGGGAGGCGACGCCGGCCAGCTTTGCCCCCACCGCTCCGCCGATCTCGCCGCCGACGTTGGCATCAATCTCGTCAAACACCAGCACCGGCACCCGGTCGTGCCGGGCCAGCACCGCCTTGCAGGCCAGCATCACCCGCGAGATTTCGCCGCTGGAGGCAATCGCCCGGAGGGGGCGGCCCGGTTCCCCGAGATTCGGGGCAAAGCCGAATTCCACCTCATCCGCCCCCTTGCGCCCGGGCGCCGTCTCCCGCAGATCGATCGTGAAAGCCCCGTTGGGAAACCCGAGGGCCCGCAGCTCGTCGGTGACGACACGGGCGAGATCCCCGGCGGCATCGACCCGCTCCTCGTGCAGGACCCGGCACCGTTTGGCCAGGGCCTTCTCCGTTTGCGCCTTCTCTTTCTCCAGCTCCCGGACCTGTTCGTCCAGATTCTCCAGCTCCTGCACGCGCGCTTCCGAATCCGCCAGCACCTCGAGGACATCGCTCACCGTGGGACCGTATTTCCTCTTCAAACGCTCGTACGCGGCCAATCGTTGATCCAGCCAGTCGAGGCGGGCAGGATCCGCCTCGACGTCGGCGGCCTCGCTTTGCAGATCGGTCGAAAGATCCCGGAGACGGGTCATCACCTCGTCATACTCCGCCGCCCAGGACTCGGCTTCCGGCATCAGGCCGGCGAGCTCATCCATGGCCGGGCGGGCCTGGACCAGCATCCCGAAGGCGGACGGGTCCCCCTCCGTCATCGCCTCGGTCACCCCCTGGGCCAGCTCGAGAATCCGCTGGGCGTTGCCCACCACACCGTGCTCCTGCCGGATCGTCTCCTCCTCGTCCTCCCGAAGCTCGGCCTCTCCGATCTCTTTCACCCGGAAGCGGTGCAGATCGAGTTGTTCGGCCACGGTCCCCTCATCCACGGTCAATTCGGCGATCCGGGCCTCCAGGTCGCGGTACGACCGGTACGCCTCCGCCACCGCTTCCCGCTCGGCGTGATGATGGCCGAAGGCATCCAGGATATCGAGCTGGGCGTCCGTGTGGAGCAGCGACTGGTGATCGTGGGGACCGTGCATATCCACCAGCTCATCCCCCAGGTCCTTGAGCACCTGGAGCGTCACCGGGGCATCGTTGACCAGGTTCTGGCCCGCCCCCTCGGCCTTGATCACCCGGCGCAGAACCAGAACCCCGTCCTCACAGGACGGCAATCCCCGCTCCTCCAGCAGGGTGTTGACCGCCTCCGGTGCATCCAACTCAAACGCCGCCTCCACCGTGCAGCGGTCTTCTCCCGCACGGATAGCACTCTTGTCGGCCCGTTCCCCCAGCAACAGCCCGCAGGCGCCGATGAGCACCGATTTGCCCGCCCCCGTTTCGCCGGTGATGATGTTCAGGCCGGGGCTGAATTCGACAGTCAGCTTCTCGACCAGAGCAAAATTCTGAATCCGTAAATGCCTCAACATGAAGCCGCCCTCTCTTCTATTATCGGGTCACCAGCCCATACCATGTCCCGCCTCCCCAGACAAGACAGACAGGCACACCTTGGCGAAGCGAACAGAGCGCGGGGGCAAAGAGAGTGCGAGTAAGAGTCTCCGGGAGCGCCAGGCCGAACAAGCCCGCTCGTCCGGCCGGTGAAGAAGTTCCTCATGCTAATCAGGAGCAGGGGACGGAGGGAGCCGGA
>CAZCOO010000161.1:0-6507 GCA_964500395.1 uncultured Verrucomicrobiota bacterium
TCTTCTCTGACACCGGTAGGGCGCGTTCGCCGAACGCGCCGCCGGATGAGTGAAGCGAGCCTGACCTACTGGCCGAGGCTGGTTGCCCGGCCCCTCCTTGGATGCTGACATCCGCATCAAAGAGTGTACCGTAGTCCTCAACGGACAACCTACGCCGGTGTCAGGCAACACTTGAATAAACACCATGAAGCCCTTTGCTATATTTGTATGTCTTTTTGCTATAAGCGGTTCGTGCTGCGCCTATACGATCACGGAGAAAGTGCCGGCCCATATCAACCGCAGAATAGACTGGATATACCGTCAAGTCGGAGAGGAGTCCCCCTTCAGGATAGAGCGGGTGGAATACAGCAAAGAACAAGACGCCCTGTTGTGCTACGCGGATGCGGAAGAGCCTGCAGTTGTTCTTCGGAAAAATGATCCTCCTGACGATGGCTTTTCCGCCCCCCTCCTAAAGACCGAGAACGCGACCTATGTCCTCAGTGTCCCGGCCGAGATCCTGTATACGGACTTTGAAAACAGATTGCGCATGTTCGTGGCGGCGGCTGCTCTCGTCGTGATCTTCGGTGGCTACTACGCTTTTTCCGATTCCTACCGCCGCTACGTTGAATACCGAGTCGCTTCGTCCCTTCATCCGGAGGCAGTCTCGCAGACACAGGCCATCCTGAAACGGGCCGGTGTGCGGTGCCGCGTCAGCACCAAGCTCTGTATGGGTCAAGGGACCCAGATCAGCGCGGGGAAAACCACGATCCTGTTGGTCCACAAGAACGATCTGCACAAAGCAAACCGGGCCGTGTCCGAAAATGGATGATAGGCCCTGGACGACGCAGATGGGTGCGTGAGAAGGAACGAGCTGCACAGACCCCATGCGTTTCCCCATTCTGCATCCCGGTGCACATGGGGGTTGGGATTTTAGATAAAAATGGGTACAAAGGCGGATTGTTTGGACGGCGACGCTATTGTAGACAGCATTCCGGAGGTTTTGACATGAGTGTACGCACACGGTTTGCCCCCAGCCCCACCGGGCAGGTGCATATCGGCAACATTCGCGTGGCCATTTACAACTGGCTCTTCGCCCGGCATCACGGCGGGCAGTTTCTGCTCCGCATCGAGGATACGGACCGGGAGCGGTCCACACCGGAGGCGATCGAGACGCTGTTCGCGGCCCTGGACTGGCTGGGGCTGGCGGCGGACGAGGAGCCGCTCTACCAGTCCGGCCGGCGCGAGGCGCATCTCGCCGCGGCGGAGGAGCTGCTGAGCCGGGGCCTGGCCTACAAGGCCGACAAGGGCAACACCGGCCGGGGCGAGGCCGTGCTGCTGAAGATGCCGGGCCGGGACATCGCCTTCGAGGACGAGATCAAGGGCACGCTGCGCAAGCCGGCGGACAGTCTGCAGGACCTGGTCATCGTGCGCTCGGACGGAGCGCCCGTGTTCCATCTCGCCAATGTGCTCGACGATATCGAAATGGGCGTGACACACGTGATCCGGGGAGACGATCACATCGAGAACACCTACCGGCACATCGTGCTCTACGAGGCGCTGGGGGTGTCTCCCCCGAAGTTCGCGCACCTGCCCATGATCGTGAACGAGAAGGGCAAACCCTATTCCAAGCGCGACGGCGATGCCTACGTGGGCGATTTCCGGTCGCGGGGGATTCTGCCGGACGCCCTCCTGAATTACCTGGCGCTGCTCGGCTGGTCGCCGGGGGACGACCGGGAGCGGATGACCCGGGAGGAGATGATCGCGCTCTTTGACCTTGACCGCGTGCAGTCCTCCGCCGCGCGCATGGACCCGGAAAAGCTGCTGTGGCTCAACGGCGAGAAGATGCGCCGCCTGCCGGAAGAGGAGTATCGCACCCTGTGTCTGGAGGCGCTCCGGGAGGCGGGGCAGGATGTGGACGGGATCGACCCGGCCTATGCGGACCGGGTGTTTGACCTGATGCGGGAGCGAATCCGCCTGCCCTCCGACGTGCCGGGCATGGCGGGGTTCTTTTTTACCGAGGAGTATCCGTACGACGACAAAGCGGTGCGCAAGCGCCTGCAGAAGGAGGGGGCGCTGGAACGCCTGGCGGCGCTGCGGGAGCGGTTTGCCGCGGTGGAGCCCTGGGAGCCGCCCGCCATCGAGGAGGCATTGCGCCGGCTCGCCGGGGAGCGGGAGCTCGGCGCGGGGGCCCTGATCCATCCGGTGCGGGTGGCGACGTCGGGCGAGGCGCGCGGCCCGGGCCTGTTTGACATGCTGGCGGTGCTGGGGCGGGACCGGGTGCTGGCCCGGATCGACCGCACCCTGGCGCGGTTCGGGACTGGCGCCGCGGAGGGCACGGCCTGATCCCCGGCGGACGGCATCCCCCCATGAACGCGCACCCTCCCCAGCTCACGCTCGCCAGCAAGGTGACCATCGTGCGGATCCTCGGGATCCCGGTGTTCATCCTGCTCATGATCTACTACCTCGAGAGCCTGCGGGACGGGGACGCGGTTCCCGCCTTTCGCTGGTTGGCCTTCGGGCTCTTCAGCCTGATTGCGGTGACCGATGCGCTGGACGGCTATCTCGCCCGCGTGCGCAATGAGATCACCCCGCTGGGGCGCATCCTGGATCCGCTCGCGGACAAGGCGCTCATGCTGGCGGGGCTGATCCTCTTCACCCGGCCCTCGACACCCGAATTGCAGCCGCAGTTCCCGATCTGGTTCACGGTGCTGGTCATCAGCCGGGATGTGGTGCTGGTCGCCGGGGCGGGGCTGATTCATGTCTCCATGGGGCGCGTCCACGTACAGCCCCGCAAGACGGGCAAGCTGGCGACGCTCCTGGTGATGGCGGGCGTGGCCTGGGCCCTGGCCGGGGGGGCGGCCGGGTATTTCCACGTGCTGGTGGATGTCGCGGCCGCGCTGACGGCGATTTCCGGGGCGCAGTACCTGTTTGACGGATTCCGGCAGTTCGAGAGCGAGCATCACGGGGAGGAGGGCGGCCATGGCCCATGATGTTCAGGCGCCCCGGCGTGTGGTGGCCATCGTGGGCCGGCCCAACGTGGGCAAGTCGGCGATCTTCAACCGGATCATCGGGCGCCGCCTTTCGATCGTGCACGAGGAGAGCGGGGTCACCCGCGACCGGCTCAATGCCGAAGCCGAAGTGGCCGGGGAGAAATTTCAGCTCGTGGACACCGGGGGGCTGGGGCAGCTCGACAACGCGCGCGGGCAGGACCGGTTCGACGAAGGGATCCGGCAGCAGATCGACGTCGCCATCCGCGACGCGGCGGTCTTTATCCTGGTGGTCGATGTGGAGGCCGGGGTGGTGCCGCTGGATCGGGAGGTGGCCCGCCTGTTGCGGGAGGCCGGCCGCCCCGTGTTCGTGGCCGCGAACAAGGCCGATCATCCCTCGCGCGATGCACGCGCCGAAGACTGCGCGGAGCTGGGCTACCCGGTGTACCCGGTATCGGCCCTGCACAGCCGGGGGTTCGACCCTCTGCTGCGGGACGTCGTGGGCGAGTTGCCGCCGCCGGTGGAGGAGGCCGGCGAGGAGCCCCTGCGCGTCGCCGTGGTGGGCAAACCCAATGCCGGGAAATCCTCCTACATCAACCGGCTGCTGCGCAGCAACCGGGTGCTCGTCTCCGAGGTGCCGGGGACCACGCGCGACAGCATCGAGATTCCCTTCCGGGTGGGCCGGGGGAAGCAGGCGCGTTCCTACCTGCTCATGGACACCGCGGGCCTCAAGCGCAAGGGGAAGGTGAAGGACGTGGTGGAGATGTTCAGCATGATGCGGGCCGAGGAATCCATCCGGCGCGCCGACGTGGTGGTGCTGGTGCTGGATGCGGAGGTCGGGCCCAGTGCACACGATAAGAAGATCAGCTCGCTCATTCACCGCCACGAGAAGGGGAGCGTGCTGCTGGTGAACAAGTGGGACCGGATGGAGGGCACCACCCAGCGGGCGTACCTCAAGGCCCTGGCCGGGGCCCTGCCGTTTCTCCAGCATGTGCCGGTGGTGTTTGCCTCCGCCCACTCCGGCTACAACATCCGGCGCAGCGTGGACGCCATCGATCACGTAGCGGCCCAGGTGCGCAGCAAGCTGGCCACCGGCGTACTCAATCGCGTGCTGCACGATGCCATCAACCGTCGCCCCCCGACCGCGGTGGACGGCCGGCGTATGAAGCTGTTTTACGCGACGCAGACCGGGACCCAGCCCCTCCGCATCACCCTGTTTGTCAACCATCCGCGGCGGGTAAACGAAAACTATCGCCGCTACCTCGTCCACGCCCTGCGCGACGCCTTCGGGCTGGAAGGCGCCCCCGTTATCCTCCGCTTCCGCGCCCGCTCGCGCGACCACGGATGACGGCCGGCTCGGGTCCCGGTCCGGACGCGGCGCTTTTTCGGTCTCCGGCCCCGTTTCGGTTTTGACGCCTTCGGGAAAACCGCCACAATCGGAGCGCTTTTATCGTACCGACGCCGAGAGAGGAGGTCCCGCCGTCATGGAGAATGTCATTGAGCTCGATCACCCGCTGGTCCGGCACCACATCGCGCGCCTGCGGGATGTGAATACCGATCCCGAAACGTTCCGCAATCTCGCCCGCCGGCTCACCACCCTGCTGGCCTACGAGGCGACCAAAGACCTGGAGACGGTCTCCGTCGAGATCCAGACGCCCATCGCCCGCGCCGCGGGGCAGCGATTGAAAAACCGGATCGGTCTCATTCCCATTCTCCGCGCCGGCCTGGGCATGGTCGACCCCGTGCTCGACCTCCTGCCGGAGGCCGAGGTGTGGCACCTGGGCTTCTACCGGGACGAACAGACGCTCAAGCCGGTCGAGTACTACAAGAAATTTCCCGCCGCCGATCCGGTGCACAAGGCCCTGGTGCTCGATCCCATGCTGGCCACCGGCGGCTCCGCGGTCGCGGCCCTGCAATCGGTGGCCGACTGGGGAGTGGAGGCGCTGCGCCTACTGGTGATGATCGCCGCGCCCGAGGGCATCCGGCGGGTTCACGACGCCTTTCCCCAGACCCGGATCTACGTCTGCGCCATCGACGAGCGGCTCAACGACCAGGCCTACATCGTGCCCGGGCTGGGCGATGCCGGCGACCGGATCTTCAACGCCTGTGCTACGTGATCCGCCCATGCGCGTCTGCATCGACATCCAGTCCGCCATTGCCCAGCGCGCCGGGGTCGGCCGCTACACCAAGTCGCTGGTGGAACACCTCGGGCCCTGTGCCCGCGACGCGGGCGCGGAGCTGCGGTTGGTGTATTTTGACTTCAAGCGGCAGGGGTTGTCCTTCCCCGCGCCGGGAGCGGAGACCCGGTCCGTTCGCTGGTGTCCCGGCCGGTTGGCGCAGGCGGCCTGGAAGAAGGCGGGGTGGCCTCCGTACGACTGGTTTGCCGGGGCAGCCGATGTCTATCATTTCCCCAACTTCATCCGCCCGCCGCTGCGCCGCGGCCGGAGTGTGGTCACCATCCACGACCTCTCCTTCCTCCGCTTCCCCGAGACCACGGAGGAGAAAAACCTCGCCTATCTCACGGCCCGGATTCACGAAACGGCGAGCCGGGCGGACGCAATCATCACCGACTCCCTGTTCAGCGCCGGAGAGATCGAAGCATTGCTCCGCGTGCCGGCCGAGCGCATCCACCCCATCCCCCTCGGGCTGGATGCCGGGTTCCAGCGTCCGTCGGACGACGCCTTGCGCGGGGCCCGGGAGGCGCTCGGGATCGACGGTCCGTACCTCCTTACGGTCGGCACACTGGAGCCCCGCAAGAATATCCCCTTTCTCGTCGAGGTCTTCGACCGCATGGAGAACTTTGACGGCGCGCTGGTCATCGCCGGCGGCCGGGGCTGGAAGGATGCCCCCATCCTGGACCGGATGCGCAACGCCCGCCGGGCCGGCCGGATTCTGTACCTCGAGTACATCCCCGAGGAACACCTGGCGTCTCTGTACGCGGGCGCGGCGGCCTTTGCCTTCCCCTCGTTGTATGAGGGGTTCGGGTTCCCGCCGCTGGAGGCCATGGCCTGCGGAACCCCGGTCGCGGCGGCCGCGTCGTCATCGCTCCCCGAGGTGCTGGGGGAAGCCGCGGTGTATCCGGAGAAAGACGACCCCGATGCCTGGGCCTCCGCGCTCGAGGCGCTGATCGGGGATTCCGAACAGCGCGAGCGGGCCATCGCCCGCGGGTCCCGGCAGGCCGAACGCTACCGCTGGGCCGATACCGCCGCCCGCACCTGGTCGGTCTACCAATCCCTGGTCTGACTTCCGTTCCGCCCCTGCGGGGGAAGGGCGCTGCACAGGCAGGTGCCCGCGCCCTCCCTGCACCCGGAAGGACCGGATCGGGCGAGTGGCTCCGCGGGGGTCGGCGTGCCCTCGCTCCGAGACGGGTTTTGGGTGTCCGCCGAAAGCGCGCGAGATGAACCCCAAACCCGCCGCAGGGGGCACGCGGGGCTATGGCGCCGGCCGCGGAGAGCGTTGAAGGCGAAGAAACCGGCGATCCGCCGGGTCCGGGGGCAGGGGGTGGAACACGGTTTTGTTTGCCCCGGTGAAAGAGGCGCCA
>CAZCOO010000162.1:0-6348 GCA_964500395.1 uncultured Verrucomicrobiota bacterium
CACCGCCAACGCCCGACCCCTCGACGCGGCCAGACCTTCGGCGACCTAGGGCCTGCGCCCCCGCCGGGGCGAACGCGCACCTCCCTGTAGCCACGCCGTTGTACGGCGTGCTTCCCCCGGATGGTGCATGACGTCCCGGAGGGACGAACGCCGGTAGCCCGGGGCACACGAGTGATCGGATCTCCCGCTTCGGAGTTCAGCCCGGTCTTCGGAGATTTCCGCCGAAGACCGACGGCCCGGATCCACCGCCAACGCCCCGTTGTCGGCCCGACCCCCTGTTCCTGGAGCGGGCGGGTTCGCCCTACAACTCCGGCACAGCCGCCAGGAGTTGCCGCGTGTAGGGATCCCGCGGGTTCGCATAGACCTCATCCGGCGGTCCGCTCTCCACGATCACACCCCGGTTCATGACCAGAACCCGGTCGCACACGTAGCGCACCACTGCGAGATCGTGCGCGATCAGCAACAGCGATACCCCCAGGCTGCTCTGCAGGTCCCGCAGCAGGTTCAGGATCTGCGCCTGCACCGACACATCCAGCGCCGACACCGGCTCATCCGCGATCAACAGCTCCGGGTCCACAGCCAGGGCCCGGGCAATCCCGATCCGCTGCCGCTGCCCGCCGCTGAATTCGTGCGGATAGCGGCGCAGGCTTTCCTCCCCCAGCCCCACCGCCGTCAGCAGGGCCGCCGCCCGCCGGGTTCGCTCCGCGGCCTCCCGCACCCCGTGGACCGCCAGGACCTCCATCAGGGCGGCGCCCACCATCACGCGCGGATTCAGTGATCCGTAGGGATCCTGAAACACCATCTGCACCGCACGCCGATAGGCGGACTCATCGCCGTGGAGCCAGTCCGAAACCGAGCGCCCCCGCCACGATACCCGGCCCGCTTCCGGGCGGACCAGCCCCAGCACCGCCCGGGCCAGGCTCGTCTTGCCGCACCCGCTTTCCCCCACCAGGCCGACACTCTCCCCGGCCCGCACCTCCATCGCCACCCCCCGCACCGCCTCCACGGCCCGGCGTCCCTTGCCATAGGTGATGTGCACATCCTCGAGGTGCAGCAGCGCCCCCTCGTCCGCGGTCCCGTGATCCGAGCGGCCCCGTCGGATATCCCGGAGGGCTTCCGCTTTCAGGACGTCCCGGGCCTGCAGCCGCCGCAACGGCCCCCGCAGCCGCGGAATGGCCTTGATCAGGCCGCGCGTGTAGTCGTGGCCCGGCCGGTGCAGGATGTCCGCCGCCGGTCCCTCTTCGACGATCCGGCCCTCCCGCATCACGGCCACGCGGGAGGCGACCCCGTCCAGGAGGGCCAGATTGTGCGTAATCAACAGCACGGCCATGCCGAGATCGGCCTGGAGATCGGCCAGCAGGCTCATGATCTGGGCCTGGATGGTCACATCCAGCGCGGTGGTGGGCTCATCCGCTACCAGAAGTCGGGGGCGGCCCGCCAGGGCCATGGCGATCATCACCCGCTGCTGCATCCCGCCGCTCAACTCATTGGGGTAGCTGCGCTCCCGCCGGCCGGGATCCGGGATGCCTACGCGGTCGAGCCATTCCACCACGGTCGACCGGCTCGCCTCGGCCGGCCGGTGCAGGGAGAGCACTTCCCGGATCTGGTCTCCCACCCGCACGACCGGGTTCAGCGAGACGGACGGCTCCTGGAAGATATAGGCAATCTCCCGCCCCCGGATCGCCCGCAACGCCCGCGCCGGCATCTCCAGCACATCCCGCCCCCGGTACTCGATCCGGCCCGAGAGGATGCGCGCGGGCGGACACGGCACCAGGCGCGTCAGGGACAGGGCCGTCACGCTCTTGCCGCTGCCCGACTCCCCGGCCAGGGCCGTGGTGGCGCCGTCCGGGATCTCGAGATCGATCCCATCCACCGCGGGCCGGACCTCTCCGTCCTGCCCGAAGGCGATCCGCAGATCGCGGACCCGCACCAGCGGCTGTGCCGGCTCAGTCATCCGCCGCGCCCCCCGTCTGCGCCGCGACCCGGCGGCGCGCCCCGCCGAGGACCGGGACCGCCTCGATCAGGCTGCGCGTATAGGCGTGCTCCGGAGATCCGATAATCTGCTCCGCGGCCCCCTGCTCCACGATCCGGCCGCGGTGCATCACGGCCACTCGATGGGCGATTTGCTTCACCACACTCAGGTCGTGCGTAATAAAGAGGTAGGCCAGGCGGTGCCGGTCCTGCAGGTCGATCAACAGATCCAGCACCTGGGCCTGAATGGTCACGTCCAATGCGCTGACGGCCTCATCGCACACGATAAAGGCCGGGCGCAGGGACAGGGCCCGGGCGATGCAGATGCGCTGCCGCTGCCCCCCGGAAAACTGGTGCGGGAAGCGGTCCATCAGATCCGGGGCCATCCGGACCTCCTCCAACAGCGCCGCGGCATGGTCCCGCTCGCTGCCCTCGAGCTGACCGTGTGCCCGCAGCCCCTCGGTGAGGATTTCCTGGATCGTGAGACGGGGATTGAGCGAGGAAAACGGATCCTGAAAGACGATCTGCATCGCGGAGCGCAGCGCCCGCCTCTCCCGCCGGGACAGCGAGGTCAGATCCCGGCCGCGGAAGGCCATCGTCCCCTCGGTGACCTCCTCCAGCCCCACCAGCGTCCGCCCCAGGGTCGTCTTGCCGCTGCCCGATTCCCCCACCAGCCCCAGCGTCTCGCCGGCCCGCAGTTCGATATCCACCCCGTCCACGGCCTTGACGTGTCCGCGCGTGCGGGCAAACACCCCCCGGCGGATGGGAAACCAGGTGCGCAGCTCCCTCGTCTGCAGCAACGGCCCCGTGCCGGACTCGTCCGGCGCCGGCTCCGACACGGCCGCGCGTCCGGCATCGCTCAACCGCGGGACCGCCTCGATCAGCGTCCGGGTGTACGGGTGGGAGGGCTGCAGGCAGACATCCCGCAGCGGCCCGCTCTCCACCAGCTCGCCCTCCTTCATCACCAGCACCCGGTCGCACAGCTCCCAGATCACCCCCATGTCGTGGGTGATGAACAACACCGAGGTATCGCGGTCCTTCATCTGCAGGATCAGGTCGAAGATCTGGGCCTGGGTGGTCACATCCAGGGCGGTCGTCGGTTCGTCCGCGATCAACAGCGCGGGGTGGTGCAACAGCGCCAGGGCGATCATCACCCGCTGCCGCATCCCGCCGGAAAACTGGTGCGGATACAGCAAGGCCCGCTCCTCCGGCTCCGGGATCCCGACCCGCCCCAGCCAGGACACCGCCTCCCGCCACGCCTCGTCCGGCGACATCAGGCGATGGAGCCGAAGCCCCTCGACGAGCTGCCGCCCCACCCGGTGGAGCGGCGAGAGCGCGGTCATCGGCTCCTGGAAAATCACCCCGATCTCCCGGCCGCGCACCCGGCGCCGTTCATCCGGCGAAAGGCGGAGGAGGTCGCGGCCGTTGAACCGGGCGCGCCCGCTCACAATGCGTCCCGGCGGCATGGGAATGAGCCCCAGCAGGCTCATGCCCGTCACACTCTTCCCGCTGCCCGACTCCCCCACCAGGCCCACGATCTCCCCGCGGCCGATCTCGAAGGAAATCCCCCGCACCGCCTGCACCGCGTTCTGCTCGACGGCAAACTCCACCCCCAGGTCCTCCACCGACAGCATGGGGTCCTGCGGCCCGGCTCCGCCCTGGAGATCGCGCTCAGACATACCGGCTCTCGCTTTTGGGATCAAACGCCTCGCGGATTCCCTCCCCCACAAAGACGCACAGCAACATCACCAAAAACAGCGCCAGGGAGGGGTACAGAATCAGCCACCACGCCCGGCGAAACTCCTGCCCCTGGGCCAGCAGCTCCCCCCAGCTCGGCGTCGGCGGCGGCAGGCCGAACCCCAGAAAATCCAACGCCGCCAGCACCCCGATGGCCCCCACCAGGGAAAACGGGAAAAACGTGATCACCGGCACCAGCCCGTTGGGCAGGATGTGCCGGAAGATGATCTTCGGCGAGGACAGCCCCATCACCTTCGCCGCCTCCACAAACGGCTGGTGCCGCAGCTTCAGAAACTCCCCGCGCATGTAATAGGAGATCCCCACCCAGTTAAACAACGCGTAGGCCAGCAGCAACACCCAGAAGTTCTGCCCGAAGACCGACCCCATCAGGATGAGCACATACAGAAACGGCATCGACTCCCAGATTTCCGTCAACCGCTGCGTCACGATATCCACCCGCCCCCCGTAATACCCCTGGAGGGCGCCGGCCAGGATCCCCACGGCCATCGTGGCGAACACCAGCATCAGCCCGAAGTTCAGCGACGTCCCGAACGCGTAGATCACACGCGTCAGCACATCCCGCCCCGAGCTGTCCAGGCCGAACGGATGCCGCGGCGTCGGGCGGAACGGATAGGCCACCGCCTCCCGCTCCGCGCGCACCCGGTAGGCGCTGCCCGCCACCGACAGCCTCGCCTCCACCGCCGTATCCGCCTCCGCCCGCTCCCGGACCAGCGAGCGGACCGCTTCCTTCTGCTCCGCATCCAGGCCCTGCCAGAGGGCGGGCGGGTCGCCGCGCAGATCCCCCTCCGGCCCGAACACCACCGCGGCCGCGTCCCGCCCCGCGACCGTGCGGTCGCGCAGCGTCGCGCTCACCGTCCGCGGGGCGCGGGGGCGCGGCTCAAACGGGCTGAGCTGCACCGCCACCTCCCCGCCGCCGGCCGCCGCGGCGACGGCCTCGTACCCGGGCATCTCCTCATTGGCAAACCGCCCTCTCAGCGCCTCCCCGATTCCCGGGGGCGCCTCCAGGACCTCGCCGAGCGCCCGCCCGCGCAGCGCCGTATCCGACTCCGCCCCGACCAGCTCGGCCGCGCCCCGCGCCCGCAGGATCGTCCCCTCCTCCCCCAGGCGCATCCGCCCCACGCGCGGCAGGGGCAGGAACGAGACCGTGACATCCTCCGGCAGGTCGATAGCCTCCGGCGGCACGCTCTCGTTGGGGCCGAAGGGCACCGGCGGGAACAACATCCAATTCCCCCCGCCCTCGCCGAATCCCGGCCTCTCCGCCAGCGCCTTGTAATCCGGCCGCGTCTGC
Source organism: uncultured Verrucomicrobiota bacterium (assembly GCA_964500395.1). Classification (GTDB taxonomy): domain Bacteria; phylum Verrucomicrobiota; class Kiritimatiellia; order CAZCOO01; family CAZCOO01; genus CAZCOO01. The sequence goes on from CAZCOO010000162.1 coordinate 5,018, forward strand.
CGCCCGCTCCCCGTAAACACATCATCCGGCACAAACTGCACCAGCGGAAAATACACCCGCCCCTCGTACCCCACCGCCAACGGCACATTGTTGCACACCACCGGCGCCAGCAGGCCCAGCCCGTACAACCCCACCAGCAGAACCAGCGACCAGCGCGCACGCCGGAGCCGGCCAAAGCGCTGCACCCGCCGCCGGGTCACCGGATTGAGAAACGCCCGCCCCATCGCCTACGACTCCCCCCCGAAATGGATCCGCGGATCGATCAGCACATAACACAGGTCGGACACAATCCGCCCGATCAGCCCCAGGATGCTCGTCAGCGCCACGATCCCCATAAACACCATGTAGTCGCGCCCCAGGATCGCCTCCAGGCTCAGCTTCCCCATCCCCGGGATCTCGAACACCTTCTCAATCAGCACCGCCCCCGCAAACATGAACGTCATAATGCTGCCGAAGCCCGTGGCAATCGGGATCAGCGCATTGCGCACCGCATGCCCCCATACCGCCCGCCGGATCGTCCCGCCCTTGGCCAGCACCGTCCGCACATAATCCTGCCCCACCTGCTCCAGCAGCGAATTCTTCATCAGCAGCGTCAGCACCGCGAAATTCCCGATCACATAACTCAACACCGGCAGGAACATGTGCAGGGCAATATCCTTCGCCTTCCCCGCCACCGTCATCGACTCAAACTCCGGCGAATGAAACCCGTAGAGCGGAAAGATGTCGAAAAACTGCTCCGAGGTTCCGCAGAACAACATGCGCATGAGCAGGGCAAAGGCAAACGGCGGGATCGCGTACCCCACAAACACCGCCACGCTCGACCACAGGTCAAACCCCGACCCGTGCCGCAGCGCCTTCCCGATCCCCAGCGGAATGCAGATCAGGTAGGACAGGACAAACCCCGTGATCCCGAACGTCAGCGATACCGGAAAGCGCTCCTTGATCAACTCCCACACCGTCTTGTTGGTGAACATATAGGAATCGACCGTCATCCCCATCTTGTGCACCACCAGCCACTCCCAGTAGCGCACCAGCACCGGTTTATCGAAGCCGAAATACTCCACCAGCGCCTCCCGCTGGCGCTCCGTAACCGCCCCGGCGGAACCCAGCCCGGCGCTTTCCGCCCCCCCCACCCCGCGCATCTTCATCATCGCCTGCTCCACCGGCCCGCCCGGCACGAACTGGCACAGGGTAAACGTCAACACCGTGATCCCCAAAAACGTCGGCACCACCAGCAGCAGCCGTCGTACAAAATAATCAAGTCGTTGCATCACACAGGCGGGGCATCCGGCCGGGGTTCCGCGTTCCACAAAGGCTCCCAGCTATAAAAC
>CAZCOO010000163.1:0-6347 GCA_964500395.1 uncultured Verrucomicrobiota bacterium
GCACGGTGACGGGCCCGGCAAACAGTCAAACGGATACAAATGCGACCCGGGATGAGCGGTTTTATCGGGTGGTGGTGCCGTACGTTCCCTGAAGGTGCTGGTGCGGCAAGGGAGCGGTCTAGGGCATGTGGTTGCGGTCTCGGGTCTCGGGCTGCCGGGGGTTCAGGCCTTTCGCCCCGGCCCCCGGTTCGGCGAGACCGGGGGGCTATGAGCCGTTGCGGGTGAGGTGGCAGATGGCCTGGCGGGTTTCGGGATCGGCGACGATGGTGGCGGTGGCGGGGGAGTCGCCCGCCCGGAGGTCGATGAGTGTGACGAGGTCGGCGTAGTCGTCGAGGTCGGGGAAGAGCGTGCCGAGGGCGTTGGGGGCCTGCCGGAAGAAGGCCTGATGGAAGGAACTGTCGTCCCGGTCGGGGTATACGGGCAGGTAGAGGATGTCGGTTTCCACCAGGTCGAGGAAGAAGTGGGTGCCGTAGGAGACTTCGGGGGTGTGGCCGCCGGCTTCGTGGGCGATTTCGACGAGGGCGGAGGCGTTTTCGATGTCGGCGAAGCCGACGGGGATGCCGAGGTCGAGATTGCCGGTGCCCCAGCGGCCGGGGCCCATCATGATGATGCGGCCGTCGCGGACATGGGGGCTCCGGTTGATTCGGCCGACGATCCGCCCGAGCGCGCGTTGGCGTTCGGGATCCTTGATGGCGGCGTAGCGGGCCGGGTCGATATAGAGGATGTAGCGGATGTCGGCGATGATGCCGCCGCTGACCATGCGGTTGCTTCGAAAGAGGGTGTCGTCGGCGGGGATGTCCCGGGGAAACTCGATGTCGCCGGTGGTGCCGGGCAGCCAGAGCGGGCGGCACTGGAGGAGGTTGATGTGCAGCCGGCCGGCGGAGTCGAGCGAGGCGGTGAATTCGGTGTCGACGGGATGGCCGTAGGCGTCTTCCAGGATGGAGAGCATGCGGCCCATATCCCGAACGAAGGGCGTGCGGCGGATGAGCCGGTTGAAGGTGAGGACGAACCGGCTGGGGGCATCGGAAATGGCGCTTGAGACAGGGTCCTGCAGGTCGCCGTCGCGCATGATGGAGATGAAGTGTTCGAGGTGGGGGTAGTCGCGATCGGCGAGCAGCTCGGAAATCGGCACCGTGTCGAACCGGTTGGTTTCGATGTTGAGGACGTCGACCTGGTGCTGGGAGTAGAGGCGGACTTCTTCGCCGACTTCGGGGCGGAGTTCGGGGTGGCTGACGGAAATCATGCGGGGGTAATCGCCGCCGACGCGGTCGACGGCGCGGGTCCCGAGGCCGAACACGAGGCGGATAATGCCGCGGGCGGGGTCGATGCGGTCGGTCCAGGCGTAGAGATTGCGGGAGAAGGCGACCCCGGCCAGGCAGGGGAAGAAGGCGTTCTTGTAGCGCTGCCCGGAGACCCGCTGGACGAGGATGGCCATCTGCTCCTCACTCTCGACGAGGCCGCGGCGCCGCCGGTAGGAGAGGGCATCGGGATTGAGCATGCTGGCGTACACGATTTTGAGCCGGTGGAGGAGTTCCTCGAGCCGGTCCTCCGGGGATCCCTGGTTGACGCAGAATTCGCTGCAGTACTTGCCGGCGAAGGCATTGCCGAAGCCGTCTTCGAGGAGGCTGGAAGAGCGGACGATGATGGGCGCCTGGCCGTAATGCTCGAGCATGGCCCGGAACTGGTCCACGATTTCGTCGGGGAAGTCGCCTTCGAGGAAGCGCGCCTGGACGGTCTCGTAGTCTTCCTGGGAGATGCCGGCGGTCTGGATCATCTCCATGCGGAGGCGGAAGAGGTCGTTGCGGACGAGAAAGGTGAAGAAGACGTCGGATCCGATGTAAAAGGAGTCGTGGCTTTCCAGGCGGGTGGAGAGTTCGTCCTGTTCGGTGGCGCTTGTGACGACCCCGCGGGCGAGCAGCATGCCGGCGGCCTTGCCGCCGATGCGGCCGGATCCGATGAGGCGGTCGCGGATGGTGAGCAGGTCCTCGAGGGTGAGATGGTCTTCGGCGAGGCTGGTGACGGTGGGGTGCGCGCCGATCATCATGTGGATGACTTCGCGCTTCAGCGCGCGCACCTCCCGGTCCGATTCGGCGGGGGGGCTGTCGCGGTATTGTTCGAGTTGGTGGCAGAGCGTATCCCAGGGGGCGCAGGAGCGGCGGGAGCGGGCGAGGGGGCCGCCGCGGCCGCCGGCGGCCGCGGATGCGGCGGCCGCACTGTGGTGGACGGCTTTCCATTGGTTTCCGCTGATGCGGTGCGGGAGAAACATGTCGGGGGCGTAGCGGTCCCAGACTTTGAGGGGGTGGAGGTAGCGTTCGTCCTCGGCAAGATAGAGGTCGATGAGGAGCTGGGTGGTGTCGCGGATACGGGCGACGGCTTCGTGGGCGTGTTTGCCGCGCTGCAGGGCGAAGTAGGCGACAGCGTCGATCTCGAACAGGAAGGGGCAGGTGGCCTGAAAAAAGTTGGCGAGCATTTCGTCGGTGGCCCATTCCTGGGCCAGGGCGGAGAGGCTGTCGAAGATGTAGTAGGCCCCCCGCCCGTGGCGTTCGATAATGCGGTGGACGGTGCGGCTGAAGGATTCAAAGCCCGCGCGGGGATCGACCACGGCCATGTTCCATTTGCCGTCCGGCTCCAGGATGGGAGGGTGGGAGGCAAAACGCAGATACAGGAGGTGGCGGTCCTCCTGCAGGGCTTGATCGGCAAGGGCGCGGGCGAATTCGCGGTAATCTTCCAGGCGGTCGACCTGCCACACCACGTTGTCGCCGAGGCGGATGTGCTGCACGATCCGGTCGAGGGGGGCGATCCCGCTGTGAATGGCTTTGGGATGAGGCATGGAGATATGGGGAAACTGGGTCTGTACTCGATTGCAAAAGTGTAGCACGAAGCGCCGGCGGGAAAAAGCCCGTCATCCCCCTGTCGTGGCCGGCGCGGGGGAAAATGTTACAATGTACGGACTGACCCCTCCGGGAAAGTTTCGGTTTCGGTTGGCGCGGGGGCGGGGGCTTTGATATGCTTGGCTCATCTTTGTCTATACCGTGCCCGGGGTGTCCGGACGACAGGCGTTTGTATGAGCCAGGTACAGTCTATTTCGTTTACGCAGAAGCAGGTGTTGGACTGGGCGGGAAACCGTGTTTTTCGGGAGGGGAGAGCCCTGTTCGAGAGCGGCGCGGTGGGCCGGGTGACGTACGAGCACCCGGATGTGGAGGGGACGATCGCCTTTGGGAACCGGTCGCTGACCAGCAAGTTTCGTTTGCTGCGGGACGGGTCGGTGGAGAACCGCTGCCCCTGCCGGGACAGCACGGAACGGGGGATCATCTGCTGCCACGTGGTGGCGGTGGCGCTGAAGTTGATTCGTCGCTATCACGATCCGGACCGGGAGCGCAAGGAGCGGGAGGAACGCCGGCAGGCGGCGCGACTGGCCCGGATCCGGGAGGATGCCTTCATCAAGCGCGCCCGGCGGGGCACCGCCGGGACCGAGCCCGCGGACCTGAAGCTGATGTTGGAGGGGCCCTGGAAGAAGCAGGCCCCGGACCGGTTTCCGCTCAAGGCGTATTTGCAGACCGCCGACCGCGAATGGCCACTGGGGGATGCGCCCACCGATGTCCCGTTCGGGTTTTCGGAGCAGGACGAGGGAGTGCTGTTTGTCCTGGAGGATATTCACGAAGGGCCGGCGCCCAGCCGGATGGAACTGGATGCGGCGGATTTCCTGAACATCCTCGAGGTGCGGCGGGGCGGGGTCCTGCACCGGGCCAACGGGAAGAATCCCTGCACGGTGAATGCGGCGGTCATGCAGTCCGAGATCCGGATGGATCTGGATGAGGAATCCGGGGAACTGGTGCTGAATCTGCACACGGAGCTTCCCTTCCGGGAAAACGGGAACATGCCGCTGTACATGATTGCGGGCAAGAAGGGGTGGGTGTACGAGGCCGGGCATTTCTGGCCGCTGGACCAGGTGCTGCCGGGCCCGCTGCAGGCGATTTACGGCGCCCCGATCACGGTGGGGCGGTCGTCGGTGCCGCAGTTTATCAATACGGAACTGGGCCTGATCCAGGCCCACCTGCCGGTCCGCACGGAGATTTCCGACGATCTTTTCACGGTGGAGCCGGCGACGCCGCGTTTCCGTCTGCTGCTGAAGGGGAGCCCGGCGTCGCTGGCGCCGGTCTTGTACGCGGATTACGACGAGGTGGCGCTGGTGGCGGGCAAGGCGGATGCGGCCGGCCACTTTGCCCTCCCGGACCCGGCCGACCTGATGCGCTACCTGGTGCGCAACCCGGATGCGGAGGCCCAGGCCCTCCAGGACCTGGAGCGGTTCGGCTTGTCGGCCTCCCAGGGGGATGAGCTGCCCTCGGTGGTGGGGACGCGGGATGTGCTGAATTTCCTGGGCACGGCGCTGCCCCGGCTGCGGCGAATGGGGTGGCGGGTCGAGATGGAGGGGCGCATCGAGCCGTACATGGAGGAAATGGATTTTGTCACCCCGGTGGTGCATGTGGAGGAAGGCGGCGGCAGCGGGTGGTTTGAGGTCGGGTTTGATTACGAGCATTCCGGCGGGGGGGGGATTTCCGAACAGGAAATTCAGCGGGCGCTTCTCAAAGGGGAATCGTACGTCGAGCGCGGGGGCAAGACCCTGCTGCTGGATGCGGATGCGATCGAGACGGCCCGGGAGGTGTTTGCCGACTGCGCCGGCGGAGAGGGGCGGCGGCCCGGCACGTTCCGGGTGGACGGCATCTATTCCGGCTATGTGAAATCTTCGCTGGACTCCCTGGACGGGATCGACGTGGAAGCCGGGGAAAACTGGATGTCGCGGGCCCGGGTGCAGAACCGGAGTGCGAAGGTGCAGCCCGTGGCGCTGGGCGCGACCATGGAGACCTCGTTGCGCCCGTATCAGAAAGAGGGCGTGTACTGGATGCGGTTTCTGGAGGAGAGCGGCTTCTGCGGGATCCTGGCCGATGAGATGGGGCTGGGCAAGACGCTGCAGACCCTGGCGTGGATCGAGTTGCCGCGGATTCGCGAGGAGGCGCAGAAAAAGCCGGTGCTCATCGTGTGCCCGACGAGCCTGGTAGAGAACTGGCTGGAGGAGGCCGCCCGCTGGACGCCGGGGCTCCGGGTGCTGGTGCTCAGCGGATCGAGCCGCCATGATCGCTGGGAGGAGATCGCGCAGTCCGACATTGTGATTACAAGCTACGCCCTCATTCGCCGGGATATCGAGCTGTATGACGATCTCGAATTTGCGGCGGCGATTCTGGACGAGGCCCAGCACATCAAGAACCGGTCGACGCAGAATGCGGTGGCGGCCAAGCGCCTGCGGGCCATGCACCGGTTCGTGCTCACGGGGACGCCGGTGGAGAATGGCGTGTCGGATATGTGGTCGATTATGGACTTCCTGATGCCGGGGTACCTGGGGGCGCATGCCACATTCAAAGAGCATTACGAGCAGCCGGTGTCCGCCGGGGGGCCGGATGCGGAAGCGGCCCATCGAAAACTTCGGCGAAAGCTCCATCCCTTCCTGATGCGGCGGATGAAACGGGATGTGGCCAAGGATTTGCCGCCCAAGATTGAACGGATTGCCGCCTGCACCCTGACCCGCGACCAGCAGGCGGTCTACAAGCAATTGGTGCAGACTTCGCGGCGGAAGATCGAGGGAATGGTGGCGAAACAGGGGTTCAACCGCTCCCGCATGGAGATCCTGAAGATCCTCATGCGCCTGCGCCAGACCTGCTGTCACCTGGATCTGCTGAAGCTCGAAAATGTCGAGAGCAAGAACCCGTCGGCCAAAATGGATCTCTTCTTTGAGCTTCTCAACGAAGCGCTGGACGGGGAGCACCGGGTCCTGGTCTTCAGTCAGTTTACGTCCATGCTGAAGATTCTGCGACAGGAGCTGGAGGACCGGTCTCTTCGATATTGTTACCTGGACGGGAGCACAAAAGATCGATTGAGCATGGTGCGGGAATTCAACACCAATCGGGAGATTCCAGTGTTTCTGATGAGCCTGAAGGCAGGCGGCGTGGGGCTGAACCTGACCGGCGCGGATATGGTGATCCATTACGATCCGTGGTGGAATCCGGCGGTCGAGGATCAGGCCACGGACCGCGCGTACCGAATCGGGCAAAAGCGAACGGTCTACAGCGTCAAATTGATCACGCGCGGGACGGTGGAAGACAAGGTTCTGGAGCTGCAGAAAAAGAAGAAGCAGATCATCGATGCGACGCTGGAGCAGGATGAGAAGGTGCTGAGCAAGTTGAACTGGGAGGACATCCAGGATCTGCTGACGCTGTAGGGGCCGGGCGTTGGCGGTGGATGCGGGCCGTCGGTCTTCGGCGCGGGGAGGGAGAGTTATTGGTTGTTGGTTGTTG
>CAZCOO010000164.1:0-6211 GCA_964500395.1 uncultured Verrucomicrobiota bacterium
TCTGCGCTTTCCTCCGGCGGAAGATCCCGGGCCTGCTCATGGGGCTGTGCCGGGCCATGGGCCTGCTCCTGGGCGCGGCGATGGCGGGCGGGCACCGGGCCTGGGACGCCCCTTCTGTGATCGTCGCGGCCGGCCTGTCGGCGGTCTATATTGCGGCCGTGACCACCCTGGCCCGCCGCGAAACGGAGTGCACGCCGGGGCGATGGGCCGGGTTCACTCCGTTTCTCATTGCGCTGGCGGGAAGCGGGCCTGTGCTCATCCTGTCTCCCTGCTCGGTTTGGGCGCTGCCCTGCGTGCTGCTCTGGCTGGTTGCGGCGGCGGGGCCGGGCATGCACATCCGCCGGTCGGCCGGCCTGCCGCCCGCCGCCGTCGTTCCTCCGGCCATCGGGGCCTGGATACGGGGGCTTCTGCCGCTGCAGGCGGCCTGGCTGACGGGCAGCGGGGAGCCGGGTGCGGTCTGGCTGGGCCTGGCGCTGCTTGTCGCGTGGCCTGTCGCGCGAGCGGTGGGGAGGTCCTTTTATGGGAGTTGAGAGCCCCCGCACGAGGGCCATTGTGCCCGTGCGCCGGTCCCCGGGCGTACGGCCGATCCGCAGCCTGCGGGATGCGGCGCGGGTGCTCGCGGGTTTGTTCTTCCTGCTCCTGGGGCTGCTGGGCTTTTTCCTGCCCATCCTGCAGGGGATTCTCTTCACCGTCATCGGCGCCGCGCTGCTCGCTCCGTTTGTCCCCCTCTTCGCCCGCCTGCGCGAATGGTTGTACCGGCGCTATCCCCGCACCGAACAGATCGTCATCCGCTTCCGCCGAACCTGGTCGCACTGGACCGGCAATCCGTAATCGATCGGTCCGCCGGGGGCCGGGGTGGGGGAGGAGGGTGTTCGCGGAGACGGGGGCTGGACCCCCCGGAACTGGACCGCCCTCGTCGGGTCGGTCTGGTTCTGGGATTCCCCGAGGTTGGAGAAGGCATCGCCGTCGCCGTCGCTGTCGGAGTCCGGAACCTGATCAGGGGCTCGTGACCCGGAACAGGACCGCGTCGAGGGGGCCGCCATAGAGGGTGTGGGACATGTTGAAAATTTGCTGGGTGCTGAGGATGTTCTCACCGGGAAAGAAGACGAATTTAATCCAGTTGGTCGTTCCCGGATCGGCATTGTACCACAACCAGTAATCAACTCCCGGAGTCGTCGTAAACCTCACGCGGAGTTCATCGGGCTGAGAAGGACCCGGGGCGAATTCTACGATTTCGATGGAGAACGGCTCGGGGTCGAAGGAGGTGGGGTCGGTTTCGTTCTGGTATTCTTCGATATGGGTGTAGACATCGCCGTCCCCGTTGCCGCCGGCATCGTCCACCCCGACGATCAGGCCGTAGTAGTGCTCCCAATAGTCGTCCATGCCGTCGTTGTCGCTGTCCGAATTCGGTCCCATCGGACCCAGTTCGAATGCGCCCGTATCCCCCGCTGCCCCGAAGGGTCGAGGGAAGCCCCGGGCATCGGTCTCGGGCAGATCATCGAACGTGCCGGGTCCGTTGTCGAGCATGGGGCTGAACGCGTCCGGCGGCACGGTGAGGGCCGGCCCCCCGGCGTCGGTGAGGGTCAGGAGGAACGGGGGGGTGTTGTTCAGATCCGAGGCCGCGGTCAGGAAGGAGCCGTCCGTGATATTGTGGCCGCCCGACAAGAGCGCGGACCCCGCTCCGAAAAAGCTGTTCTGGGGCCCGAGGGCGGGATTGCCGGTGCGGAGGTTTTCCGCCACCACGGAGTTTTCCAACGCCCAGTCGGTGCTGAAGAGGTGAACCCCGGCGGCGCCGTTGGCGGACTCGTTCTGAAACAACGTGGAATGCCGAACGTCGAGTTCTGACCCCCCGAAGGCGAAGATCGCGCCCCCCCGGTCCCCGGCCACATTGCCGAACACGGTGACGTTCTCCAGCAGCAGACGGGCGCTGCTGAGGAGGATCCCGCCCCCGCTGGTGCCGGAGACATTGTCATGAATGGCGGCATGGGTGAGGGTGACATCGGCGTCGCCTACCCGGAGCCCGCCGCCGGTGGTCCCTGCCGACTGTCCGTCTTTCAGGGACAAGCCGAAGAGCGCCACGTCGGTCTCTTCGCCGACAATTTCCATCACCCGGCTGGTCGAGGCCCCGGCAATCGGCACGCCCATCGGCATATCCGTCGCGTCGATCACAAGCGACTTGTCGATGAACAGGGACGTTCCCTGCCCCATGTCGGAGGGGTCGAGATCGATTTCCGGATTGGTGTTGAATCCAAAGATGTCGAACACGATGCGGTCCCCCGGATGGGCATCCCGAATGGCCTCGCGCAGGGACCGGTTGGCGCCGCTGGGGGTATCGAACTCATCTTTCGCCGTATCGACCAGCACCGTGGGACCGGCCTCGACGGCGCCGATATCCGTGGCGGCACCTTCTTTGGAATACAGGCCGCGCTGATCGAGCACCCGCTCCAGCAGGATCGGCCCGGCATCGATCATCGGACTGGTCGCGTAGGGATGGCGCGAGGGAGTCGGCCCGCCGTACCGGCCCACCGGCGAAAGACCCGGCGCGGTGCCCGTGGTATCCGTGGCGTTGGTGAACACCCCGGCGGCGTCGGGTGCAACATAGTTGTATCCGCCGGACAGGAGGGCGCCGCCGGGGCCCACGTCGAGCTGATCGGGCGTCAGGATGTCCGGTTGCGCCCAGGCGGCGTTGCGGGTGATGATGCTGCCGCGCACCCGGACCGTCGCCGCGGAGATGCCGCCGGTTGCATACACCCCGATGGCGCCGCCGCCCGCGGCACTGTTCTGGGTCATGGTCGCCCGATGCACATCCACGTCGGTCGAATCCGCCAGCAGCGCGCCGCCGCCGATCCCCGACCCGCTGAACTCGACCGCCCGGTTCGCATGAAAGGTGCTGTAGTGCACGGGAACGGCGAGTACGTTGGCATTGGTTTCCCCGTTCGCCATGCCGATGACCGCGGCGGCAATACCGTCGACGGTGGCGTCGTTTTCTATAAACGCGCACCCGATGAATTCAGCAGCGCTGTACGTCCCGAGTTCAAGGTACACCGCCCCTTCGGAGTTGTCATGAAACGTGCAGCCGCGGACCAGCAGACGGGCCGGTTTATTCGCCCACAGCGCACCCCCGAGAGAGGAGCTGTTGTTCGCCTCAAACACGGTGTCCAGAAGGTACGTGTTTCCGGCTTTATAGTTGCTCGGACCGGTCGGATCGGTGGGCACATCCAGTTGCTTGGGACGGGTCAAGGCCAGACCGCCCCCGTTTCGAAGCGTAGCGGCATCGACCGAATTGCCGACAAACCGGCATTGGTTCACAAACAAATTGCCCTCCGAATACACCCCTCCTCCATGGTCGTTTCCGAGGGGCGACCCACTGGATGTGTTTCCCTGGATCACGCATTCGGTCAGGGTCAGCGGATTGAGACCCGCGTATCGCGCCGCGGACCGGTCGGACCCGCGAATCGTCATGTTGTGCAGAGCCAGGGCCGCACTGTGGAATCCGTCGCCTTCCAGGATGAGGCCGTCGGCAAGCATGGACGCGTCGACCACGGTGGTGCCGCCGACCGGCCCCACATTGGTGACCACCCCTCCATTCAGAGAGGCGGCAATCACCACCCGGCCGGTTTCCGGGGACACGGACTGCAAGGCTTCATAAAGGGATACGTCCGATCCGGGGGGAATGTCCGTCTCATTCGCCAGGGTGTTCACCATGATAAAGGGCGACATTTCCACGGCGCCGATATCGAGAAGCTCGGTGACGGTCCCATCCCCGTCGGTCACGCGGTCCCGCCCGCGTTGATCGGTCTCCGGGGTGTCGCCGCCCGGCAGCCCGCCGGCATCGATGCCGATCGAACCGTGCTCCAGGAGATGGCAGAAATGCAGCGGCCCTTCGTGCAGCCCCAGCGGCATGAGACCGGGATCCCCGGTCAGGTCGCCGGTCCCGGTCCAGGGGGTGCCCGTATCGTCTGACAGATTATGGCCCAGCGATGTCAGGGTGGAGCTTCCGTCGATGACCGTATTCGCGGACAGCTGGTCGAATCCGGCGTTGTGCGCCACGATCGTATGAGAAACATCGACCGACGTGCCGCCCTCGATCCGAAGGCCCTCCAGGTTGTTGACAATCGTGGAGTGCCTGATATCGGCCGAGGCATCGGACAGGAGGATCGCGGTTCCTGCATTTTCCGAAAAGGTGGAGTTGACCACACGAATGTCCGCGGTCTCCGCCCGCAGGGCATCGTCGTGGTTCAGGACCACCGAGCTTCGGTCAAGCACCAGGTTGGGACTGTAGCTCGGGACCTTCACCCCGTTGAACAGAATCGCTTCCTCGCGGGACCCCAGCACCGCGCTGTCCGTGAGCACGAGGCGGGAATCGCCCTCGACCTCGATGGCGGAGCGGCTCTCCAGCGCACCGGCGTGAATGATGGAATCCGCCAGATGCGCATCGCCGCCGTCTTCGACGAACAGACCGGTGTCCTGATAGCCGAGAATCTCGCTGCGACACAGCGACAGGGCGCCGCCGTTTGCCACCTCCAGGGCCCGGCCCGGGGGATTCAGCATCCGCGTTTTTTCGATATGAACCGGCACGCCGTCGATCAGGAACCGCGTTTCCAGGGGCTCGAAATACAGAAGGCCGCTGTTCGAATCATTCAGGTAGGGGCCGACGATGGACACCGGCTTATCGATGACAATCGTATCCGGCAGGGACAGTCGCCAGGAATGCGTATAATTCGTCGAGATAAACTCAATGCGTCCGCCGGGAGGGACGGTATCCAGGGCATCCCGGAAGGAGGTGGGCGATAACGGATTCAGTTCATCCAGAAAGGTGTCCACCCTCACGGTGGGCGGCCGGAAGCGAACGTTTTGATCGGGACCAATCGCATTGCTGTTGCAGATGTATTGGAGGCCGTTGGTGGCGGTCTCGCTCTGCAGCCCCACGGTGGCCCCCGCCCCCAGCGAGAACCCGAAGGTGTCGTACTGGACGTAGATGTCCCCGTCATGAAACAGAAGCGCCTGGAAGGAGATCGAGCGGCCGGCATCGGCTCCCCCCTCGATCCGGGCATTCTCCCAGGAGAACACACTGACGCCGCCGTGTTTGTCCGGATGCGGACTGACCTCGAAATGCTGGTAGAGCACGCGGGCGGACGCCCCGGTCAGGCTCAGGTCGTCATGAAACGCGTACAACCGAACACCTCCGCCCTTATCCGGTGCGGCAGGCAGGCAATCATTGGAATTGTCCAGTCCCGCCTCCGCCGGATCCGAGGAAAGATACCCGTTGGCGGTGGGGACCAATTGGGTGTAGGTCGTTCCGTACAGCGTGACGGGAAACCCGAGGCCGACCGGCGAGCCGATGCCGCTGCCGGCATCGTTCGAGGAGGTGTCATCCCCGTCCCACAGGACCTCCTCGCCGGTGGCGGTGATGTCGATCCAGTGGTGATTGATACTGCCCCCCGCATCCGCCCAGGTGTACCCGTAGGCATCCGGTCCACCGTTCGCTGCAAAGCCGTTTCCGGTGAGGCAGAGCAACGAGGATGTTATGAGAAGTGCAGGAACAGAATATGTGCGCATAGAACCCCCTCCATGTACCATTATCCAGCGGGTCCCGGAGAAATCAAGCCGCCGCCGACCCTTTTTGCCGGCGTCCTGCCTCTGTGCGCATATGGATGTTCTTCCGCGGAGGGCGCAGTTCGCCGCCTCCGGGGTTAGGGGAACCGGCCGGTTTCCACCCGAAACAGCATGGAGGTGGCATCCTTTGCCCACGGGACGGAGAGTCGGTTTGTCGGCGGGGTCCCCGCAATCCCGGCGTGCGTGAGGGTCCAGTGAGTTGAGGATGTGGACTGCCGGATCTCGTAGCGGCGTTCCGCTACAGATGACCAGGCGACTTCAACGCCCCGGTCGCCGCGGGGGGGCGTTACGCCGGTGATGGCGAGCGCCTCCGTTGCCTCGATGGGGCTGGTGCCCGCCTGCAGTTCCTCCCGTTGGGTGCGGCCATCTCCGTCGGTATCTTCTTCCGGCCGGGCATTGGTGATGCCGCCGAACCAGGCGGTCTCCCACCAGTCGGGCAATCCATCTCCATCCGTGTCGGATTCGGGGCCCCGCCATAGCGGAAGGTCCAGTCGGGACGGGTAGTTTGATCCGGTGTACAGAGTTATGATGCCCGGCGTGGGCGTCCGGCATCGGAATGCCAATGGCCGCGCGGGAATGCTGCAATGTCCATCCC
>CAZCOO010000165.1:0-1776 GCA_964500395.1 uncultured Verrucomicrobiota bacterium
GTCAGTTCCATCGTCCCGTATCGTCGCTCCGCGCCGCCCCATCCTTACACGGGCATCGGTCTCAACCCATTTCCATTTGGAATTCCCGGCCCCACCCCCTATGCTCGGGTCCATTCATCAAATGACCACCCGGGAGGACCTCAATGATGCCCGACTCCGACATGCTGCAGGACATGTTCGACAAACAGAGCGAACTCAATCGACGCATCGGCGTCAACACCGCCGAACTCACCGAGGAAGAAGAGCAGACCTGGATCCTCAACTACTGCCGGGCGATGACCCAGGAACTCGCCGAACTCACCGACAGCGTCCCCTGGAAGTGGTGGGCCAAGTACCAGACCTATGACAAGCAGAACGCCCGGGTGGAAATCGTGGACCTCTTCCACTTCCTCATCTCGCTCGCCGAGGTTGCCGGCATGAGCGCCGAGGATGTCTTCACCCTCTATATGAAGAAAAATAAGGTCAATTTCAGCCGGCAGGATTCCGGCTATGCCGTCAAGGACGAGACGGACAACCAGGACCTCCATGTCTGAACCCGGCCCCCAGGCCGATGCCGGGCCGCCCTGGCGCATCCTGTTTCTGGACAATCATCACCTCGTGGTGCACAAGCCGGCCGGGCTCCTCACCCAGGGCGACAAAACCGACCGCCCCACCCTGCTCGCACTGGCCAGGGCCCATCTCAAGGAGCGGTTCGGCAAACCGGGCAACGTCTTCCTCGGCCTCGTCCATCGCCTGGATCGCCCCGCCTCCGGGGTCGTCATCTTCGCCCGCACCAGCAAGGCCGCCGCGCGCCTCTCGGACCAGTTCCGGCGCCGCCGCGTGGAAAAAACCTACTGGGCCTGGGTCGAAGGCATCCCCCCGGCCGAGGCCCGGCTCGAGCATCCGCTCGAACGCGACGGCTACGGCTCCGTGGTCGTGGCCCCGCCTCGCGGACAGCGGGCAGCGCTCACGTACCGACGGCTGGAAACGACATCCCGCCACAGCCTGCTGGAAATCCGCCTGGAAACCGGCCGCCGCCACCAGATCCGGGTCCAGCTCGCCCACATCGGGCACCCCATCCTCGGGGACCTCCGCTACGGCGCCCGCACCCCCTGGGCGCCCGAGGCCATTGCCCTCCACGCTCGTACGCTGCGGTGTCAGCACATCGTCACCCGCACCCTCATGACCTGGACGACCGATCCCGATCCCCCCTGGCCCGGCCCCTGATGGCCGGGCGGGATGCGTACAGAATGAATCCCCACGGGTTCATACCCGCCTCGCTCGCGCGAAGAGGATTGCAGCCGCGCCGATATATGGCATCCTGCGCAGGATGCAGAATCGCTCCCGCCAAGGTATGTACTTTCACTCCCTGGCCTCCCCCACGGCGCCGCTGCCGTCATGGCCGGAGGCCCAAACCCTCTTGCCCGCCCCCGTCTTCGACGAACGCCCGGAGGCGGTCGATGCGTACTGGCATGCCTGGAACCTGGCCCTGAACTCGATGCAATCGCCCCTGCCGGGAAGCGGCCTGGTAAGCAATCACATGTTCTTTGCATTTAACGATGCCATTTTCGCGCACGATTCGTCTCTGATGACCCTGTACGGCAGCTTTGGACACCGGCTGTTCAATGCAATCGAAACGCTGGATAATTTCTACGTCAAACAGCACCCAACAGGCGAAATCTGCCGCGAAATCGACCGGGTCTCCGGCCGGGACGCCTGGCCGAATGAAGAGGGCGACGACCTGAGCGTGCGTCTGGAGGGGCCGTGGGAAAAATACGGAGGTGACTGGTCCCGGGT
>CAZCOO010000165.1:1786-6187 GCA_964500395.1 uncultured Verrucomicrobiota bacterium
CCTCCATGCAGATCGCTCCCCCACGCCCCTCGTACGGGTCGACGGCTACTCCGACCACAAGTTTCACTGGGCGGAATGGCGGCATTACACGCGGACCGGGGACGCGGAGCGGCTGGCGCGAGTCCTTCCCCCGTTGGAAAAGCTGTACCGCGCCTACCAGGTTTACCTGCAGGATGAGAACGGTCTCTACATCATGGATTGGGCCGGCATGGACAACAGCCCGCGCAACACCTTCCTTGGATACGGCGTGGATCTCTCCTCCCAGATGGCCTTTTTTGCCCTGACCCTGGCCCGGATGCACGAGGCGCTGGATCGTCCGGCCGATGCCGGGATCTTCCGCCGAGAGGCACAGGAACAGGGCGAGCGCGTCCGCCGGCTGATGTGGAATCCTGCGACAGGCATGTTTCATGACCGGACATTTCATGGGGACCTGGCCCCGGTAAAGACCGTCATGGGGTTTGCCCCGCTGCTCGGGTGCGACCCGACACCGGAGCAGGGCGAGAGCCTCGTGGCCCAGCTCAACAATCCCGCCACCTTCAACCGCCCGGTCCGCGTCCCTTCGCTCGCCGCCGATGAGCCGTCCTACTCCCCGCATGGCGAGTATTACCTCGGCGGCGTGTGGCCCTTTACCAACGCCATGGCCATCGAGGGCCTGGAGAGCTGCGGGCACCGAGAGACCGCGTCGGCGATCGCCCTCAACTACTGGCGGGCGGCGGTCGATGTTTTCAGGGATACCGGAACCGTATGGGAGTACCTCGCTCCGGAAGCGGCAAAGCCGGGGCGCGGATCAAATCCGTCTGATCCGGGCAAAAATGCCCGACCCGATTTCGCCGGCTGGGGCGCCTATCCCCTGATTGCCACATTCCTGGAACATGCGATCGGTCTCCGGGCCGACGCCCCCTCCATGTCCCTGACCTGGCATCTCCAGAGTACCCGCCGGTGCGGGTGTCACCGGTTTGCCCTCGGCGACGCGGACATTGACCTGGTCGTGGCTTCGCGGAAGGATCCCGAGGCGGAACCCGAATTGGAAACGGCCGGAACCAACGCCCCCTTTGACCTCCATCTGCACTGGGGCAGCGGACAGTCCAGGCAGCTTCGCATCGAAGCGACACCCTCGGGCACGGCCCCGGGCCAAGCTCCGGCCTGTTAGATGGTGGGTGCATTCCTGCCTTGGGGCACAGCCCCGCCCGCGCTACTCTCCCGTGTTTGCACCCGGAAAGACCTGTCCACATGTCCGACCTGTTCGTCCAACTGACAGACTCCATGACGCCCCTGCTCTGGATCGTATCGCTCGCCTCGGCCATCCTGGTCGGGATGGCCAAGAACGGCGTGCCCGGCCTGGGCATCCTGGTGGTGCCGATGCTGGCCATGGTGTTTCCCGCCCGGATGTCGGTGGGGGCCCTGTTGCCGTTGCTGATCGCCGGGGACATCCTGGCCATTCTCCGGTTCCGGGCCCATGCGGACGTCTCCGTGCTCCGACAGCTTCTCCCCTGGGCCTTTGCCGGCATCGCCGCCGGGGGCCTCATCCTGATCATTCTGCAGGACGTGCGTCTCGAACCCCTGCTGGGGGGATTGGTGCTTCTGCTGGTGGGTCTCGAACTGGCGCGCACCCGCGGATTCCTGGTCTCGCTGCCCCAGCGGAAGGGCTCCGCCCCGGTCCTGGGGGTTCTGACGGGGACAGCGACAACCCTCGGCAATGCCGCCGGCCCGCTGATGAACCTCTATCTCCTGAGCCGCGGCTTTGTCCGCCACCGCTTTATCGGAACGGCGGCCTGGTTCTTTTTTGTCGTCAACCTGTGCAAGGTCCCCGTCTTTGCCTATGCCGGCATGATGTCCGCCCGCACACTGCTGTTTGATGCCGTGCTGGTTCCCTTTGTCGTTCTGGGGGCGTTCCTCGGCCGAGGGCTTCTGGGAAAAATCTCCGACCGCACCTTCAAACGGGTGGTTCTTTTTCTCTCCGCCCTGGCGGCCATCCGGCTGCTCCTTCCCGGCGGGTAACCCCCGGCAGACGCAGCCGGCACGCCCCCCGGCCAAAACGGCCCGGGCAAAGCCGGGCCGTTTCGGATTCTGAATGGAAGCAAAGGGTCAGGATTTCTCTGGCTTCGTCTCTTCTTCGCCGGTGTCGGCCTCAGGTTCCTCGGCGGCTTCTTCCGCGACCGTCTCGCCGGCGGGTTCCCCGGCCTCGTCCGCGGCGGCGGCAGCGGCTTTGGCGCCTTCTTCCTCCGCCGGACCGCCTTCTTCGGCTTCAGGCTCCGCGGCGGGCTCCTTCGGCTCCGACTCGGCCTTATCCGCCTTGGCGGGCGCCTTCTTTGCCGTGTCCGGCTTCTTCTTTTTCGGCTTGGGCTTGGCGTCCGCCTGCTCGTCGTTTTCCACCCATTCCAGCAGCGCCATCTCGGCCCCGTCGCTGGAGCGCTTCCCGATCTTGAGGATCCGGGTATAGCCTCCGGCGCGGTTCTTGAATCCGGGCGCGATCTCGTCAAAGAGGACGGCCACAAGATCCTTCTGGTGGAGTTTGGATATGGCCCGACGACGGGCCGCCAGGGTGTTCTTTTTTCCCAGGGTCACCATCTTTTCGGCCAGGCTGCGGGTCGCCTTGGCTTTGGGAAGGGTGGTTTTGATCCGGCGGGATTTGATCAGGTTACACACCAGCCCGCTCAGGAGAGCATCCCGGTGTGCGCCCGTCCGGCCCAGTTTCACTGTTTTTACGCGGTGTCGCATGGCTTCCGTTCCTGTCGTTGTCTACCGGCCGGGCTCAGCCCTGGTCGCCGGAACCGGCCGGCGGCTGCAGGAGATCGGCATCGAATTTCATGCCGAGGCTCAGCCCCATTTCCGCCAGCTTGTCTTTGATCTCGTTGAGGGATTTCTTCCCGAAGTTTCGGTACTTCAGCATTTCCGACTCGGTCTTCTGAGCCAGCTCGCCCACCGTCACGATGTTCGCGTTATTCAGACAGTTGGCCGCGCGCACGCTGAGTTCGATTTCATTCACGCTGATATTCAGCTTCCGGCGAAGCTCCTCGCGTTCCTGGTCGATTTGCTTTTCCGTTTCCTCGAATTCGACAATATCCTCGTCGTAGCTCACGAAGACATCGAGGTGGTGGCGCAGGATGGCCGCGGACATGGTCAGGGCGTCATCCGGGGTCACCCGGCCATCGGTCCAGATTTCCAGGATCAGTTTATCGTAGTCGGTGCGCCGTCCCACGCGGGTATTGTCGATGGTGTACTTGACCCGGGTGACCGGCGAAAACAGGGAATCGATCGGAATGATTCCGATTTCCTGGTCTTCCTGCTTGTTCCATTCCGCCGGGCAGTAACCGCGGCCGATGCGGACTTCCAGCTCGGCGTTGAGCTTGCCGTCTTCATCGAGCGTGGCGATATGGTGTTCGGGATTGAGAACTTCGACGGATCCGTCGGTCTCGATGTCGCCGGCGGTGACTTCCCCGGGGCCCTGGACGCTGATCCGGAGGCGGCGGGATTCCCGGCTGTAGGACTTGAGCAAGACCTTCTTCAGGTTCAGCACGATGTCCGTCACATCTTCCACCACGCCGGGCAGGCTGCAGAATTCATGCAGCGCTCCGTCGATTTTGACGGACGAGATGGCGGCGCCTTCCAGCGAGGAGAGAAGAACGCGGCGGAGTGAATTTCCAATGGTGCGCCCGTATCCGGCTTCAAAGGGTTCGGCGATGTATTTGCCGTAGGAGTCCTGCTGATCGGACTCGTCCTTGTCCACCCGCTTGGGCATTTCGAATCGACCCAGTCGAATTGGCATAGTGTCTACTCCCAGAGCCGGGCGTTAACCGACTCGTATGGTGTTCCTGAATGTTCCGGCTGCGCGGCGCGTCTGCCCGTCTGCAGGTCCCGATGGCGCCCGCGGCGCCGATCGGTCCCTACTTGGAGTAGAGCTCCACGATCAGCTGCTCGTTGACCTGGGGACTGATCTCCTCGCGCGTCGGCACGTGGAGAACTTCGCCCCGGAAATTCTTTTTGTCGAGTTTCAACCAGGGGCTGATGCCCCGGCTTTCGGCCGTCTCGAGATACACGGTGACGTTCTCGCGAACGTCTTTCCGGGCCCGCACTTCCAGCACATCCCCGGGCTTGCAGGTATAGGACGGAATGTTCACGCTCTTCCCGTTCACCAGGACGTGGCCGTGGGACACGAAAAGGCGGGCCGCGGCTCGCGAGGAGGAGAAGCCGAGGCGATAGGCCAGATTGTCCAGACGCATCTCGAGCAGTTGCAGCAGGATCTCACCGGTCACCCCGCCCTTGGCTGCCGCCCGGTCAAACATGGACCGGAACTGCTTTTCCTGCAGCCCGTACATCCGGCGGAGACGCTGCTTTTCCCGGAGCTGCACCCCGTAGTCGGACTGTTTGGTCCGGCGGTTGGGCATGCCCCCGGGGGGCGGG
>CAZCOO010000166.1:0-6184 GCA_964500395.1 uncultured Verrucomicrobiota bacterium
CTCCCGGATCGTCCGCGGAGGGGGAGAACCACGGATGCACACGGATGGGGGACTCGCAGGTAGGGCGCGCCCCGCAAACGGGCGTTGCCCGGCGGGGGACCGGCCCGGCCGAGCGCGCCGAAAGCTGGTTCCGGGCACGAGCGCATTCTCCCCGGGTCTGGTCTGTTCGCGGCGGAGGTGATAGGGTGATGACAGGAAAGCACAACCGCGGAGAAGGTGCGTATGTCCGCAGCGAAGCAGGTACGGGAATGTTCCGTCACAGTGGTCGTCGAAAACACCGTGGAGGGCCGGGCGCTGCTGGGGGAACACGGTCTCGCCTACTGGGTGGACGCGGACGGCCGCCGGGTGCTGTTTGATACGGGCCAGGGCCGCGCCCTGGTTCACAATCTGAACCGTCTTTCGCTCCATCCCTCCTCGCTCGCGGCAGTCGCCCTGAGCCACGGGCACTACGACCACACCGGAGGGGCGGCGGAGCTTCTGCACTCCGTTGGGGCGTGTCCGGTGGTTCTCCATCCCGCGGCGCGCGAGCCGAAGTACAAGGTGCCGCCGGAAGGCGGCGGGCGCTATATCGGCATCCCGGAATCGCTGAGCGCCTGGCTGCGGGATCATCCAAACCGCGTGCGCGTCTCGCGCGAGCCGGTGGAGCTGCTCCCCGGCCTCTGGCTGACGGGAGAGATTCCCCGGCAAACCGAGTACGAGGATGTGGGCGGACCGTTTTTCCTCGACCCGGAGGGCGCCCGGCCGGACCCGCTGGTGGATGACCAGGCCCTGTTCATTCGCACGGACCGGGGCATTGCCATCGTCCTGGGCTGTGCCCATGCGGGGGTGATCAATACCCTGCAACGAGTGGAGGAACTGTGTCCGGGCGAGCCGATCATCGCTCTCATCGGCGGGATGCACCTGCACCAGGCATCCGAGGCGCGTCTGGCGGAAACGATCCGGGCCCTGCACCGGTACCCGCTCGAAGTGCTCGCCCCCTGTCACTGCACCGGGTTTGTTCCCTGCGCGAAGCTGTATGCGGCCTTTCCGGCGATTTTCCGCAAAGCCGCGGCGGGGAGCCGGTTTGACTTCCCGCTCCCGGGTCAGGGGCCGACGTGAACGAGAACGGTCTGTTCCGGCAGAGAGGAGTCCACGTCCATTCGTTCGGGTGTGCCCAGATCCCGCCACAAGGGAGTGAACGCCTTTCGCAAGGCGTCCGATGGGGCGCGGGGGAAGCTCAACCCGACTTTTTTGGGAGGCGGATAGCATCCGCAGACACTCTGGCTCACCTCCCAGCCCGCATTCTTGAAAGAGGCTTCCAACTGTTTTGCCAGCGCGACGGCTTTATCCGAGGAGGTCACGACCTCCAGATGCGCCTTGAGCGGATGCATGGTCCGGAGTCGTTCGGCGAAGTCTGCCCGCGAGGCGTCTGACAGGGTTGATCTCCGGCCGGGATACAGGGGGTGGCGGCCCGCCTCGGTGAGGTCGGGAGGGAGGCGATCGTCCGGGGGGCGGTCTCCCGCGTCCGTGTTGGCGCCCGCCGCCGCGGGGTCGGCTCCTGCTGGATTGTCTGCCTGCAACTGTGAGACCTTGGCGTATGCGAGTACGAGGGCCGCGGCGAGTCCCAGGATACATACCCCCTGTATTGCGATCAGCCAGGTTTTCATTTGAGGACCTCCTTTAGAGTCTGGTCGCGTCCGGCGCCGTTTTCTTACAGGCGGGGGAGACGACGGCACCGGCTCCGGCCGGGAAGGGGAATCAAACGGAAAGGGATTGTGCCTCACCCGCTCACTGGTAAGATACGCCGAAACCGAACGATTCAGCGGGAGAGCCGGATGACCAGACCTCACCACGTGCGCAATATTCTCTTTACCAAGGAACAGATTGAAACCCGGATCGATGCACTGGTCGACGAAATGCTTTCGTCGTGCCGGGGGGAAAAGTTTGTCATGATCGGCATTCTGCGCGGCAGCTTCATGTTCCTGGCGGATCTGGTTCGCGATCTCTACGCGCACGGGGTGCACCCCAAGATCGATTTCATGACGCTGGAGAGCTACCACGCCGACACGGAGTCATCCGGCGTCGTCCGCATTACCCGCGACCTGTCTACGGATGTGCGGGACAGCGAGGTCCTCCTGATCGACGACATTCTCGACACCGGGCGCACGCTGAAGTTTGCCCGGAGCCATCTGCTCAATCACGGGGCAAAGTCGGTCAAGACCTGCACGCTGCTGGATAAGCCGGCCCGCCGGGTGGTGCCGATCGAAGCGGATTTCACCGGGTTTACCATCGACGATGTGTTCGTGGTCGGGTTCGGCCTGGATTTCGACAGCCGCTACCGCGAGCTGCCGTACATCTCCACGGTGACCTTTACCGACGACGGCGAGGCCTGACGCCACCGATGCTGGGCAACGTTGTGACGCCCTATCGAAGGCGTACATAGAAAGGTGCCGGCAAAAGCATTGAACGCGGCGTCGGCGAACGCGCCGGGGTCTTGTCCCGCCCGTACGTGCACTCGCTGGATCCCCGATTCCGGCGGAGCGGCCGAATCGAGATGCGGGATCGCCGCCTCTCCAGCTCCGGAGGACCCTGTCGATTGCCGGGGGTTATTCCACCAGGTCGATCAGGTCGCTGACGGTGTCGTTGCTCTTCGGCTTGTCTTTCCCGCCGCCGCCTTTCCCGCCGCTGCTCTGCGGGCGCCGCCGGCGGTTGCCGCTGCCGCTTTGACCGCCCTGTCCTCCCTGGCTGCTTCGGCGGTTCTGTGGCCGATTGCCGGAGCGCCCGCCGCGCCGGTTCGAGGGGGTGCCGCGCTCCCCGCCGCTGCGGCCGCTGCCGCGCCCGGATTCGGCGCCGTTGCCGGAAATGGTCTCCAGGGCCTTGCGAAATGTCGAGGGGCGCAGCGCGCGGGCCCCTTGTTGCACGGCCCGGGCCTCGGTCTCCATCGACCGCAGGACCACGGTGGTGCGGGCGCCGCCCAACGCCTGGAGGCGTTTCTGAAGAAGGGGATCCAGGGGGGCGTCTTTGCCGGTGAAGAAGACGCGGACGCCCTCAAAGACCTGTCCGTCGGGAATCTTGCGCAGGGCTTCGCCCTCGAATACGGCCTGGACCTCGAGACCTTCTTTTTCGCCGAACCGGGCGAGGCGCTTGAGGATATTGATCTGATCGCGGGGGGAGAGCCGGCCGTTGGACGGGCCGGCGGCCGCCAGGGAGGCGGCGTCGACGAGCAGGGTAGTCTTGCCGCCGCCCGAAGGCCCGGCGCTCATCCATGCTGTCAGTTTTTGCAGGAAACTCATGGGGAACTCCTCACAGGTTGATGTCCCGTCCGGCGGGGCATGCCCGCGACCACGCGCCGTGGTCCCGGAGCCCGGGGCCGGGTGTACTGACTGTCCTCGGTTGAGATATCCACTGCCGCGGCCGAGTGCGAAGGGGGGAGGTACCGGCGGGGCGGCAGGAACGGTCAACGCAACACTATGCAGTCGAACCCCGCCGCGGGCAAGTATTATTGAGGCGCGGCCGACATGCTCCACACGTCGCTGAGGGCATTCGGTTCGCACACGTACAGGGGGAGATCGCCCTTGGCCGTCGTGCTCAAAGACCGGCGGGCGGCCTTGAGGGCGAGGTCGGGGCGGTTGCAGTCTTCGCTGAGGTGAAACAGGAAGGCCTTTTCGATGGCGCCCCCGGCGATATCGGCGAGCAACTGGCCGGCGTGGTCGTTGGAGAGATGGCCCTGGCGGCCCATGATGCGCTGTTTGATGGTCCAGGGGCGGGGCGCGTCCCGCAACAGGGTTTCGTCGTAGTTGGACTCCACCACGACCGCGTGGCAGGTGCGGAGACGCTCCCGGATGAGGTGCGTAGGCAGGCCGAGGTCGGTGAGGATCCCCACGCGAACGGTGGCGTTCTGCACCACGAAGCCCACCGGTTCGTAGGCATCGTGCGGCACGGCAAAGGGTTCGAGACGCAGGTCGCCGACGTCGAAGGGAGCGCCGGTGGTGAAGACGCGCCAGGACAATTCGTGGTTTTTCCGCTCCCGGCGCAGGGCTTCGACCGTCCCGCCGTTGGCGTACAGGGGAATGCGGTGCCGGCGGTGCAGCACCCGGGCCGCGCCGGCGTGGTCGTTGTGTTCGTGGGTGAGGCAGATGCCGGCGAGTTCAGCGGGGTCGATGTCGAGGAGGGCCAGGCGCCGGGTGATCTCCCGGCCGCTCAAGCCGGCATCGATCAAGATGGCGGTGTCCTCAGAGCGGGCCAGGATGGCGTTGCCCTTGCTGCCGCTGCCGAGAATGCATAATTCGAGCCCCATGTGTTCCGTTCCTTTTCCGTGTGCGGGGTGATGGGATGACCCGGCCTATTTCAATCGTTCTGCCCGGCGGGTTCAAGTCAGGATCGCCGTTCGGCGGAAAAGAGCGCGGGTCGACCCGCCCGCAGGGGGATCAGGACTTTTCTTTGCCGGGACGGGTCCGTACTATACGCATCACGCGAGCGGGAGTGACCGCCGCCGACGTATGGATTCCGGCCCGGTCGTTGCGGGGCGTACGTAGAAGATCATGGCTGAACCCTATCTATCCCAAACTCAGCAACAGCGACTGCAGCAGGTGCTGGCGCCGCAACTCCGCCAGTCCCTGGAGTTCCTGCAGGTGCCGCTCATGGAACTGCGGACCCTGGTCCAGCAGGAGATCGAGCAGAATCCCACCGTGGAGGAAGTCCCGCCGGAAAAGGAGTCGGTGGAAATCGAGCCGGGCTCCGGCGATTCCGAAACCGAAGCCGAGGAGGGCGAACTGAATTTCGACGACGCGGAGTTCGAAGCCCTCGCCCGGCTCGATGACGAGTGGCGCGACTATTTTCAACAGGAGGCCGGCACGTACAGCTATTCCCGGGACGACGAGGAGCGCCGGCAGCACTTTTTTGAGTCGATCCACCGCGAGCCGACCCTCCAGGAGCACCTGCTGGATCAACTCCGGTTTGCCGATCTCGACGAGGAGGACCACAAGCTCGGGGAACTCCTCATCGGCAGCATCAATGACGACGGGTACCTCGCCCAGGGCCCGGAAGAGCTGGCGGAGAACAGCGGGCACCAGCCCCCCCGGGTGTACCGGGTGCTGGAGGTGATCCGGGATTTTGATCCGGTGGGCGTGGCGGCCCGGGATCTGCGCGAGTGCCTGCTGCTGCAACTGGAGCGGGTGGGGCAGGGCGACTCCCTGGCCGCGGAGCTGGTGGATCAGCACCTGGATCAGCTCGGCGCCCACAAATACGAGGACATCGCCCGCGCCCTCCGCCGGTCGGTGGCCGAGATCGAGCAGACCGCGCGGTTTATCGCAACCCTCGAACCCAAACCGGGCCGGCGGTTCTCCGTAGAAGGCGCGACCTATGTCTACCCCGAAATCACGGTCCGGAAGATCGAGGGGGAGTACGTCATCATTCTCAACGACGATCAGATCCCCCACGTCCGCATCAGCCGCCAGTACCGCCGCCTGCTGGACGATCCGAACACGCCCCGGCAGACAAAGTCCTACATCCGGGACAAGATCCGGGCGGGCACGTTTCTGGTCCGCAGCATCGACCAGCGCCAGCAGACCATCTACAACATCGCCTCGGAAATCGTCCGGGTGCAGCGCGATTTCCTGGACCACGGCGTGACGCACCTGCGGCCGCTCACCATGGCGGCGGTGGCCGAGACCCTCGGCATCCACGAGACCACGGTGAGCCGGGCCATCGCCAATAAGTACATGCAGACCCCGCAGGGCATGTACGAACTCAAGTATTTCTTTACGCCGGGCTATCAGACCGCGGGCGGCGAATCCGTCTCCAACGAGGTGGTGAAATCCACCATCGCCCGCCTGGTGGAGGGCGAGGATCCGCACAAGCCGCTCTCCGACCAGGCCATCGTGCGCAACCTGGCCGACCGGGGGCTCAAGGTGGCCCGCCGCACGGTCGCGAAGTACCGGGACGAACTGAACATCCTGCCTTCGCACCTTCGCCGGCAGCGGTCGTGAGGAGCGGTGGGGAGCGCGGGCTCCGCCTCTCTCGCGCACCTCGCGCGCTGTGGGCGGAGGGCGGGTCATCATCGCGCCGACGGTCCGCGGGGGTCAGGCCGGAATGTCTGATCCGATCCTGGCGCCCCCGGAGAATCTTAATCGCACTCTCTGTGGCCCCCAATCCCCGCGGAGCGGCGATGGGAAGAGTGCGATCAGGATGGGGGAGGATTGCTTGT
>CAZCOO010000167.1:0-6130 GCA_964500395.1 uncultured Verrucomicrobiota bacterium
TCTGCATACCGCCGCGCCCGGTACAGGCGGTCCGCTTCCAGGAAGTCCAGGGACACCTCCAGGGTACGGGCCTGCTCATCGGTCAGGGCGCCCAGAAACCACTCCTGTCCTTTCCGCCGGGCCATGACGATGGAGTCTCCGATCTCCCCGGCCAGGACCCTCGATTCGTCCCAATCCACCGGCACGGCCTGGATAAAGGAAAAGGCCGGATGCCCCGAATAGTGCCGCGGCAGATCCGCCACCATCTGCAGCGGACTGTACAAAACCACGTATAGGGCCAGTTGATTGGCCAGGGTGCTGCGCACCCGGTGATCCGGTTTCGTTTCCAGGGTCAGCTCGAAAATGCCGGGCGTGAAATCCAGCGGCCCGGCGAGCATCCGGGTGTAGGGCAGGATCACCGTGTGCTCGGGCAGATTGCCCTCGCTCCACGCGTTGTATTCCATCCCCCGCACCCCCTCGCGGGTCATCATGTTCGGGTACGTGCGGCGGATCCCGGTCGGCTTGATGGGTTCGTGCGCGTTGATCATGATCCGGTGGCGCGCCGCGGTCTCCAGCACCCGCCGATAGTGCTTCACCATCCACTGCCCGTGATGATGATAGCCTTCCGGGACGATGCCCCCGGCATACCCCGTCTTGACGGCCCGCACGCCGAGACGGTCGTACAGGGCAAACGCCTCTTCCATCTGGTCTTCGTACGACGGGATATTGCCCCCGGTTTCATGATGCCCCATGAGCATCACGCCGCGATCCCGCGCATAGGCCGCCACCTCGTCCAGGTCGAAATCGGGGTAGGCCTCCGTAAAGCTGAAGGTCGGATTATTCAGCCACTTTTCCCATCCCAAATTCCACCCCTCGATCAGCAGGCCCCGAATCCCGTGCTTGGCACAAAAATCGATGGTGCGCTTCGCGTTTTTTGTGGTGGCGCCGTGCTTCGGGCCCGCGTGCCAGGTCTCCTCGCCGATGTGCAGGCTCCACCAGATCCCCATGTATTTCATCGGCTCGATCCAGGAGGTATCCGCCAACACATTGGGCTCGTTCAGATTCACAATGAGGTGTGACTCGACCAGATCGCCCGGCGTCCGCCCGATCTGCAGGGTGCGCCAGGGGGACGCCATCGGCGTGGCCCGCTTGACCTTGATTCCGTCCGGCCACGGCACCAGTT
Organism: uncultured Verrucomicrobiota bacterium; assembly: GCA_964500395.1. Classification (GTDB taxonomy): domain Bacteria; phylum Verrucomicrobiota; class Kiritimatiellia; order CAZCOO01; family CAZCOO01; genus CAZCOO01. The sequence continues at coordinate 1,163 of CAZCOO010000167.1, forward strand.
CGGCCTGCAGCGTGTAGGGATCGCCGTCCGCCCGCCGGAGCTTCATCCCCGCGTAGTCGGTCAGGGCGGCCTCGTGCAGGCTCACATAAAGATCATCCCGCACCCGGAGGGTGATCGGGGTCGCAGCCGTCTCGACCTCCGAGAGGGGGGTCGTATCGTAGCGGTGTTCGTAGCTGTCATAGCTGCCCCGGATCCACCAGCAGCGGGCGTCCGTATGAAAACGGAACGCGGTCCGCTCCGAGGTAATCAGCAGGTTCGTGATCCCGGGCTGCCGCGGAACGATGGTTCGAAAGGCCACCCCGTCATCGTAGGCCCGCAGCACGATATCCATCCGCCGGCGGGGAAGCTCCTGTTCCCGCAGCCGCACCGTCATCTCCCGGCAATGATTGCGCACCTCCGCATCTTCGCCCCACACCGGAATCCAGGTTTCGTCCACATCGGTCCGCCCGATCGAAACGACCTCGAAGCCCGCAGTCAAAGGGGCCTGCTCCTTGAGTTCGTAGCCCAGGGGCGAGGGCTTGAGGAGCGCCTCCCCCCCGACGGTCACCCTGTAATGCGGATGCCCGGATTCATCGAGCAGCACCTCGATCCCCTTCGACTCGTCCGGGGATGCAACCCGTCCCACGCTCTCCATCTCCCCGATCCCGGGCAGGGGAAACGCGAGCACGCACCAGAGTGGTATCAAGAAAAACCGCATAAACCTCTCCTCCGTTGGCGCGACGCGCCGGCTGTGTCCCCGAACTGGTGCCCCGAGCAGGATTCGAACCTGCGACCCTCGGATTAGAAGTCCGATGCTCTATCCAACTGAGCTACCGGGGCGCGCAATGACGTGCATCTTGAAGGTCAACCGCGGCTTCCGCAAGCCTGCGCTTGGGTCTCTCCGGGCCGCTATCCGGACAATGCGGAGCAAATGAGATGGACGCCTGATCCCGGCGGCGGTAGGCTGAGTCCCGTTACGCCGGGCGTTCCGATCGTTTCGCGAACGGACTCGAACGACCCGCACATCATCGCCGCAGGGGCCTGGAGGATACGCACATGATTGCCGACTCGGTGACATTGGGAGCGGATGTGGCCATCCCGCAACCCGACCTGGTAAACCTGTACGGATGCCGCATCGGGGCGGGGTCAAAGATCGGGGCGTTTGTGGAGATTCAAAAGAATGCGCAGGTCGGCGCCCACTGCAAAATATCGTCCCACACATTCATTTGTGAGGGTGTGACAATCGAGGATGAGGTCTTCGTCGGCCACGGCGTCATGTTTATCAACGACCGCTACCCCCGCGCGGCCGGCGGGGCGGCCCTCCTCACCGAGTCCGACTGGGAGGTGATCCCGACCCGGGTACGGCGGGGCGCCTCCATCGGCAGCGGCGCGGTGATCCTGTGCGGGGTGACGATCGGCGCCGGGGCCCTGGTCGGCGCCAGGGCCGTGGTGACCCGCGACGTGCCGGCCGGGGCCGTGGTGTACGGGGTCCCCGCGCGCCTCAAGGCACAGGGCGGTTCCCCACCGGCCTGACCCCGCTCCCCGGATCGATCCGAAATATGCGGAGGCAGTTTTTGACTTTTGCCAATGGCTGACAAAAACGAGGGGAGCTAGGGTGAGCCTGTCCTGACGATCATTCTTTTCGGCCGAAGGACGGAAGGGAGGCCCCCGTTGAGAATCGCTGTCCTCGATGACGACATTCACTGCCTTCGGTTAATGAAGGCCCTTCTCCTGCACCTCGGGCATGCGCCGCGCCCCTTTCAGGACCCGGCGACCGCGGTTCGCGCATTGCAGACGGATTCCTTCGACCTGGTTCTCAGCGACGTCGACATGCCCGGGATGGACGGATTCTCGGTGGCGGATGCGGTCGCGGAGACCCTGGGGACCACCCCGCCGAAAGTCCTGTTGGTCACGGGCCGCGAAGACGTGGACACCCGCCTCGACGCTGTCGCGCCGGACAGGATTATCGGATCATTAAAAAAGCCCGTCGACCCGGGAGACCTGTCCCGCGTGCTGTCCCTGATCGAGCGCTCGCGCTCCTGCTGCCCGGGCGTCGTGGCCCCGTTGTGCCCGTATGTTCAGGGCCGGACGCTGACGGAATTACAGGCACAGGGCTTCACGGCCCTGTGCACCTCATCCTCCTACAGCCAGTGCCCCTATTTCGGCAGCCAATGCGGTCCGGTGTTGCGCTACTGGGTGGCATGCAGCAGTCATGGCCCCCCTCCCCGGCCGTCTCGACCCGGCTTGCCTCAGCAGGTTGTCCGCCGAAACGGATGAGTCGGGGGTACGTTCCTCCTGCAGCCGGAACCCCGCCCCGCGTGCAACGGCCTCCCCCGGTTTCTTTCGCCGCCGCGAAGACTGGGGGATCCCGCCCGGCTGGGAATAATGGCCGCCGGGATTGGGACTTTGTCCAATTGCGGGCGCGCCTTGCCTCCCCGTAGTGTTCCGCCAGAGGAGGAGTTCTATGCGTGTGCTGAATCGAGAGGACAGCGCCCGCCCAAGGGGAACGGGTTCTGTCTGGTCCCTGCGCCCGGCCTGTCGACTTTCCCCCGCCGTGGCCACTCCGTCCGGATCTTCCGTCAATCGAATCAACCCGTTCTGGAGCGGTCCGACCCCGCCCCCCCGCGGGGATTCCAGACCGGAACGGCGCACGGGCCCTGTCGATGAGGATGCAGCTTCCATCCTTATCATGCGCCTCGATGTAACGCACCCGGTGATCGCTCCCTTGCGACGATTCGTCCGGGAGGTCCCCCGCTTTGTCCGGGAGCAGGACATCACCGGCTGGATCGGCCATGACCGGCTGGGCATTCTTCTGCCGCAGGCCCTGCCCGCGGGCGCTTTCCGGGTCGCGCGGGATGTCGGCCACTTCGCCTCGGAGGCCCTCTCCTGCCCGGTCCACATGATGATCTACAGAGTCGAATCCGCGGGCGTTCCGGACATCCGGACAAGCATGCAACAGCATCCGCCGCTCTCGGTCCCGTCCGGCACCCGGGCCCCCGAGGTCTCAGCCGGGTCCGGGGATCCCCTGCTCACCCTGAATGAATCGTGGAGCCGGGTCTGGAGCACGGTGGCGGAGCCGCGCACGACCGGCCGGATCCCGTGGTGGAAGCGGGCCATGGACATCACCGTCTCCGCCACCCTGTTGATATGCCTGTCGCCGCTCCTGCTGACCCTCGCCGGTTTCATTACCCTCACCTCGCCCGGGCCGGTTTTCTTCAAGCAGGAGCGCATCGGCTACCAGGGCCGGCGTTTCACCTGCTGGAAATTTCGCTCCATGAAAGTGGGGGCCGACAGCGGCACCCACCGGCAGTATCTCGAAGGGCTCATCCATTCCGACAAACCCATGGAAAAACTGGATAGCGGCCGCGATCCCCGCATGATCACCCTCGGCCGCCTGTTCCGGGCCTCCGGCCTGGATGAACTGCCCCAGCTCTTCAATGTCCTGCGCGGCGATATGAGCCTGGTGGGACCCCGCCCCTGCATTCCGTACGAGTACGAGCAATACTTTCCCTGGCACCGGAAACGATTCGACACCTTGCCCGGATTGACGGGTCTCTGGCAGGTCAGCGGGAAGAATAAGACCACCTTCAACGAGATGATGTTTCTGGACATCGCCTATGTCCAGCACCTGTCGCTGTGGCAGGACCTGGCCATCCTGGCCAGGACCCCCCTGGTATTGGCCAAGCAGATACTGAACACCGCATTTGCCGGAGAAAGGAAGAGCTGACATGAGTCGAACATGCACTATCGGCGTCGTGGGCTGCGGGTACTGGGGCCCGAACCTCGTCCGGAATCTACAGGGCGTTCCGGCCTGCTCGGTCCGGCATATCTGCGATCTCAACCCGGCCCGGCTGGATCACATGGCCACGTTGTATTCCGGCATCCGTACCACACAGGAATACGATGACCTTTTGAGTGATGACACGGTCGATGCGATCGTGGTGGCCACGCCGGTCAAGAGCCACTATGGGCTCGGCATGCAGGCCCTGGAGGCCGGCAAGCATCTTCTGCTGGAAAAATCCATGGCCTCTTCCTCCGAAGAATGCCGCCGCCTGGTCGACAAGGCCGCCCGCGCGGACCGCGTGCTCATGGTGGGGCACACGTTCCTGTTTTCGCCGGCCGTACGGGCCATGAAGCAGATCATCGACAACGGCGATATCGGGGCCGTCCAGTACATCAGTTCGCGCCGCCTGAATCTCGGCCTCTACCAGGAGGATATCAATGTCATCTGGGACCTGGCGCCGCACGACCTGTCGATCATCACACATCTGGAAAACGAATCCCCCCGCACCGTCAACTGCCAGGGAGTAGCCAACGTCACCCCGGGGATCGAAGATGTGACCACCATGGCCCTTCACTTCCCCGGCGGGGGATTCGCCTGCATTCACAACAGTTGGCTCGAACCCCGCAAGGTCCGGGAAATGACGATCGTGGGGACCCGCCGGATGATCGTCTATGACGACCTGGAGCCGCTGCAGAAAATCCGCATCTACGACATCCGCGTCGACCCGCCGCCCCACTACGACACCTATGCCGAGTTTCAGTATGCCTACCATTACGGAGATATGATGGCGCCGCACGTGCCCATGGAAGAACCCCTGAAACTGGAGTGCCGCCATTTTGTCGAATGCTGCTTGCGCGGGGAACAGCCGCTGACCGATGGCCGGGCGGGGCTCTCCCTGGTCCGAGTCCTGGAGGCTGCTTCCGAATCGCTCTCCCAATTCGGCCGGCAGGTAGCCGTCCATTCCCGCCCGCATCCGGACCTGCTGACCCTGCAGGCCGGCGCGCCGGACCGCCCGGCCTGCGCCGGGTAGACGGGGACGACGCGCCGGCGAAGCGGGCCGCGGCGGGACCGGGGGAACCATCGCAACTCGGACGGGGGTCTCCCTGCCCAACGCCGGACGGATATCGCCATCGGCGGCGGCCTGTTCGTATTTCCCCAAACCCGCGAGGCCCACTCCGCGGGCCCGCCCGGCACCCCCGCGGGCT
>CAZCOO010000168.1:0-5542 GCA_964500395.1 uncultured Verrucomicrobiota bacterium
CGAGTGAAAAAGAACAGAAGGGCGAAAGAGAGGCGTTCACTCCCCCCCCTTTTCGCACCCGGAAGCTCCGGCCCAGACCCCAGACCACAAGCCCGACCCCACCCCCATGCGGACGGCGTGGCCGCCGTCCCTCCCGGGGCAGATAAGCACATCTCCGCGCCCAGCAGAGAGACCCCGGCGGCCTCGCTTGCCTCGCTTCGCGGAGGCGGGCGCCGGCGGAGCGCCGGGCTCAGGGCCGCTCCCCGTCCGGCGGCGGCGGCGCACCGCCGATCAGAATGGCCAGGCCGCGGGTGCCCTCGATGTTCTGCAAGGCAATCTTGGCCGTCATGGTCAGGGGCACCGACAGCAGCATCCCGATCGGCCCCAGGACCCACCCCCAGAAAATCAGCGAGATAATGATAATCATGGGCGACATCCCGAGCCCCTTGCCCATGAACCGGGGCTCGATGAAATTACTGACCCCCACATTGATACACACGTACCCGATGGCCACCCCCAGCATGGACATCGGTCCGAACTGAAGCAGCGCCAGCAGAACCCCCGGTACAGCGGCCATGAAAGACCCCACGTTGGGGACGTAATTGAGCAGGAACGCGAGCATGCCCAGAAGGATCGGATAGTCCACCCCCACCACCGTCAACAGCAATCCCACCAGGAGCCCCGTGACCATGCTCATAATCGATTTCATCCCCATGTACTGGCGAACGCTGTCCATGACATCGTTCAGCCGGCTCCAGGTATCGTCGTTCATGCCCGGCATGGCGCGGATTTTGGCCGGCAGGATGGCCGTTTCAAACAGCATGAAAATGGCTACCAGAATGATGATAAAGGCCTTGCTCAACAGGCCGGTAATCGCGGTGATGGTATTCCCCACAACGGCCATCGCATTCTTGGGGTTCAGGAGGTCCTGCGCCTGCGTATCGATCGGCCCCACCCCTTTGCTCTCGAGCCAGTCGATGCCCCGGGAAAACTGGCCCTGCAGCTTGGCCTGGTAGTCCGGAAGATTGCGGGCGAAATCCGTCAGCGACGTGGTGATGAGCGACACCCCGATGGTGCCGATCACCAGCAGAGCAATCATGAGGAGCATGAACGCCAGCCAGGTCGGCAGGCCCCGCCGCTGCAGGCTGACGAAGAGCGGCGTGGCCACGACGACGATAAAGACGGACAACAGGATGAGCACGAGGATGCTGGACGCCGCCTTCATCCCCGCCACGATAATGACGAAGGCCGCCGCGTTGATCAGGTACTGTGTCAGTTTCGGTGTCGTGGTCATGCTGAGATCGGCCGCCGGGACAGGAGAAAGCCGGAACGCAGGCCTGCCTCGCGGTTACCGTTCCTTGACGTCGTCCTTCGGAACCGCGAGGACCTTCAATCGGTAATGAAGATCCCGCCCGTACGACGGCTTGTTTCGGATCTGAATGTGCCGGCCGGTCCCGACAATGCGTTCCGCGCCGGGAAGCGGCGTCCAGTCGGCATTGCCCGACCGGCTGTGCGCCGTGAGCACCTGGTAGACGACGCCGGGCTCCGATTTCCAGTTCAGGGTGTCCTGGTTTTCACTTCGGGTGACGACCAGGGTGCTGCGTGCGGCCGGCTCGACCGGCCGGATTTCCTCGGTTACGCACGCGGCGAGCACCATCAGCAGGAGGGCCGCGGCCGTCGGCAGGACTCCGGCATTGAGTTGGCTGGACCGTTTCTTCATAGCGTCCTATCGGTGTCCGGCACCTGGCCCCCCGTGATCAGGGAGCCGCGCCCGCGGGGGGCGGGATCTCCTCCAGGGGCTCCGGCGGGGGCGCGTCCCCCGGGTCGGCGTCGGCCCCGGGGTCCTCCCCGGCGGACCATGTGTCCTGCTCCGGTTCTTCCATGGGATCCGCCTGCTGCCGGGGCGGCACCTCGGGTTCTACATAGGGGTGGTAGTACCAGCTATCCTTTCGCTGGTCTGCATTGACGTCCTGCAAATCCAGGTCGAATCGACCGGCCAGGTAACTCCACTCCGCTTTGGTAAAGTCCAGGATTCGATCCAGCGCGTTGATCAGCTCCGCGGGGTGGATGGTGGGCACCTGCCAGACCTTGGGAACCCACGAAGACGATTCCTTGAGGCCGGGGGGAAATTCGTCGCCGCCGACGAGAACCGTCTGGGCCGGAAGTCGCTTCAGAAATTCCGCATCGGCATAGTCCTGCGGGCTTACGTACACCCATTCCGCGCCGTTCCAGGCGTGGAGAAGCGGATGGGTCCGGTGCGGCCCGGCCTGATACGAGACCAGGATCAGGGGGCGGAACTCCGCCACATCGAACAGGACCTGCAGCACCGCATGGTTGGCCGGCGCCACGACCATGGTGAGGGGATGGGGCCGTTGCCCCATTCCCAGCGCCCGCCCCGGCCCGATTGTGCCGGCGACAGCCAGCATCGTGATCGCCAGAATATAGAATCGTTTCATGAACGCATGTCCTCACTTTCCACATAGAACCGGGAAAATCTTACTCCAGCCGGTCGCGTTCCTGCAAGAAGGACCTCCGGCATTCTTTGCGGGCCTCCGCAGTTGCAATGAGGCCGGGCCGGACTATAGTGAGCCAAACCCACGCCAGCAAAGGAGGATCATTATGGCGGTTATCACATTCAAAGGAAACGAAATTCACACAATCGGCGAATTGCCCGATCTCGAAGCCACCCTGCCCGACTTCACCCTGACCGGGGCCGATCTGAGCGACACGTCGCTTGCGGACTACGGTGACAAAGTCAAAATTCTCAGCATCGTCCCCAGCTTGGACACGTCCGTCTGCGCCCAGTCGGCCATCTCGTTCAGCCGCGAAATCGAAGGGCTGGACAACGCGGTTCTTCTCAATATCTCCGCGGATCTCCCCTTCGCCTCGGGACGCTTCTGCGAAAGCAACGGGATCAAGAATGTGGAGACTCTCTCCACCTTCCGCTCGCCTTCGTTCGGAAAAGACTACGGAGTCGAGATTACCGACGGACCCCTGCGGGGCCTCATGAGCCGGGCGGTCATCGTCGCGGACGGCTCCAACCGGATCCTCTACCACGAGCAGGTTCCGGAAATCGCCCAGGAACCGGATTACAACGCGGCCCTCGACGCTGCGCGCGCCGCCTCCTGAGCGACCTGAAGCCGCGGCGCTTCAGGAACACCCGCATACAGGCAAAACGAAACCGCGTGAGGGATTTCACCCGGCCGGGCGTATTCTGTATACGCCCATCGGCCGCTGCGGTGATTTCTATACGGTTTCTCTCTGGCCTCCGGCCGTACATAGCGTGTATAAGCGGAGTGGAGATGACAGTGTGCAGTCCACCGGGATGAGGGGACAATACATCCGTGGATATACTCTTAATCGAAGACGAGGCGGATGACCGTCTCCTGGTAAAGAAGGCCCTGGCCCAGGGTGGTGGCGGCGAGTATCGCATCCGCGAGGCTGAGTCGCTGGAGTCCGCCGCGGCCCAGGTCGGGCATCCGCCTCCCGATCTCGTCCTGCTGGACCTCAACCTGCCCGATTCCAACGGCATTGACACCCTCTCCCGCCTGCACGACGAGAATCCCCGGATTCCCATCCTGGTCCTCACGGGACTGGACGACCAGGAACTGGCGGTCCAGGTCCTGCGCAAAGGGGCCCAGGAGTTTTTGAACAAATCGGACATCACCCCCGGCGCCCTGGAGCGGGCGGTCGCCCACACCATCGAGCAGAAACGGATGCAGGATGAGCTGGTCGACACCAATGCCCGGCTGGAAGAGGCCCTGGACGATCTGCGCATCACATCCGAAAAACTGCAGGAAGCCCAGGTCCACCGCATGCAGCTTCGCAAGATCGAGGCGCTCGGGACCCTGTCCGGGGGGATTGCCCGCGAATTCGGATCGCTGTTCAAAACCCTCTGGGAGGTCGTATCGCAGCAGCGCGCCAACCCGGGCGGGTTTGATACCGACCTCCTGCAGCAGGCGGAGCAGGCCTGCCTCAGCGGCCAGGCCCTCACCACCCAGCTCGCCCGCTTTGCCTCACCCGGCGAGCCGCGCCTCCAGCCTATGCTCATCCAGGACTGCATTCAGGAATGCGCGGACAATGTGCTCTCCGACTCACCGGTGGGATGCCGGATCCGGACCCGCGAAGAGATTGCATCGGTGTGGGCCGACCACGCCCAGATGAATATGGTCTGCACGGTTCTCCTGTTTCACTGCCTCGAGTTGAGCGACGAACCCCGCCAGCTCAATGTCGACCTGCTGAACCGCTCCATCGACCCCGAGACGAGCGACCGCGTCCCCTTCCTCTCGCCGGGACATTATGTGGAGGTTCGCCTGCGAAACCCCGGAGTGTCCATCACGCCGGAGGAGGCGGATGAAATCTTTGATGCCCTCTTCAGCAGTCATCGCCGCATGTACGGACTGGGCATGGCCACCGCGTTCTCGATTGTCGTGCAGCATCAGGGCCATATCACGGCGCGGGCACTCCAAGAGGAGAATGCCCTGGAATTCAGCCTGCTGGTCCCCGCCACGAAGGACCCGTCGGAGACCCGCCCCTCCACGCCGCGCATCCTCATCGTCGACGACGAAGCCGATCTGGCCGGCCTCGTCCTCAAAATGGTCCGGCGCAGGGGGCTGGAAGGAGTCACCGCGGCCACCGCCGACGAGGCCTGTCAGCAGTGCCGGGATGCGGTTGAACGCGGGACCCCTTTTGCCGCGGCCCTGATCGACCTGCATCTCTCCGAGGGGGCATCCGGCACGGAGGCGCTGAAGGCTCTGCGCGAAATCGACCCCGCGCTGAGAGCCATTGCCATCAGCGGCTACCCGGCAGATCCCGAACGCCCGATTGAGGACCAGGGCTTTGACGCATATCTGGAAAAACCGTTTCAAGCCCAGTCTCTGTGGTCGACTCTCTCCGGTGTACTGCCGGAATCCTGATTTCAATTCCCTTTTCCCGGAGCCGGCTGTACCCTACAATGCATCCAGGAATGATCGACACATGCCGGGGCCCGGGACCGAGCGACAACCCGGGCGCGAAGACCGGCATGCCGGAGGGCTCGCCACGACTCGCTGGATACGGCAAAGTCTTGAAACGACCCTCTGCCAGTTTTTCGACAGTGGACATCGCGCGAACATGGGGAACGGGACATCGAATACATGAAACGCATTCTCGTCATTGACGACCTGCCCGAAAGTCGCGATTTGTTCCGGAGCATTCTGGCCGCCCACATCCCGGACGCGGTCATCAGCGAGTCCGCGACGGGACGGGAGGGAATCGAGGCCGCGCAGACCTCGGCTCCCGATCTGATCATCCTCGACGTACGACTGCCCGACATGTCGGGCTACGATGTCTGCCGCGATCTGCGGCAATCCCTGACCTCCTACTGCCCCATCCTGATGGTGTCAGGCGTGCTCACCGAACAGAAGGACCGCATCAGCGGGCTGCAGACCGGGGCGGACGGCTATCTCTGCAAGCCGTTCGAAACGGAGGAGTTCGTCGCCGAGGCACGCACCCTTCTCCGCAACAAAGAGTACCACGACGAGCTGCGCCGAAAGGATCGCGATCTGGAAGAGGAACTGCACCG
>CAZCOO010000168.1:5552-6126 GCA_964500395.1 uncultured Verrucomicrobiota bacterium
TCTTCTCCAGGAGAGTGAGGAAATCTTCCGGACCCTGTTCGAGCACAGTCCGGATGCCATTTTTGTCGAAGACGAATCGGGAACCGTTCTCGACGCCAACGAAGCGGCCGGCCGCCTGCACAAGCTCCCCCGCGGGGACCTGCTGGGACGCAATGTCCAGGAGCTCGTCCCGCTCGAAGAACGGGCCACCGTGGGAAGCCTGGTCCCCCAGTTGTTTTCGGAGGACATCCACACCCTCGAGGGCAAAAGCCTCGCGAGCGACGGGGAGGTCATCCCCGTGGAAATCCGCGTCCGCCGAATCCACTACAAAGGGAGCACCGCCGTTCTCCTCATCGTCCGGGATATCCGGCGGCGCCAGCAATTCGAGCGGGCCCTGGAAACCGTATCGCAGGAAGTGTCGGGGGCGACCGGATTCTCGTTCCTGTGCCAGGTCGCCCAGCAGCTCGCCCATGCGCTCGAAGCGCCGGCGGTCCTGATCAGTACCCTGGTGGAGGAGTCTCCGGACGAGCTGGAAACCATCGCCCTGTGTTGTCGCGGCGAGTTGGTGGAAAACATCCGGTTCGAGCACCGCCAG
>CAZCOO010000169.1:0-6122 GCA_964500395.1 uncultured Verrucomicrobiota bacterium
GCCCCGGGACCGCGTAGTGGGATTTGGGCGAGGCCGGTTTTTCCTCGATGCTCAATACCCGCCCGGCCCCGTCGAACTCCACCACACCGTATCGCTCGGGATCACGCACGGGATACCCGAAGATCAGGCCGCCCCCGTCCAGGTGCCCGGCGGATTTGAGAATGCCCGACAGCCCGTAGCCGAAGAAGATGTTGTCACCCAGAATCAGCGCGACGTCGTCATCCCCGATAAAGTCTTCTCCGATCAGGAATGCCTGGGCCAGCCCCTCGGGCCGGGGTTGCTCTGCGTACGCAAATCGCAGACCGAACTGGGACCCGTCCCCGAACAGGGCCTCGAAACGAGGCAGATCCTCCGGCGTGGAAATGATCAGGATCTCCCGGATCCCCGCCAGCATGAGGATGGACAGCGGGTAGTAAATCATCGGTTTGTCGTACACGGGCAGGAGTTGCTTGCTGACCGCCTTGGTCAGCGGATACAACCGCGTGCCGGCCCCGCCCGCCAGAATGATGCCTTTCATGCCTGTGTCCTTTTTTTCCGGGTGGGTGTCAGGGGTCAGGAATGGTAGTGCGACTTGATCCACGCCCGGTATTCGCCGCTGCGCACGTGGTCGATCCATTCCGGGTTTGCCAGGTACCACTCGATCGTCTTTCGCAGTCCGGTATCGAAGGTCTCCTCCGGGACCCAGCCGAGGTCGCGCTCGATTTTTGAGCAGTCGATGGCATACCGCCAGTCGTGGCCGGGCCGGTCCTTCACGAACGTGATCAGCTCGCGGCGCGAGGGCGCTCCGTCATCCAGGAGTTCGTCTACCAGGTCGGCGATCGTCTCGACGACAAACAGATTCTTCAACTCGTTGCGCCCGCCGATGTTGTAGGTCTCCCCCCGCACGCCTTTTTTCATAATGGTCCAGATGCCGGTACAGTGATCCCGCACGTACAACCAGTCCCGCACATTCTGCCCCTCGCCGTAGACCGGCAGGGCAATGCGCTCGATGGCATTCAGGATCATGAGCGGAATCAGTTTCTCCGGGAACTGGTACGGGCCGTAGTTATTCGAACAGTTCGAGACGGTCACCGGAAGGCCATACGTGTGGTGGTATGCGCGGACGAGATGATCCGACGAGGCCTTGGAGGCCGAGTAGGGGCTGTTCGGATGGTAGGGGGTGGACTCCTGAAACAGCCCCTCATCGCCCAGGCTTCCGTAGACCTCATCCGTACTGACGTGGTGAAACAGCTCGATGCGCTCCTGCCGGGCACGCGCCGCCTCCAATAAATTGTATGTCCCCACGATGTTCGTCTGGATGAATTCGCCGGGGGAGTAGATGGACCGGTCCACGTGGGATTCCGCGGCGAGGTGGCACACCGCATCCACCTCGTAGCGGTCAAACACCGACTCCACGGCCTCGCGATCCACCAGGTCCGCCTCCACAAACCCATAGCGATCGCCGGCGGAAGCCGCCAGGTCCGCCAGGTTTTCCGGATTGCCCGCGTAGGTCAGCTTATCGAGGTTGATAATGCGGCCGTCATAGTCCGATTCCGTCAGGAGATACCGGATCAGGTTCGAGCCGATAAACCCGCATCCCCCGGTCACCAGCATCGTCTTCATCGCGTTTCTCCCGTCTCGGGTTCCGCCGCCGCCCCGCGTGCGCGCGCCCAGTCCTGCAGGGCATCCTGCCAGGACTGCATGCGGACGCCCAGGGCCGCCCCGAGGTTGTTGTGGAGCGGGGTGTGAGGCGGAGGTGTAGAAGCGCGCTCAAACTGGTCGGAGGTGATGGCCTCGATGGGAACCGAGCCCCGGCCCGCCACGTGGAGAATCTCCCGGGCAAAGTCGTACCGGGAACACGCCCCCTCGTTCACCATGTGGAACACACCTTCGGCCCCATGCTCCACCAGGGCCCGGATTGCGGCCGCCGCGTCCGGCGCATAGGTGGGGTTGGCGATCTCGTCGGAGACCACCCGCAGGGCGCCGAGCCGGTCCGCCAGCTCTACCATCTTGGCCGGAAAGTTCCCGTCTCCGGCGCTGTACAGCCACGCGACCCGGGCAATGGCCAGCGGAACACCCGTGCCGCGGGCGAGTTGTTCACCGGCCAGCTTGGATCGGCCGTACGCATTCACCGGGCGGGTCGGGTCATACTCTGAATAGGTGCGCCCCCCCTCCCCGTCAAACACTTCATTCGTCGACACGTACACCATCCGGGCCGCGGCGGCGCAACAGGCCCGGGCCACGTTCAGCGTGCCCAGTGCATTCACCCGGTGGGCGGTGGCGGGATCCAGGGCGCAGCCATCCACGTCGGTCATGGCCGCGGCATGAATCACCACATCCGGCTGGAAGGCCCGCACCCGATCCGGAAAGTCCGCGGAGGTGATGTCCGCCTCCGGAAGATCGGCGGCCCAGATATCCGCCCCGGCAAATTCAGTCTGTAGCAGCCGGCCGAGCTGACCGGCCGCACCCGTAAGGATCACTCGCAAAGCTCATTCCTCCTTCCCATGGCCGCCGAGTATAGGCGAGGCATTCCCCATGTCGAACGAAGATTTCTCCTCAACCCGAAGACCCCAGCCGCCAGGAGCAGATGTCATCATCCGTGTCGGTCTCTCCATCGGGCCCGCAGGACCATATGACGACCGTCTCGCCGATGATCACCCCGTAGATGCTCCGGTCAATGGAACAGGAGTTGTTGAGATCGTTATCCAGCACGAGTTGATACGGAGTGCCCCACGGGTCCAACAGCTCCCCCTCGTCCGAGAGCCCGCCCCGCCCCCCGCTGTACCGCGGGAAGTCGACGTAGGCCGTCCCCCCCGCCGCCGACGCCACCACCCCCCGCAGCCGGTTCAGTACGTCCGCATTGGGATGCAGGTCAAAGCGGCGAATATCCCCGTACCGGGTATCGCGGCCGGCGTGGTCGGCCGGGGCCGGCAATTCGCCGGTGTCCCGGTAGTACTGCATCACCGCCTGGTGCACGGTGATAATATCCGACCGCGCCTGCCGGATGCGGTCCGAGCGCCGCGCATTCCACGCCAGGGGACCGGCGATCCCGAGAACCAGGATGAGGATCCCGGACAGGATGAGCCACTCCGCGCGCGCCATCCCGCCGCGCGGGCCGGGCCGGCGCGGCCGAGCGCCGCTTTTGTGGCTGGCTTCGTTCATGACTCCTCGCAGGGCCATCCCGCTGCACACACCCGGACGGGGCGCATCCGATCGGGAAACGCGATCAGCTCAACTTGCCGATGACGGAGATCAGGGGCAGGAACAGAGCAATGACGATCACACCGACGATCAACGCCAGCATGACGATCAGGATCGGCTCGATGATCGACGTCAGCCCTGAGACCGTGTTGTCCACGTCATCCTCGTAGCTGTCGGCGATCTTCATCAACATGTCCGGCAGGTCGCCGGTTTCCTCCCCGACCTCGACCATGCTCACCACGATGGGCGGGAAGACCCCCGTGTTTTCAATCGGCGGGGCCATATTTTCCCCCTCTTTCACCGCGTCGTGAATCCGCCCGACCGCCGTGGCGATCACTTCGTTGCCGGCGGTGTCCCGGACGATGTTCAAGGCCTGCAGCACCGGGACGCCGGAGGACATGAGGGTGCCCAGGGTCCGGGTAAAGCGGGCAATGGCCGTCTTGCGCACCAACACTCCGAAGATGGGCATCCGGAGCTTGACGTGGTCCAGGATCAGGCGCGTGCGGTAGAAGCGCCGCATCAATTTCAGCAGCAGCACCACCCCGACAATGGCCGCGATGATAAACGGCAGTTTCCCCGTGAAGCCGCGGCTGATATTCAGCACGACCTGGGTGAGAGCCGGCATGGCCTGCCCCTCCAGCAGGTCGGCAAAGATCTCTTCAAACTTCGGGATGACGACAATCATCAGGAAGGTGAGGATGGCAAAGGCCACAAACAACACCACAATCGGGTAGATCATCGCACTGATGACCTTGCTGCGGATCCGCTGGGCCTTTTCCATGAACTCGGCCAGCCGCACGAGGACCACGTCCATCACGCCGCCGACCTCGCCGGCCTTGATCATGTTCACATACAGCCGGTTGAAAATGCGGGGGTGCTGGGCCAGGGATTCGGCAAATGTATTGCCCGTCTGGACGGAGTCGGCCACCTCGCCGAGAACCCGTTTCAGATTGGGATTGCGCTCCTGGCGCTGCAACACCTGAAGACAGCGCAAAAGCGGGAGGCCGGCGTTGACCAGCGTCGCGAGCTGCCGGGTCAGGACCATGAGGGTTTTCGTCTTCACCCGGGCCATGAAGGAGGGCAGCCGGATTTCGGCATTGAGGCCGCCTCCCCCCCCTTTTTTCTTGCCTTTGCCGGCGCCACCGCCGCCTTTGCGGCCGGCCTTCTTCCCGCCGGCGTCCGCGGCGCCTTCGGTCACCTGGGTGGGGAAAAGCCCTTTTTCCCGGATTTTTCCCACGGCATCGTCGTGAGATCCGGCCGAGATGGTACCGGTCTTCTCCTTGCCCGCCGAATCCAATGCCACGTAACTGTATGATGCCATGATCGATCTCTCCCGCGCCGCGTACGACGCTCCCGCTTAGGTATATTTCAGGACTTCTTCCACGGTGGTGTATCCATCCAGGATGCAACGGATTCCATCTTCCCGCAGGGTGCGCATCCCCATTTCGACGGCCTTGTCCCGCATCACAACGGTCGGCTTCCGCTCGTTCACCAGGTTGCGGATGGGGTCTGTGACCTGGAGATATTCATAGATCCCCCGGCGCCCGCGATATCCCGTCTGGTTACAGCGCTGGCAGCCTTTGCCAAAGTAGAACGGCCGCTCTCCCACATCCGAGCGGGTGAGCCCCAGGCGGTCGAGCAGCTCGTCATCCGGCTCGTAGGGGGTTCGGCAGTCGTCGCAGATCGTGCGCACCAGCCGCTGACCGAGGACGGCTTCCAGGGTGGATGAAATCAGGAACGGCTCCACGCCCATGTCGATCAACCGGGTGATGGCGCCCGCCGCATCGTTCGTGTGGAGCGTGGTAAACACGAGGTGGCCGGTGAGCGAGGCCTGGACCGCGATTTCCGCGGTTTCCAGGTCGCGGATCTCGCCCACCATGATCACGTCCGGGTCCTGCCGCAGAAAGGCCCGGAGGCTCCGGGCAAAGGTGAGCCCGATGGCCTCGTTGATGGGAATCTGCATGATGCCGTCGATGTCGTATTCCACCGGTTCTTCGGCCGTCAGCAGTTTCGTTTCGAGCCGGTTGATCCGCCGGAGCCCGGAGTACAGGGTCGTGGTTTTTCCCGATCCGGTCGGCCCCGTGACAATCACGATGCCGTTCGGCTTGTCGATATCCGTGGTAAAGCTGTTGTAGACATCGTCCGGCATGCCCAGGTTTTCCAGGTCGAGCTGTACCACGCTGCGGTCCAGCACGCGCAGCACCACGCTTTCCCCGAACTGGGTGGGCAGGGTGGAGACGCGGAAGTCGATCGACCGGCCGGCAATGCTCAACTGGATGCGTCCGTCCTGGGGCAGCCGCCGCTCGGCGATGTTCAGCCCCGAGATGACCTTGATGCGCGAAATGACCGGCAGGGCCAGATTCTTGGGCGGGGGAGACATTTCGTACAGCGCGCCGTCCACCCGGTAGCGAATGCGGAATTCGTCCTCAAACGGCTCGAAGTGGATATCGGAGGCACGGTCCTGTACCGCCTGATACAGCACCAGGTTGACAAACCGGACGACCGGCGCCGCACTGGCCGCCTGCTCGATGTCCACCACGTTGTCTTCGCCTTCGCCGCCGCGGGTCTCCACGATGTCGCCCGCGTCCTCGAGTTCCGATTCGAGCGAGGAGAGCATGTCGCTGACCGATTCGCTCTCCTCGCCGTAGTACTTCGTCAACAGTTCGTTGACGTCGGCCTTGCGGGCCACGACGAAGGACACGTCGCGCGTCAGCACAAACATCAGCTCGTCCACCACTTCCGGGCTGAGCAAATCGAAGGTCGCCAGGGTCACCGACTGCTGGTCGGCCTGGAGGGGGATGACGCTGTACATCCGCGCCACGCTGGTGGGCAGCGAGCGGATCACCTCCTGGGAGATGTCCACCTCGTTGAGGTCCACCACGTCCGTACCGAGCTGGCCCGCGATGACCTCCAGCAGGTGATCCTCGCTGATGATGTCCATG
>CAZCOO010000170.1:0-6100 GCA_964500395.1 uncultured Verrucomicrobiota bacterium
GCGGGCACAGGCTCCCCGGAAAACCGGGGAAGCCTGTCCTACAAAGGCTGCCGGGCAAGCCGGCCGGGATCCACTCCCGGTTGTAGCGTCGGATCGGGCACCAGACCCCGCCGGGAAAGGCCCGTTTGCGGGGCGAAAACGCCCTGCCCGATATCCCAGAGCCGACTCTACAACGTACCTACAACCAATAACCAATAACCAATAACCAATAACCAGTAACCAATACCCGGTAACCAGCACCTCCTCCTTCCCCCTCCGGGGGGCTCGTGTGCCGGCCTCTCCATCGCCTTCCGGTTATTCTTTCCAGCGCTGGCGATCGGTAAGGAAGATCTGGTCGAGCTGATTGATGGGAATGCCCTCGCGCAGCGGGAAGTCGCTGGGAATTCGTCCCTGTAGAAGGGGGAACCACGTCCGATAGGGCCCGGAGGCGAGGGACTTCACGAAAGGCCGGTTGCGGGTGATGGTGGTAAAGTACAGGCCGCTGATCCGGCGCCGGTAGTCGTTGATGTCATAGAATTCGTCAATGGTGCTGGGCAGCTCCACGGAATCCCGCTTGCCATACCACGCCGTGGCCCACGGCATGTCGGAACACATCAGTTCATCCGGATCCAGCATGTTGGAGATTTGCATGATGCTCGGCGCGTAGTACGGCGGATACGGGGCTCCTTCCCGGGGCGGCAACAGCGCAAAGATCAGGGGAAGCGCCACCAGCAGGGCGTAGAGAATCGTCACCCCCACATTGAGAATCCGGGCCTGCAGCTGCATGCGATCGAGCAACAGGAAAAAGAAGGCCGTGGCGTAGAGAACCACGAAGGGATAAAACACGTGCAGCAACCGCGCGGTGGAATCCCCGAAGAACGCCGCCAACAGCACCAGCAAGACCCCGCTGAGGGCAATCGCCCACCGCAACACATGCACCCGCAGCCGAACAAACCGGTAGAAGAATGTAGTGAGGAACAGGGCAATAATCACCCCATCCCCCAGGGACGTCAGCGTGCCGTCGTACAGGGCCGCGAACTGCTCCATCCACTTCATCTGCAGCGCATTGAGGAGGCCCTTGTCCTCGAAGGAGACATTGAGCGTCCGCTCGAATGTATTGGCTTCGAAGGCAATGGTGTTTTCCAGGGCTGTGTACGGCGCCAGACCCAGCACGCTGCCCGATACGATCTGGTTCCGGGCCAGCCAGGGGGCGATTCCCAGGAGAAACAGCAGGGCAAATCCCACCAGGAGCGGCCATGATTTGCGCCCCAGGGCAATCCCGTAAAACAGCAGGAGCCCGGGCAGGAGGACGATGGCCGCATAGCGGGTCAGGAACGCCGCGATACACGCCAGCAGGGACAGGACGAGGGGAATGATCCAGGCCTTTCGGGAATGGCCGTCCCGTTTGTGTGTGACTGCGAGCAGGGCCATGTAAAAGCTGAAGACCGTCAAAAACATGAGCATGGACACATTCAGTCCGGAAATGGCATCGCCCCACACCATGTTGCTGAGGAAAAAGAGGGTGACCGAGAGCAGCGCCACACGACGTTCGAACAACTGGAGCCCGGCCAGGTACAGCAGCAAGCCCGTGAGGACGGTAAAGACCATACCCACGCCGAGGACGATGTGCTCGGCAGGGTAGGTGCCCCCCTCGATCTGGGAGGGGAAATTGGCGCCCAGAAGGCCGAATGCCGTCGCCAGCGTCGCGGGGTACAGCGGCGGGTGCAGGATGTCCGGGTGCCGTTGCATGCGGGGACTGCCCTGCGCGGAATGCTCCGCCAGAAACCACATGCTGGCGGGCCGGATATTCTGGGTGACCAGTTGCTTGTGCACCAGCAGGTTCCGCCCGAGCTGGGCATAGTCCATGGCCTCTGCGTCCTTGAACCCCTTGAACTGGGTCGCCGTGTAGAAGAGCATCACAATAAAGATCCCCAACACGTACAGACCCGTCTTAATGATCTGGAGACCAACGCCGACCTCGACGTTGTAGACCAGGTCCTGAATGCGCGACTCAAAGGGTTTGGCGGCCATGCGTGCTCCTGTCTGTTGCGTACTGTGCGTGCCCGGGCGCGCCCTGCCGGGGCTGTGGCGACATCTCGGGCGGACAGTGTAAAGCGGCCCCGCGTCGCGTGCAACGCTTGTTTTCCGTTTCCCGGGGCCGGCCCTATCCGTCCCGCAATCCGTATTCGTTGAGCTTGCGATGCAGCGTCCGCCGGCTGATTCCGAGTTCCTCGGCGGCCTTGGTCCGGTTGCCTCCATTCGCCTTGAGCGCGCGTTCGATCAGCTCTCGTTCGGCGGTCTCCAGGGAATAGGCCCCGTCACGCGGCGGGGGGGCGGAGTCCCCGGCTTCCTCCCGGATATAGGCGGGCACATCCCGCACTCCGAGCCGTTCGTTCCGGGTCAGGACAACCATCCGTTCTATTACATTCCGCAACTCGCGAACGTTTCCGGGCCAGGAGTAGCCCGCCAGGAGATTCATCGCTTCCGGCGTCACCCCGTCAATCTGCCGGTTGTTTTCCCGGTTGAATTCCCCGAGGAAATGATGAAGCAGGCGTTCGATATCACCGCGGCGCTCCCGCAGCGGCGGGAGCCGCAGGGCCACTACATGCAGGCGGTAGAAGAGGTCCTCCCGGAAGGTTCCCTCCCGCACCATCTCGTGCAGGTCCCGGTTGGTGGCCGCAATCAGGCGCACGTCTACATCGAGGGTCTTCTGTCCTCCGACCCGTTCAAAGTTTCGTTCTTCCAGGACCCGCAGGATTTTCACCTGCACACTGGTGTCAATCTCCGCGATTTCATCCAGAAACAGGGTTCCCCCGTCCGCCATTTCGAAGCGGCCCGCCCGACTCTCGACGGCCCCGGTAAAGGCTCCTTTTTCGTGCCCGAACAATTCGCTCTCCAAAAGGGTTTCGGACAACGCCGCGCAATGAACCGCCACAAACGGGCCGCCGGATCGGGGGCTCAGCCGGTGCAGGGCCTTGGCCACCAGCTCTTTTCCCGTCCCGCTTTCCCCCTCCACCAGGACGGTGGTCCGGGTGGGCGCAACCTGCCGGATCGTATCGAACACCTCATGCATGGCCGGCGAATCGCCGATGATCTGGTCCAGCCCGTACTTTTCATCGAGCTGTGAGCGGAGGTCGCGGTTTTCCGTCTCCATCTCGCGGTTGCGCAGAGCCCGCTTCAGCAGGATTTCCAGCCGGTCCAGGTTGACCGGCTTCCGCAGAAAGTCGTACGCCCCCTTCTTCATGGCCTCCACCGCCACATCGACTGTCCCGTAGGCCGTGAGCAGGATCACGATGGGACGGGACTCCAGGGCCAGGGCGCGCTGCAGCAGAGTAAGCCCGTCCATGCCCGGCATCCGCACGTCGCTGAGCATCACATCGATCTGTGTTTCACTGAGCACCTCGAGGGCCTGCCGGCCGTCCGCGGCGAGGTAGACGTCGTACTGACGCCGCAGGGCCCGCTCCAACCCGTCCCGGGTGTTCTTCTCATCATCCACAATCAGGACGCGCGGCTTGACCGCCTCTGTGTTCATGGCGACATCGCTCCTTCCGATTCGGCGCCGGCCTCACCGGCCCCGTGGGCGCGCAGCAGGCGGATCCTGCGGTCGTCCCGGGGAAAGAGGAGGGTGAAGGACGTTCCCTTTTCCGGCTCGCTGTCCACTTCGATCTCCCCCCCGTGGTCGCGCATGATGCGCTGGACGATCATCAGGCCCAGGCCCGAGCCCTCACTTTTCGTGGTGTGGTAAGGCTTGAAGATGCTGCTCAGGTCCTCGGGCTTGATCCCGCATCCCGTATCCTTGAACGAGATGGCGACAAATCGTTCGGTCACAAAGACCGCAATCTTGAGCACGCCCCCCCCGGCCATGGCCTGCACGGCGTTTTTAATAATGTTGAAGAAGGCCTGTTTCACCTGTCCGGGATCAATTTGAATCGCCGGGATCGACTCATCGGCCTCCACTTCGACCAGGACGCCGCGGTCCTGCACTTCCTGGCGGAGAAAGGTCAGGCTCTCCCGCAGCAGCTCCACGGGATCGATTGGCTCCACCTGAGGCTGCTGCGGCCGGACCGCCCGGAGAAACTGGGTGATGATGCTGTCGAGCCGGTCGACTTCCTTGCGGGACACATCCACCAGCTCGTTCAGGTTCTCGCGATCCTCCGGCGATAGATGCTGGAACTCCCGTTCGAGGAGCTGGAGGTTGATGGTGAGTGAATTCAGCGGATTGCCGATCTCGTGAGCCACGCCGGCCGCTAACAGGGTAATGGCCTGCAGCCGCTCGGATTCCATGCTGGCGGCCTGGGCCTCCCGCTCCCGGGTGACGTCCCGCAGGATGACCACCGCCCCCTCTTCGTCCTCGTTCACCGCGCTCAACGGCACCAGGTAGAATTCGATGAACCGTTGCTCCGGATAGCTGATCTCGATCTCCCGGGTAACCAGCCGGGACCATTCCTCCTCATCCAGCTCCAGGATCGAGGCCCAGTCGATCTCCTTGATAAACCGCTGGATCGGTTGCTGCAGCGCCCGATCCAGACTGAATCCGCACAGAGTCTCCGCGGCCCGGTTGGCGTAGGTAATGACGCCCTGGCCATCCACGACAATGATGCCCTCCTGGATCGCATGGAAAATCGTCTCCAGCAGGCCCTTCTCCTTCACCAGGTGCAGAAACTGCGTCTGCAGGCTGCCCGGATCCAACTTATCCAGCCGGTCCACCAGTTTATCGACAAATCCCGATTTCATCGCCTTTCTTCCGCGTTGACGTGTGTCACTCTGTCCCAAGACTGATAGGGTGCACCCGGGGGTCGGCGCAAGGGCAATTCTCTCGGGGACCCCGTTTTTTCAATCTCCCCCTTTTCAAACACCCCGCGACTCTGTAAGTACTGAAGATGTAGTGAAGGCGTCACCCTGGAGGTTGGTCCATGATGGCTCCCCTGTCTGATCGCAGCAGTATTTTCGGAGATGAACGCGGATGCGCGTTTCATGGGGATGAGGAACTTCGCGAATGCGTGGCCTGCGGCCGGGAATTCTGTGCCGCATGCAACCCCCATACCGTAAAGTGCCCCGACTGCCTCGAACACGACTTCGAGGAACCGGACGATGACGAGGACGAATCCGACGAGGAAGAATACAACGACCTCGTCGACGATGAAGCCGAGGCGCGAATCGAAGAGGCCGACCGCCTTCCCTCTCCGCTCGAAGATGGCCTGGAAGAGTCCATGAACGAGGAGGAGATGGACGAGGAGGATCGCTGACCCCCGCCGCCGGTTCAACGATGCGTCATCACCAGCACCAGCAGGGACCACAGACATAATACCAGGTTCTGCAGCGGCAGTTGGAGCGGCAGCGGAAGCAGGTAGATCACTGCCACGGTGGGAATCCACACCACCCAGTTCGCCAGCAGGACCGGGACCAGCTGGTCCCGCACAAACCCCCGCCCCAGCGCCCCCCTGACCGGCGCCCATCGAAAGCCCGAATCCGCCCACACAAAGGGAATCACCATCGTGGGCAGCGCCCACAGGGGCAGGTAGACAAACTGGTCGACCAGCACCTTTGCCGCCAGCGTCCCCGCCCCCTGCACGGATCCGAACAGCCAATCCTGGACATGGTAGAGAAAATCAACCTCGACCCCCTTAATGCCCCAGAAGCCCATGAGAAACGCCAGACGGGACGGCGCGAACGAACGGTGCGATCCGCCCCGCTGAAGGATCTGCAGACCGTACGGCAGCAGCCCTCCGAACAGCGCGGTCGAGACCAGGCTGTAGAGATACCCCGTGCGCAATTTCACAGCGGCCAGCTCCTGCAACAGGGTCCGGGCCGGCTCCCAGTAGTAATAACTCAGCGCCACGAGGAGCGCGACGCCCTGGAGCAGCAGGGCCGGCCGCACATTGGCCCGCGCCGCGTACCGTCCCCGGGCCAGGGCCTCGCGGAGCAAGGGCCGGGACCGCGATTGCGCGCGAGCAGCCCGGTCGGGAGATGCTGGTGCATTGGATGACATGCGGACAACCTGATTGAACCCGTCCCATCCGTCCAGCCTTTCAATGCGCCCGGCACAACGCGAATTCGGTTTTTCTTTCAATCCGGCCAACCAGATGTTGTAGGACACGCTTCCCTCGCAGAGGGAGCGTGT
>CAZCOO010000171.1:0-2082 GCA_964500395.1 uncultured Verrucomicrobiota bacterium
TGTATCAACCGCATGGAGCCCCGATGATCGCCTACCACGACGGCTCGGCCCGGAGCCTGCGCTACGCCTATAGAACAAACGGGCTCTGGCCTTCGATCCTTGTGGAAGGACCTCAGAACGCCAACGAGCGGATCGGGACGTGGTGCAAGGTCTCGTTGAATTTGAACCAGGAGTTGGAAATTGCCTGTCTGAACCTCACCAATTCGATACCAGCGCAGGGGTTGAATCATCGCTTTTACCGGCGGGACAAGTTTTCCGGCAGTTGGGAAGAGGAGATCGTGCTGGGAAGCCCTGCCTCATTCCAGAAGCCCTTTTCGGCGACGCAGCTCCAGGACGGAGACCGTTTGTTTGCTTTTCGCGGCAAGGATTTCAGCAATACCAACCAGATGGTGGTGAGCTGGGTGAAATCGGACCGGACGGCCTCTATTTGGAATAGCGTCACCAATAGCGTGGCAACCAATATCTCCGGCTCTGTTTCCGTTGCCCCCCTCCCCACCGGAGAATACGCCCTGGCATTCCTGGATGAGAGCTTGGTTTTAGGAAATTCGTTGAAGGTATTAGAGGCCGTGCCCGATGGAAATAGCAGTGCATCTTTTACGTGGGTATCGGAAGGGATCGACTTCGGCGTGGGAACCCGTTTTGAACGCCTGGCCATGGCGGTGTGCCCCCGCGGCCGCCCTCATATCGCCTATCACGATACGGACCTGGGGGTTGTGAAACTGGCGGTGGTGGAGGGATATTCCATCGGGCAATGAGCCCCGGTCATTGATCGAACCAGCGTTCGTGGATGGCCTGGTAGGTGCCGTTTTCCATGAGTTTGAGGAGGGCGCGGTTGAACGGTTCGCGCAGTTCACTTTTTTCCGGCAGGGCGATGCCGTATTCCTGCTCGGAAAAGACCAGACCGGACACCCGGACCTTCCCCTTGCCGGCGTGGGAGGCGTAGTACTGGAGGAACGGGGCGTGGTAGACCACGGCATCCAGGGTGCCCGCCTCGAGCTCGGCAATCACTTCTTCAATCGCCGGCCCGGTGATGGGCCGCAGCCCCAGATCCCGCAAATACTCGCGGGCCGTGCTGTCCTCCACGGTGCCCACGCGGTGCTCAAACAGGTCGTCGGGGCTGTCGATGGTGCTCTTGATCTCGGACACGGTGAAGGTGGTGGTCACACTGGCGGTGAAATAGGCGAAGACAAAGTACCCGGCCAGCAGCCAGATAAGCGCGAAGATCTTGCCGGTGTGGCGCTTGGGCGTCTTGTCGCCATAGCCCACGGTGGTGACGGTGACGATGGCCCACCAGAGCCCGGCAAATACCCCGGCCGCGTAGCCGTGCGGGAATTGCGGGTTGCGGCGCCGTTCGATGAGCCAGATGACGTGGGCCACGATGAAGATAATGAGAAAGAACAGCAGGACGACGTCGAGCAACTGCGGGACCTGGAGCAGCGCACCAAAGCGGGAGATGAAGCCTCCGAAAAATCCCCGATCGCGGACGGGAACCAGGATCTGAAGACCGGATTCAAAGTAGGAGTGGGTGAAGTCAATCGACCGTTCGCGCTCGGCGGTAATGGCGATGGCGGAGATGGAGGCATCGGCCACCCCGCGGGCGGCCTCATCCATCAGCTTGGCCAGGCTGTTGACGCCATAGAGTTCGTAGTCGAGGTCCAGCTCCCGGCACAGGGCCTCCACGAGGTCTACACTGAACCCCTCGTACTCCAGGTTGTCGTACAGGACAAAGGGCGGCAGGACCTTGGTGGCGATGCGCAGGGGGTGGTCCTCCTCCGTCCCGTCCGGAAAGGGACGCCGGCCGGCCTCGTCCCTTCCGGCGGGCGCGCCGAGAGCACGGGCCGATGCCAGCCAGTCATCGACCCGGTCGCGGTTGCGCTCGATCCATTCCCGGGCATGGGCGCGGATATCCCCCGGGGTGTCTTCGCCGCCCACCATTCGGGCGTTTTGCCGGTGAATGGCGGCGGGGGAGATCTCGACGGCACGGAGAAGGGATTCGATGGGGGGATGAGCGGCCAGAAAGTCGCGATTGGCGACGGCCCGGATGTCGTTGGGCGGCCAGCCGAGGCAGCAGCTGTCACTTAA
>CAZCOO010000171.1:2092-6075 GCA_964500395.1 uncultured Verrucomicrobiota bacterium
CTACTCGTCGGCAGCGCCAGATGTGTATAAGACCCAGTCCTCGATGCAGATGCGGGCTTCCTGTTCGGGATCGCCGGAGGGCAGGGCGGGAAAGGGCACCTGCAGCCAGATGACATCGTCGCCCGGTTTCAGCGCGCCGACGGTCCAGTTCGGCGTCCAGGTGTAGAACAGGATCGGCTCGCCCGCTTCGTAGCGTTCGAGCAGATTGCCCATAAGCGGGGAGTAGTCCCCCTGGATGTGTTCCACGGTGTCGCGGAGGTCGTAGGCGTCGAGATGGTGTTCAATGCCGGCGGCGCAGCCCCAGCCCTCGTTGCAGCCGATGAGATCGGCTTTGCCGTCGCCGTCCCGGTCGAAGATCCGGGCGATGTCGGGGTCGCGAAGGTCGTCCAGGGAGTCGATGCCGTGGGCCTCGGCCGTGCGCTTGTCGATGAGGTAACCCTGGAGGGCGCCTTCTTTCACCTGGCGGCCCAGGGGAACAATGGGCCCCCCATCCGATTCCGGATCCGTGGGCTCGGCCGCCGAACCGAAGGCATCCAGGTAGGTCCGGTGCAGGGGAAACCAGCCGTTGACCCAGAGGTCGACCCGGCCCTCGGCCACCGAGGTGTAGAAAGCCTCGTTCTCCATGGTGGTGGGGCCTTCGACCTCGTAGCCGAGTTCTTCGAGGAGAAGGCGGTACACCTCGGCCTGGAACCATCCGGTGTCCCATGTGGCCCGGGCCAGGACAACCGGGCCGGGCGGGGCTTCCGGCGCGTCGGCGGCGCCGATCGCCGGGAGGAGAACCCAAAGACAGAGCAGCAGGGGCCACGCCCGACCCCGGCGTCCCTTCGACCGGAGGCCGTCCCGCCCGCGGGCGGGACGGCAACGGTCGAACGCGGGCCGATGAGAACGGAACGCCGGCGCTCTGCTCTCGGCGCAGTCCCGGAATCGGCTGGGCGTCAGAACTCGCAAAGGCCCTCTATTCGGTCCAGCTTTCCAGCCGGTCCCGGTTGTAGCGGAGCCAACGCTGAGCGCTGCGGTAGGGGTCGGCATCCTGCATCTGGTTCCAGACCATCAGTTTGTCCATCTCCTCGGGTGTCCAGTTGAACTGGTTGAGGAAGGCGTAGGCCTCGGGCATGTCTTCCTTCAGCCCC
The DNA here is from genome assembly GCA_964500395.1 of uncultured Verrucomicrobiota bacterium. Taxonomy (GTDB): domain Bacteria; phylum Verrucomicrobiota; class Kiritimatiellia; order CAZCOO01; family CAZCOO01; genus CAZCOO01. The sequence goes on from CAZCOO010000171.1 coordinate 3,223, forward strand.
TGGCGGACGATGGTGTGGATCTGTTCTTCCCCGCCATAGACCCCCTTGGGATCGTCGAGGAATTTCATGGTCCAGCGGCCAAACATCCAGTGCGGCTGCCAGCCGGTGACCACGATCCACTCCTTGCGTTGGACCGCCTTGGCCAGCTCCGCGGTCATGGCGGTCTCGCTGCCCTCGATCAGGCGCATCTCGTCGAGGTCATAGGCCTCGAGGGCCTCTTCCGTCCGCTTCATCACGCCGGCTTCCGGGTCGATTCCGACAATGCGCCCGTCGAATTTATCGGCGTGGGCATTGAGTTCCTCGATCGAGTCGATGGTGATGTAGGGCCGATTGCGCTGACCGGAACGGCCGGTCTGCCGGCCGGGGGAGACATCCGGCACCACCAGGCCGATCTTGGCCCCCTCGAGGTTCGGCCCGAGATCCTCGAACTTGCCCTCGTAGGTCTCATAGTAGTGGGCGTGCGTCCGGGGCAGCCAGGCGGCCACCGACGCGTCGTAGGTGCCCTCAGCGACGCCCTGCCACATCTCGTCGGCGGAGACGGGGACCAGCTCGCAGTCGATATCGAGTTCCTCCTCGAGAACCGCCTTCACCAGGTGGGCGCTGGCGATTTCCGAGGACCATTCCACGTAGGCCAGCGTCAGCGCGTCGTCCGCGGCAGACGCCGCCGCGGGCAGGGCGATGAGCAGGGCCAGGGTCGTTTTCAGGGATTTCGGAAACATTGGGTTACTCCTTTTCGTCTTCGACAGGGGCCACCACTTCCGCACCGGATGCCGTTTCAACCGATTCGGTGAAGTGCTCGCGGTAGTACTTCTCCAGGCCGCGGTGAATGGCCCAGCACATGAACAGGATCACGATGGCGAAGGGCAGGCCCGTGGTAATGGCCGCCGTCTGCAGGGCCACCAGGCCGCCGCCGATCAGCAGGGCCGCAGCCACCACACCCTCCAGGATCGCCCAGAACAAACGCTGGGGTTTGGGTGGGTCCGGGTTCCCCCCGGCGGTAATGATGTCGATCACCATGGACCCGGAGTCCGAGGATGTGACAAAGAACGAGATAATCACCAGCACGGCCAGGATACTGGTGACTTCGGCCAGCGGGAAGTTCTCCAGGAAGACAAACAGGGAAACGGGGACGTTTTCCTGCACGGCCTTGGCCAGGCCGCCCTCGCCGAACATCTCGATGTGGATGGCGCTGTCGCCGAACACCGTGAGCCAGAGAAAGGTCACGATGGTGGGGACGAACAGCACACCCATAATGAATTGCCGGATGCGCCGGCCGTAGGATACGCGGGCGATAAACATGCCCACAAAGGGAGACCACGCAATCCACCAGCCCCAGTAGAACACCGTCCAGCCGTTTTGCCAGTCCGTGCCCTCGTAGGTCTCGTTCCAGGTGGCCAGGGCCGGGAGGTTCTCCAGGTAGTAGCCGATGTTCTCCACAAACCCGTTCAGGATGAAGAGTGTCGGGCCGAGCACCAGGACGAACAGCAACAGACCGATGGCCAGGTAGATGTTGATCTCACTGACGCGCCGGATGCCGCCGTCCAGCCCGCGCACCACCGACCACGTGGCCAGGCCGGTGATCCCCGCAATGAGCAGCACCTGCACCGTGGTGGTCTGCGGAAGACCAAACAGGTGTGCCAGCCCGGCATTGACCTGCTGCACGCCGAGGCCCAGGGAGGTCGCCACGCCGAAGAGGGTGGCCACGGTGGCCAGGATATCGATCAGGTTGCCCCAGAATCCGTGGATCTTCTCGCCCAGCAACGGGTAGAACACCGTCCGGATCGAGAGGGGTTGCTTCAGGTTAAACCCGAAGAAGGCCAGGGACAGCGCCACCAGTGTGTAGATGCCCCACGGGTGCAGGCCCCAGTGGAGAAAGGTGAAGTCCATGGCCGTACGAGCGGACTCGACCGTGCCCGGCTCGGTGACGGGGTTGGCCACGTAGTGGAACATCGGCTCGGCAACTCCGTAGAACAGCAGGCCGATCCCCATCCCGGCGCTGAACAGCATGGCAAACCAGGCAAGGGTGGTGAATTCCGGTTTGGCATCCGGCCCGCCAATCCGAATCCGGCCGAACTTGGAAAACATCAGGTAGATGCTGAAGATCAGCACCAGGTTCATGACCAGGACGAATAGCCATCCGGTATAATTGGCGATGCCGGCCTGCAGGTCGCCGAAGAAATCGTCGACCTTCGTGCCGAAAATAATCGACAGCGTTACGAAGAAAAGAATCAGGCCTGCGCCGATAAAGAACACCTGGGGGTGGATATCGTACGGCAGCCCCATGAAGTACTTTACTTTGCTCTTCGATGGATGCTCCAAAACACTCCTCCTTGTTCGAGTTCCTGCTGCTGCGCCCACTCCCTCGGAGCGGTCGCAGGATCACAGGCCCGGCCGGAGTGCGGACAGCGCGAACGAGCTTTTGCCGGGCGAATGTGGCAGGCTCATTCCGAACGCCCCCCCTCCGGACAGGCGACCCCATCCTTACAAGGAAGACATGTATTGCAAGGGATTTTTGAAAAAACTCCCCCGCCCGGAACCCGGGCCGGAATGCGACGCCGGCCTGCCGCTGGTGACTCGCACTCCCCCCCACCCCCGAGGAAGACGGGGCGTCGCACAGGGAAGGGGCGGTCATTCCCGGCCCCTTTCCCGCCGGTCCACCCCGCCTTTTTACTGGCGGGGGCGCGCCGATTCGGGCATTCTCCCCCGCAATCATCGCTTCTGCGCATTCATCTGGAAAGGACCGGCCCGCCGCCGGAGGGAGGAAGTTCTGATGCGTCTGTCGCTCTCGCTATGGATCCCCGCCTGTGTTCTCTGCACGTTGCTTTCCGCACCTGCCGGCGAGCATGTGTACGA
>CAZCOO010000172.1:0-6068 GCA_964500395.1 uncultured Verrucomicrobiota bacterium
GGCGTCACCGCCGTCCTCGACCTCACCGCCGAATTTCAGGAACCGCTGTCACTCCGACAACTTGAATATTGCAACGAGCCCATCCTCGATCTAACCGCACCTCCTCAGGAAGCCCTCAGACGTTCCGTGAACTTCATTGAGCAGGCGCGGTCCCAAGACCAAACCGTCTATATCCACTGCAAAATCGGATACTCCCGAACCGCCGCTGCGGCCGGAGCCTGGCTGCTCTCCAGCAGCCACTGCCAAACCCCGCAGCAGGCTCTGGACGCCCTGAAAAAAGCCCGCCCCGGCATCATCATCCGCCCCGAAGCCGTCGCCGCCATCGAGCGCTTTCATGCCGCATTGCCACCCGAAGGCTGAAACGGACGAGCTTGGGGGAAGGGGACACAAGGCCGGTGCCTATTAATTTGAGGGATCCCAATGGGGGACGCCGGACGCGAAGAGGCCCGGGAGCGGGACCCCCGGGCCTCTTTCGTGCCTGCTCGCGGAGCAGGCGGTGCTGTTCCGGTCGCTCGGCCGGGTCTAGTAATCGTCGGCCACGAGCGGCTCGGCGGGGATGAGGGCGTTGTAATCATCCACGGTGCCGCCCTGCAGGCAGCAGTCGATGATTTCCCGGCCCTTCGCATCGAGCTGCGGGTCGATGAATTTCTGGAGTTCCCGGTTGAAGAACTCCTGCAGGATTTCGGCGCCTTTGTCGTAGGCTTCTTCGCCGACTTCGGGCTGCTTTTCGGTCCGCAGGAACCAGTTCCCGATGGTCTGGCCCTCCACCATCATCATGCGCACGGCATAGCCCAGCAGCGGGCAGCGGGCGGGCACGATCTGTTCGCTGGAGAATTTGGCCATTCCGCGGCGGGCGAGGTATTCGCGCGCGATCCACTGGGGCATGAACCCGACTTCCCACGCCCCGATGTGCTGGTTGGGGAGCAGGATGAAGCGGGTGGTGGTGCTTTTCTGGAACTGGTCCAGCAGGAGGTTGGCCTGTCCCACGAACGAGCCGGGGGCGAAGGGGCCGTAGGAGCCGACGCCCTCGGAGCTCATGCCGGCGGTCTGCACCACGCTGGGGTTGGCGTGCCCCCGGGGGGCGACGAGGCGCCACAGCCAGGCCAGGGCGGGGGGCATGAACTGCATCAGCCCGAGAATGCCGTAGGAGGGATCCTCCTTGGTGCAGGGGGGCGTGCGCACGCCGAAGCTGCGCACGTCGACGGTGGTGGCCCCGTGGACGACGTCGGGCACGATGTGCCGCGGCATGATCACCCGCGGGTTGGGGCACGGTGTGCCGGGTTCGTCTTCGATGTGGTCCCAGATGAGCGCCGTGGATTTCGGCGAGGCCTCGATGTTCAGGAACAGAAGAGGCTCCGTGGGGCGGATCGTGGTGTGTTCGAGATGCGGGTCGGTCCCGTAGTCGGTGATGTGGTTGACCCGGATGAACCACGCGTCTTCGGCATCCATCAGGCCCAGTTTTCCCGGCTGGGTCTGCAGGTCGGGCAGGCAGAGCGCCATGTCGTCGTTGACCGGCCGCAATTCGCAGGCCCGGGGCAGCACGACAAACCGGCGTTCCCCGGTGTTGGTATTGCGCCCCAGGAGGAGGCTGCCGTCCCGTTCGCGGTGGACGTTTTCGAGCATCTCGCTCTTGCCGCCCCCGCTGGCGCCCTCGTGCATGATGCTGACTTTGTTGTCGTACGGCGTCACCACCTGCACGGTCGAGCAGTGGGCGGTGACCCAGTTTTCCTGCTCGCCGAGGTTGATCAGCATGCCGTAGACCCCCTTTTTCGCGCTGGGGCCGGGATACAGGTTGTAGCTGTACATCTCGTAGAGGTCGTCCAGCCGGTTGTGCACGACGACCTGTTTGCCGTCGAAGTGGGTGTGCCGGAAGGGCGGGGCGACGTAGATGACGGCCTTGGGCTCAAAGCCTTCGGGGAGTTCATCCGGATCGAGGATGCCCTGCAGGAGGGCGAGCCCCAGGGCAAAGAACCCGGCATTGGCCGGGGCCACCACTACGCTGTCGATCCCGTTTTCTTTAAAGCCGGCGACAAAGAAGTAGACGGCGAGTTCCTGGGTCTTCAGCCAGTCGAGCGTTTCCTGGCGAAGATCGTCGAACTCTTTTCCGAACCGGTCCTTGTAGCGGGTCTTGTCGGTCGGCTTGTCGTCGGCGATGACCATACACTCCGGATCGCGCCGGCGCATGTAGGGCTCGATGTAGTTGGCGGCGATGCCGTTCTTTACCCGGCAGACCTGCGCTTCCAGAACACTTCCCTGGCCGGGCACGTCATAGGCGACGTCGTGCCAGCCGTGTTTCTCGTCGCGGTGAGACAGCTCCACCAGCGTGTCCGTATCTTTTGCGATGGTATAGGACGGGCAGGAAGACAGGACGTCTTCCACCTCGGAGGGCAATTTGCATGGCAATACACTCTGCATTGTAGTTTCTCCTTTAGTTATGAAGATTTAGAATCAAAAGGCGAAAAGGAATACATGTCAACATAAACGCGAAATTATTTTCATATTATGGTTTTGTTAAGATTTCGTCGCGCGGCCGCGGCTATTGACTGCGGACGCACCGGAATCCCCGGTTGTCTACTGCATTATCGGGGGAAAACGCATTGATGAATCCGCTTGCGGCCAGGAAGGGCCCATTCCGGTGGTCGCCCCCCAAGATCATGCGTTCGGTGCCGATGCCAGGCCCTCGGGGGTCGGTTTGATAGGAGAGGGACAGCGAGCCGTCCCAGTTCCACACCCATTCCTGCACATTTCCGGCCATGTCGTAAAGGCCGAATCCGTTGGGGGGAAAACTGCCTACCGGCGCAGTCGCTGGAGATATTCCATCGTCGTAGATCGGGTGCTGCCCGTTGGTGGCGGCGCGGTCGTAGCTGTAGGTGTTGGTAATGGCCTCGTAGTTCGCGTGGTCATGGGTGATGAAGTCGCCCCAGGGAAAGCGTTTGTTGTCTCGTCCCCCGCGGGCCGCCTTTTCCCACTCGGCCTGCGTGGGAAGGCGATAGCCGTCTTCGGACCAGAGGACCCAGCCGCTCGGGATATCCTCCTGCCCCGTTCTGTAGGGAACAATGATGGTCCCCAGCCCGCCAACCGACGTATGGACTTCGTATACGGGGGTGAGGCCCTCCATTTCACTGCGGGCATTGCACCACTTGACGGCGTCGTACCAATTGATATCGACCACGGGGTGGTCGGGCCCCTTCCCGGCACCGGCATTGTCGAAGGTGTAGTTGTTGTTCGTGGCCCAGGTGTAGACCTCCTGCCAGAGCTTCAAAGAGACCTCTTTGCGGTCGATCCGGAATCCGCTCACGTAGTGGGTTCGATCGGGGATACCGGACTTCTTGCCAAGCGTGATCTCGCCCTCGTCAATCCAGGCCATCCCGGCGGGCGGCTCGTTGGTCTCGACCACGACCCGGTAAAACATGGGGATCTCCGCCTCGAATTCCGAGGCGGTCCCGCCGTCGATCTGCTCGAGTTTCTGGAACGAGCGGTACCACGGGCCGTTGGGCCGGCTGGACCACTCCACGCGGTAGCGGGCATTGGTATTGACGGCATTGGTCCAGGCGAGATGGCCGTTCCCCGAGAACGAGGTCACCACGGCGGGTGACTGGGCGAACCCACTTGCGGCCAGGGCCAGGAGGCCGGCGACGGCCAACCCCATTCGAAATGTTCTGCAAATCATAATCCCCCCTCCTTTTGTTGCGCGGTGTCACTCAATTCGCCGGAAACTAGCGCAATCCCGTTGGAAATCAATTTTCCCGATGGATTTTTCCCGTGATGGCGCCGGGCGCGGAGGGGGGCGAGGAGAAAAAGTTGCGTTCTGAATGTTGACAGGGGGGAGAAGGCCCCTATTATACCGGAAATCAAATTCGTGTATTGGTGTACGCATTACAAGGAGGGGTCACCACGATGACACTGGCAGACACATCGACGAAGCGGAATGAAACCACGGGGCGGCCCGCCGGGCCCGCCACGCCCATCGCGGTTGCGCGGGGCGACGGGATCGGGCCGGAAATCATGGATGCGGTGCTGCACCTGCTGCAGGAGGCGGGGGCGCGACTTGAGTTCCACCCCATCGAGATCGGGGCGGCGGTATACGAGCAGGGCATCACCTCGGGCATCCGGCCCGAGGCGTGGGATGTGCTGCGGGGCACGCCCGCGTTTCTGAAGGCGCCGATCACCACGCCGCAGGGCGGGGGGTACAAATCGCTGAACGTGACGGTCCGGAAAACCCTGGGCCTGTTTGCCAACGTCCGGCCCTGCCGCACCTTTCACCCCTTTATCCAGGCGCCGCATCACGACATGGACCTGGTCATCGTGCGGGAAAACGAGGAAGACACCTACGGCGGGATCGAGCACCGGGAGACGCATGAAGTGGCCCAGTGCCTGAAGCTCATCACCCGGCCGGGCAGCGAAAAGGTCATTCGTTACGCGTTCGAATACGCCCGGGTCTACGGGCGGAAGAAGGTCACCTGCCTGACCAAGGACAATATCATGAAGGTCACGGACGGGCTGTTCCACAAGACCTTCGACCGGATTGCCCGGGAGTATCCGGAGATCGAGTCCGAGCACAAGATCATCGACATCGGGACGGCCCTGGTGGCGCGGCACCCGGAGTGGTTCGACGTGGTGGTGACGCCGAATCTGTACGGGGACATCGTATCCGATGTGGCGGCGGAGCAGTCGGGGAGTGTGGGGCTGGCCGGCTCGATGAACATCGGGGACCGGGTGTCGATGTTCGAAGCCGTGCACGGTTCGGCCCCGGATATCGCGGGGCAGGACGCCGCGAATCCGTCCGGCCTGCTGCAGGCGGCGATCCTCATGCTCCATCACCTGGGGCAGCCGGACCCGGCGGGCCTGCTTCAGAATGCCTGGCTGAAGACGCTGGAGGACGGGATCCTCACCGGGGACATGCTGCCCCGCGGCAGCTCGGCGGCGCCGGCGGGTACCGGGGCCTTTACCCGGGCGGTGGCGGATCGCCTCGGGCAGGCGCCGGGGAGCCTGCGGCCGGCCGTGAGCCCCCCGCCCGGTGCGGTGATGAACTGGACGCCGCACCCCGCGCCCAAGGGCGAAAAGACCCTCGTCGGGATCGACGTGTTCCTGGACTGGGACGAAGCCGGGCGCGACCCGAATGCCCTCGGCCCCGGCCTGGAGGCGGCCGCGGACGGTATCATGGACCTCATCATGATCACCAACCGGGGCACCAAGGTGTATCCCGACGGCCATCCCGAAACCTTCTGTACCGACCACTGGCGCTGTCGCTTCCGGTTTGCCGATCGGGGGGCGGGCCCCTACGCCGCGGCGCTCCAGCTCCAGCAGGCTCTGTCGGAGGCCGGGTACGACATCATCAAGACGGAAAACCTCTACGAGTTCGACGGCGTGCCCGGGTTTTCCCTGGGCCAGGGCGAGTGACCGCCGGCGGCTAGGGCGCGGCGGTCCGGGCCCGCAGGATCTCGGCGGCGGTCCGGCCAAACCGGTACCGCTGGGTGGCATCCCAGTTGATCGACCAGGTCATCACCCCGCCGAGGTCCGGGTGGCCGCCGGGACGCCGCATGCGGTAGGTGCTGCGGCAGTCCCCGGTCCCGGTCAGCAGGCGGGTGAGGGCGCAGCGCAGGGCGGGGTTGGAGAGCTCCCCGCGGTTTTCCGCGGATTTGGGGGCGGCGGGCAGGCCCACGGCGATTCGGTCCGCGCCGAACCCCGCAAAACGATTGCGCGGATTGCGTTCCACCGGAAATCCGAGAATCATCATCTCGGTGAGGCCGACCACGAAGTCGACCGTTCCCTGTTCGGCGATGATGTCGGCCCCCGGCCCGGCGGCGCCGGTGTAGAGGTACTGCGAGCCGGAGTTGTAGAGCTGCATGTGAACGAGGTCCAGGCGGTCCCGCAGGGCGTGGAGGATGGGCAGGTAGCCTCCGAAGTGTTCGCCGTAGCGGTGATACGCCCCGGTGACATACTGGGTTTCCGGCGCGGCCGTAAGCAGGAACTCCGGACCGTAGAAATCCACCAGCCGGCGCACCGCCTGGATGAAATACCGGATCTTGGGCGTGGTGGGCCGCCGGAAGTCCGAGTCCCCCGGATCG
>CAZCOO010000173.1:0-5982 GCA_964500395.1 uncultured Verrucomicrobiota bacterium
TGGGTAGACACCAATGCCTTTTCGGAAGGAAGCGGCGACAGCCGCTTTTACCGGGTCCGGGTCGGAGAGTTCCCCTGATCGAGAGCCTGCCGGAATCCGTCCTTGTTGGCAGCGGTAACGACCCGGCACTCCCCGTTATCCGGTTCCGCGGGCGGCATAACGGCAGCCACAATACGCCCCCCCACCAGCGCGTCCAGGGCGGCAGCCGGGCGCTCCAGCACCCCCAGGTCGGGAAACAACAACGCCCAGGGCGCGGACCGTTCGTCGCGCCACCCCGGGGTGGTATCCGCCTCCGCGGGCAGCCCCACCATGCTGACCAGCACGGTGTTTGCATCGCCGTCCGGCGCCAACGATGAAAACGCATCCGGTTCCATCATATAGCTCAAGGGCGTCGTAGCGCCGGGCGGGATCGGGGCCCGGCCGGGATTCTCCAGAAACCGGTCCGGCAGCGGCAGAGGGATCTCCTTCATTTCAATCCCCTTGCCCAGCCCCCTGCGCAGACCTTTCAGGCCCGCCTTCTGCATGGCGGCTACGGAATCGGGCGCGCCTCTGTGTTCCGCAAATGGATTGGTAATCACCACAACGCGCTCGGCCCCGGCTTCGCGGACGGCGGTGCCGAGAAGCTCCCCGGCCTCCTGCCATGTAGTCTTCACGTCATCCCCGAGTCGCGAACCGCCGCATCCGGCGGCCACCAGCAGGGTCCCCGCAAGCATGAAGCACAGTTGAACCTTCAAAAGTAGCCTCCCTCCTCGTCGACTCCGTACAGGGCGGTAATGCCCAGTTCCTCCAGGCGGGCCCGAGTACAGGATTCCACGTGTCCGTCCAGGAACAGGATGTTGGCCCGGTTGGCGTGGCGGGCATGGACTTGCTCCGTGCCGGCCGCTTCAAAGAGGTGATACTGGCGGGCGTCGTACCCGCCCGCTCCGCCGCTCGTGGTGTCAGCGATATGGACATACGACGCCGGGCTCCGAATCTGGTCGGTCACCAGGTAGTGCTCCAGCAGTCCCTTCACCAGTGTCGCCGTCTCGGGCGGATCTCGGCGAACCCCATACGTATTTTTCCAATCATCATTGAACTGGTACGGAGCGTAGGAGGGGCAGACGAACAGGCTCGGATCCACCTCTGAACCCGAATCCTGCCACAACACCTTTGCCCACGTCTTGGGCGGGTTTTGATCGACTGGAGAGTACAGGAAGAACTGCCCTCTCTCCGATGAGACCGTCTGGGCCTGCAGCAGGCCGATTTGCCGGAGCTGGCTGGCGCAGGCGGCCCCGCGGGCGCGGGCCCGCGCCTGCCCGAGGGTCGGCACCAGCAGGGCCATAAGCAAAGCGATCGCGGCCACAACGACCAGTAGCTCCACCAGCGTAAAGCCTCCAGCCAACTCTCTGCGTTCCGATCCCATGTCGCCCATCATATTCCATTCTTGCCCGCAGGGATAGGGGAAACCCGGCTCGGGACGAAGGCTCGGGACGAAGGCCGCAAAAGGGCCGGCCCTTTGACCGTCGCCGTGCGCACCCGTGTCTGGTCCGGACTCTTGGTTGGGCAGCACAGCAGAAACTTTGGTATAGATCTCCCATGCTGTTTAACTCCAATGCGTTCCTTGTTTTTATCGTGGCGTTCATGGCGGCCTATGTGCTGTGCCGTTCATCTCTGAAGGCGCGCAATGGATTGATTCTGCTCGCCAGCTATCTCTTTTACGGGTGGTGGGACCCCCGTTTCCTCGCCCTGATCGTATTTTCATCCGGCCTCGATTTCGCCGCCGGCCGGGGGATGGCCCGCGCCCGCACCAGAACGCGGCGGCGGCTCTGGCTCCTGGCCAGCCTGGCCGGCAACCTGGGCGTACTCGGATTTTTCAAGTACGCGGACTTCTTCATAGACTCCGCGGTTTCCCTCGCCGCAGCGGCGGGGCTCGACCTTTCCGCCGGGACGCTCGGCTTCATCCTGCCGGTGGGAATTTCCTTCTACACCTTCCAGACCCTCAGCTACACAATCGACGTCTATCGCGGCCGCATGGAGCCCGCCGGCGATCTCCTCGCGTTCATGGCCTACGTGGCCTACTTCCCTCAGCTCGTGGCCGGGCCGATCGAGCGGGCGAGGCGCCTGTTGCCTCAGTTCATGGAAACGCGCCGCATCGATGCGGCTATGATCCGCGCCGGCATCTGGTTGTGCCTGTGGGGGATGTTCAAAAAGGTCGTTATCGCGGACAACCTCGCCCCCATGGTGGATCTGGTCTACGGCATGGATCGGCCCGGCTCGGTCCTCATTCTTCTCGGCACACTGGCCTTTGCCGTACAGATCTACGGAGATTTCTCCGGCTATTCCAATATCGCGCGGGGACTGGCCAAATGCATGGGATTCGACCTCATGGTGAACTTTGATATTCCCTACGCCGCCTCCAATCTGCGCGACTTCTGGCGCCGCTGGCACATCAGTCTCTCCACGTGGCTTCGCGACTACCTGTACATCCCGCTGGGGGGCAGTCGCCGGGGCCCCCGCCGGACCCGGATCCATCTCATGATCACCATGCTCCTGGGCGGGCTCTGGCACGGTGCGGCCTGGCACTTCGTGGCTTGGGGCCTCTGGCACGGGGCCGGCCTGGTCCTGGTCCATGCGCGCCTCCGGGATCGGGACAAGACCGGGGAAGCCTCTCCTTCGGCGGCCGGGTGGATCGCAACCCAGCTTTTTGTGCTGTACGGGTGGGTGCTGTTTCGGGCGGAATCCATCGGGCATGCCGCGTCCCTGACGGCGGGCCTGCTGAACTTCGCGTTGCCGCCTTACGCCGGTTCATTCGCAATCCGGCTGGCCCTCTTTAGCGCGCCGCTGATCGCCATGGAGATCTGGCAGCGCCGCACCCGCAATCCCGCCCCGTATCTGGCCCTGCCCGGTGTCCGGCAGGGCTTGCTCCAGGGACTTCTTCTATGGGGGATCATCGTCTGCTGGCAGGGGCCCGATAATCCGTTTCTGTATTTCCAATTCTGACTATGAAAACACCCGGCCAAATCTATGATGTGCCCCTCGGCGAGGCCCTTCGATTCGTGTCCATCCCCTGGGTTCTGCCCGCGATCGCTGCCGGGATCCTGCATGGTCTGACCCTGACCGGTCTGCACCCCCACCCCCGCCCCATGGGGAACATCGATGAAACCATCGTCAGCCACCAGGCTCATGCCGCCCTTCATCATCCCCGGGCCGACATTCTGCTGGTCGGCGATTCCTCGTGCCTGATGAACGTGGACGCGCTCCATCTTCAGGAAGCCCTGGGGGGCGACAAGACCGTGCTGAATCTGGGGACGCTCAGCCATCTCGGCATCGCGGAGACCTGCGACATGCTCGAAGCCCGGGCCCTGAATGTCGAGCGCCCCGACCCCGTGATCGTCACCCTGCGGCACCCGGAAGGGCTGCGCGGACGATCGCCCGACTCCCGCCTCCGGGATGTGCTGCACGCGGTTCTCGACCGATCCGCCGCCCCTTTGTTCGGCGGCAGTCCGTTCGGGGATCTCTTTGCCGTCGACCGGCTCCGCGTCCTCTTCCTGGATCGGTGGATCCCTTCACCGCTTCCCCCTGCCTACGGATGCTCGTTCGGGTTTACAACCGATCTCTGGCGATATCTCGACCGCTCTCAGGGGAGTCTGCCTGCCCCGGACCGGGAGGGTCCCTCCTTTCGCAGCACCATCGCCTACCGGCTTCACCCATCTGTGGAGGAAGAGTCCGTGCGATGGGCCCGCGTTTCGGAGTTGTCCGAACGTGTCGTGGGCATCACGCCGTTCCCGGAATCCTACGCGCCCCCGGGTCACGACCCCCGGACCCGCCTCATGCTGCTTCGATGGGGCGCCTGGTGCCGTGCGGATCACCTGTTGGACGAGCTGCCCCTGACCCTTCCCGACTCCCACTTCGCCGGGCGCCTGCACCTGAACCGCCTCGGCGTGCAATCCTACACCCGCCACCTGGCGGAATCCCTGACCCGGTTCGGGGGCCCTGTCGAATCCGGGCCCTGATGCCTCGGCACCGCAGATGGGGGCGTCTCTCTTTCATAACTGTGTCATATTGACCCTTACTGAGCGCCTCTGCTTTGCCTGGAGTGGGTCGTAGTGGCATACTTTTGATTATTGTAAATTATATAATCCATTAGTAATAAGCTATTTATGGATACAGCCAAAATTGGCATGCGGGATGCTTTCTGTATGGCTGCGAGTTTTGACCGGTTCGATGGTCGGGCCGGATGAATCAGACAGAAGAAGGAGGAAAGAGAGATGATTATGCCAATGACGAGAGAGCGATCGATGCTGTGGGATCCGTTTTCGGAATTTCAGCGTCTTCGCAGTGAGATGGACCGGGTCTTGGGCCCGTATGAGGCTCGCGGCGGAGCGTTTCCGCCGGTGAACCTGTGGAGCAGTGACGAGGAAGCCGTGGTCCAGGCGGAAGTCCCGGGTGTCGATCCGGACGCACTGGAGATCTCGGTGCAGGGAAACGTGCTGCATCTCGCAGGGGAGCGGAAAGCCGAGGAACCCGGCGAGGACCGCACCGCCCTGCGGCGGGAGCGAACGACGGGGCGGTTTGAGCGCCAGGTCCGGCTGCCCTTCGAGGTCGAGGGAGATGCGGTCAAAGCCCACACCCGGCACGGCGTTCTGACGATCACGCTGCCCCGGCGGGCGGATACCCGGCCGCGGCAGATCGCGGTCGAGGCGGAATAGGAATCTGACAGGAGAGGAGGATGACATCATGAGCGAAACAAAAGAAATCAAACGCACGGAGCAGGAAGCCCTGCGGGAGGAACGCGACGTACCGGTGTTTGCCCCCGCGGCGGACATCACGGAACAGTCCGATGCGTTCGAGCTTGTCGCCGACATGCCGGGCGTGGATGAACAGCACATCACGATCGATCTCGAAGACGACGTTCTGACGGTCCGGGGCCAGGCCCTGGCCGCCGCCGATCTCGACGAGAAACGGCTGGTCTACAGCGAGTTTGCCACCGGCGATTATCGCCGGGTGTTCCGGATCGGCCGGAAGATCGACCGGGAGGGCATCCGCGCCGGAGTGAAAAACGGCGTCCTGCGCATCCGGTTGCCCAAGGCGAAGGAAGCCAGGGCCCGACGCATCCCCGTGGAGGCCGCCTCCTGAGGCGCCCCCCGGAAGCAGGCGGGTTTGTGAATGAACAACAACAGGAAGGAGGTGAGAACCATGACACGAGGACTCGTACCGTGGAAACGACGGCAATCCGAGCGTCCCGCCCGGATTCGACGCGGCGGGAACGGAAATCCGTTCCTCGCCCTTCACGACGAGATGGAAGATCTGTTTGACGACTTCTTCTCGGACTTCGGGTGGGGCGAGCTCCCCGGTCTGCGGGAAGGACGCCGCACGGCGACCCCTCTCGCCCCCCGGGTGGACGTGGACGAAAGCGATGACGAGATCGCGGTCAGCGCGGAACTGCCGGGCCTGGAAGAGAAGGACGTCGAGGTTTCCCTCGATGAAGACGTCCTGACCATCTCCGGCGAGAAGCGCGACGAGTGGGAAGACAAGCGGAAGAACGCCTATATCTCAGAGCGCTCGTACGGGCGGTTTGAGCGTTCGATTCCGCTCCCCGCCGGGGTCGACCGCGAGAACGTCAAGGCGCGCTTCAAGAAGGGCGTGCTGCATGTCACGATCCCCAAGACGCAAGAGGCGCGCGCGGACCGCAAGCAAATCCCCGTTTCGTCCGAATAATCACCGCGGACGGGAGCGGGCCATCGACGGCGGGCCGGATATCCGGTCCGCCGGTTCTTTTGCAGCGCTCATTCGGAATAACAGGATCGTGATATTCGGGGTCGGTCGGGCACGGCGTGAGGGGGAGAACCACGGATGAACGCGGATGCACACGGATGGGCGTCATGGTAGGGCGCGCCCCGCAACGGCAACGGCCGGCGCCAGAGCCGACGCTGCAACCGGAGGACAGGGGTCCCCGCCAGAATCGACCCCGGTCGGCTTGTCCGACCGGTGAAGAAGTTCACA
>CAZCOO010000174.1:0-5977 GCA_964500395.1 uncultured Verrucomicrobiota bacterium
GGCGGAGACCCGGCGCGCGGCCCGCTGCCGAAGGGCGAGGGCGTCCCGGGTTTCCGCCCGGTGGCGGCGGATCCGTTCGTTGAGGGCGGCGAGATCGACCCAGGCGCGGGCGATGTCCAGCGCCAGCAGCAGCCGCACCCCGGCGAGGTCGGCGGCGGCCATACCGGCCCGGGCGGAGGCGGCGTCGATCCCGGCGCCGACGCGATCGAAGAGGTCCAGCTCCCAGGAGAGGCGGGCGGATCCGAACAGGGGGTCGATATCGTCCGGCACCCCGCCGGTGTCGATTCCCTGTTCGCGTCCGCCGCGAATCCCGGCGGAGAGGGTCAGCGAGGGCCTGCGGGCGGCCCGGGCCCGGTCCGCCGAGGCCTCGGCGGCGCGGATGCGGGCCAGAGCGGAGGCGGGGTCGGGGTGAGCGGCGAGCCCCTGTTCGACGGCCGCGGTGAGACCGGGATCGCCGAAGACCCGCCACCAGGCGGATTCGCCGCGGGGGGGCTCCGCCGGCGGGGCGGACGGCGCCGGCCACGCCGAACCCGCGAGCAGGACGGCTGTGAGCAGGAAGGAGCGGACCGGGTGCATCATACGATCACCTCCGGGCGGGGCCGGGTGCGGGTCAGAGGACCTCGATGCGGGCGGCATTGATGATGAAGGCGGCCTCCGTGGAGGCGGGGGCAACCCGCCCTTCGATGCGGAGGCGGCTGAGTTCCTCCAGGCCGGCAATGCCCTTGATGCCGTGCCGGAGGACCTCCCCGGATTCATCCACGACCTGGATGGTGGCGGTGCCGGCCCGGACGGCCTCGGGGTCGTCGCAGCAGTTGTCCCACGGCGTGGGGCAGGCGTCGTCATGCCGCAGGTCGCAGGAGGTGAGCGTACCCTCGTCCCCGACCACGAAGACGGCCCGGTTGTCGACGAAGGGGTGCTTGGTGCCCATGACCTTGGCCTCGATCACGACGTCGTCGCCGGGCCGGGCGGTCCGGCGAAGCTCCGGGATGGCGGGCGAGATGTCCGCGGCCGGAACCGGCTCGAAGACGGACGTGAGGGCCGGCGGCGGGGCGGACGCCGATGCGTCGGCGGACGGGGTGTCGGCGGCATCCGGGCTGCAGCCGGTAACGGCCGCGGCGGCGGCGAGGAGTAGGGTGAGGGGTGGGATTGTGTCCATGGGGTTTCTCCTTGGTGTTTCAGTCCCGCAGGGCCTGCGGGAGACTGGGTTTCAGACAGCGGAAGGCGGGGGGCAGCGCGCCCACCACGCCGAGCACAAACCCGGCAACGATGCCGGCCAACAGGGTTTCGGGCCCCAGCGCGAGCCGGAAGGCCCCGGCGCTGAGGTAGATGAGCCGCCCGTCCAGCAGGAGCCCGGCGAGCACGGCGCCGAGCAGGGTGCCGAGCAGGGAGGTCATCATGGATTCCTGGACCAGGGAGAGGAGGATGGCCAGGCGGCGGAATCCGATGGCCTGCAGGGTGGCGATCTCCCGTACGCGGGAAGCGAAGGCGGCGTAGAGGGTATTGAGCCCGCCGAAGACGGCGGCGGTGGCGATGAGGATGGCGGTGGTCCAGGTCATGGCCCGGACGGGGGCGTAGAAGGAGGCCAGGCGCTGGTAGTACTGATCTTCGCCGACCGCACTCAGTTCGAGGTCGAGCCGCTGCCGGGTGAACAGTTCGGCATCGGCGGGATCGCCGTCCTCGAGGCGCACCACGATGCTGCTGAGGGTGTCGCGCTGGGCGGCGGTGCGCAGGTCGTTGAGGTTCATCCAGACCTCGGACTCCATGACCGTCCCCGGGGCGGCAAAGATCCCCGACACCGTGAGCGGCAGGTCCTCGAGCATCACCTCGGCGCCCGGCCGGAGGGCGTCCCGCGGCAGCCCGAGGCGCTTCCAGGCGAGCCGCCCCGCCATGATTTCGCCCGGTCCGGGGAAGCGGCCCTCGCGCAGCACGACCTCCCGGTGGGTGAGGAGGGCGCGGGGCGTCACCCCCCGCACCATGCCCCGCGCCCGGGGGCCGTCCGGCACTTCGAGATAGGCCATGTGGAAAATCTCCGGCGAGACGGCCCGGGTCCCGAAGACCTCGGCCACGCCGGGGATGCTGGTTTCGGCGATCCCGGCGGCCTGCTCGCTGACTTCGCTGCGCTGTACGCTCTCTTCGCTGCCGGCGCCGAGGAGCATGACGTTGTGCGGGGAGCCGGTGGCGCTGAGGGTGCGGCGCATGCCTTCATTGAGGGCGTGTGCCCCCATGACCAGCAGCACCACCAGGGCGCTGCCGGCGATGGTCTGGGCGAGCCGCGTCTTGTCGCGGTAGAGATTGCGGACGGCGTATCCGAAGGGAAGCATCATGATCAGGTCCTCAAGCTTTCCACGATGGGCCGACGCACGGCGACCCAGGCGGGGTAGAGGGCGGCGAGCGCCCCCAGCCCCAGCGCCAGGAGCAGGCCCTGGGCCAGGATGTGCGGCTCCGGCAGCACGGCGAGGACCTGCCCCTCGTTTCCGAAGGTGATGCGGGAGGCGGCGAGAAAACCCATGGCCGAGCCCGCGCCGAGCAGCCCGCCGGCCAGCCCCAGCAGCATGCCCTCCACCACCACGAGCCACGCCACGGCGCTGTCGGGGTAGCCCAGGGTCTGCAGGACGGCGTTTTCCCGCACGCGGGTCCGCACCACCAGCAGCACCGAGTTGGCCACCAGCCCGAGCACGGCGACCACGGCCCCCAGGCCGATCCAGCGGGTGAACCCGGTCAGCTCGATCAATTCCCGGGCGGCCTGGGCGAAGAAGGCCTTTTCCGGCTGGGTGTGGGTGGGAGATTCCGAGGAGGCAAACCGCTCGTCGATCGCCGCCGCCACCTGCTCAAGAGAAGCGGGATCGTCCACGCGCACGTTGAACTGGGTGACCTCGCCGAGCCCGCGGCGCGAGGCCTGCTGCAGGAAGGGGAGGTGCACGTAGGCCACGTTGTTGTCCTGCGGGTTGGGCGAGTCGATGAGGCCGGCGACGCGTACCCGGACCCCGGCGGCCTCGAACGCGTCCCCCGCCCGGAGGCCGCGCTTGCCGGCAAAGGTCTTGCCCACCAGCGC
Organism: uncultured Verrucomicrobiota bacterium; assembly: GCA_964500395.1. Lineage (GTDB taxonomy): Bacteria > Verrucomicrobiota > Kiritimatiellia > CAZCOO01 > CAZCOO01 > CAZCOO01. The sequence continues at coordinate 3,053 of CAZCOO010000174.1, forward strand.
GCCGTCATCGGTGCGCTCCCAGTCGCCGAGGGAGCCCTCGATGACTTCGATCTCCGGCGCGTAGGAGGCGAGCTGTTCCGGGGGGACGCCGCGGAAGGTCACGATGTCGAGGCTGGCCCCGCAGTTGTTGACCGTGATCTGGATCGGGATGACCTCGCGCACGCCGTCGACCTTGCGGATCTCGTTTTCATAGTAGACGGGCAGCCGGCTGGTAGAGGGACAGAACCGGTTTTCCCGGTAGACCACGAGGGTGGCGTCCGACGCGCCCCGCTCGGTGGCGCCGGCCACGGCCTGCTGCATGCTCTCCACCAGGGAGAACAGGAACATGCCCGCGCCGATCCCCAGCACAGTGAGGCCGGTGCGGATGCGGTGGCGCAGAAGTTGCTTTGCCGAGAGCGGCACGAGGTTGGCGAATGCGGTCCACTTCATGAGACGGCCTCCAGCAGGCGCCCCTTCTCCAGGTGCAGGGTCTGCTCGGCCGCCTCCGCGGCGCGGGGATCGTGCGTGACCATGACGATGGTCTTGCCCTGGTCCGAAGCGAGCGACGTGAGGAGGTCGAGCACGGCGTCGGCGGCCCGGCGGTCGAGGTCCCCGGTGGGCTCATCGGCCACGAGCAATTCGGGGTCGGCCACCAGGGCGCGGGCGATGGCCACGCGCTGTTCCTGCCCCCCGGAGAGTTCGCGGGGAAAGTGGTGCATGCGCTCGGCCAGCCCCACCAGGGAGAGGGCGGCCTCCACCCGCTCCCGCCGGTCGCGGCGGTTCATGTCGTCGAGCAGAAGGGGCAGCTCGACGATTTCAAACGCGGTCAGCACCGGCACCAGGTGGTAGAGCTGGAAGATGTAGCCCACGTGCCGCGACCGCCACGCCGCGAGCTTCCGGCGGGAGAGGGCCTGGATTTCGCGGCCGCGGAATTCGATTGTCCCGGAGGTGGGCTGATCGATCCCGGACAACAGATTGAGCAGGGTGGTCTTGCCGGATCCGGAGGGTCCCATCATGGCCAGGAAGTGACCGGCGGGGATATCGAGATCCAGCGATTCCAGCGGGGTCACCAGGGTGTCCCCCTTTTTGTACTGCTTGGTTACGCTGTGGCAACGGATGAGAAAGCTGTCGTCGTTCATGGTTGTCGCTCCTCCTGGATGGAGACGGAAGCCCCGGGGGTGAGGGATCGATCGCTGTCCACGACCACCCGTTCGCCCGGGAGAAGGCCCTCGCGAATGAGCCGCCGGCCGTCCCTGGACGGCGCCCCGACCGTGATGTCGCGGGGCGAAACGGTTTCCGTGACCGGGTCCACCACCCACACCGTGGCGGCGTCTCCGGCGGCGTCCGGCAGGGCGGCCCCGGACAACCAGACCTGCCGGGCCCGGGACGAGCCCCCGGCGCGCGCGGCGGGCACGGACAGGAACTCCACCCGGCAAAGCATCTCCGGGCGCAGACGCGGATCGGGCCGGGCCAGGGCCACCTTGACCTGCAGGGTATTGCGGGTGATGTCCGCCTTTCCGGTGATCCGCGAGATGTGGCCGGTGAAAGTCTGCCCGGGGAGGGCGGCCGTCACCGCCCGGGCGGGCATCCCCGTGACCAGCCGTCCCGCGTCGGACAGGGGGACATCGACCCGCACCTGGAGCCGCTCGGGATCGTAGAGCGTTACGACGGTCGCGCTGTCCGGATCTTCTGTCGCCGCGCGGCGCTTCATGCCGGGGGCGGCCACCCGTTCGAGGACCCGGCCGGCCATGGGGGCGCGGACGGTGGTGCGGGCGAGGTCGAGCCGGGCGCGGGCCAGATCGACCCCCAGTCCCTCGACCTGTGCGGCCTGCCGGGCCTGCTCCGCCTCGCGGGTCTCGACCGCGGCGCCGGCGCGGGTGAGCCGGGCGCGGGCGGCGTCCCGGGCGGCGCGGGCCGAGGTGACGGCCTGCTCGGCCGATACGACATCCGCCTCCGCCACGTCGCCCGGTTCCAGGGTCCGGATGCGGGCCAGGCGGTCTTCCGCTTCGCGCAGGGCGGCGGCCGCGGCGTCGTGCGCCGCCGCCGCGGCGGTTCGGTCCGCCCGGGCCTGCGCCACCTCCCGCGTCCGGACGGTTTCCAGGGCCCGGGCCTCCGCCAGCGAGGCGGAAAGCCGGTCTGCGCGAAGAGCAAAATTGGTCGGATCGAGGGCAGCCAGCTGCTGCCCCTTCTCCACGGCGTCGCCGGCGTAGACGGCGACGGACTCCACAAAGCCGTCCACCTTGACCGGCACGCGGATGGGGTAGGGATCGGGTTCGATCCATCCCGACGCCTGCGCCAGGACCTCGCGCGGCCGGGGCGGAGTTTGTGCGCCCCCGGATGCCTCGGACTCCAGCAGCAGGGCCGGCACCACCGTCACCGGGATGCGGGGCCGAAGCCGATTGCCGAACACCAGGACAAAGACCAGGGCCACCCCGCCCAGGAACAGCAGCAGCAGGAGGAGGCTGCCCCAGTTTCTCTTTCTTCCCCGGCCGGCGGCGGATCGGGAGCCGGCGAGGGATGCCAGTTGTTCTTTCTGATTCATACACACCTGTTCAATTCCGTGTGGACACAGGAACCCCGAAGGGCCTGCGATAGGAAGCGGGATCACACGGGGAACAGGATCAAATCAGCGGGCAGCAGAACGCGATATGCCGCGGGAGCGGCGGGGAGGGGGGCGAAAGCGGGCGGGCCGGGACGGACCGGCTCGCCTGCGCCAGGTCCCGGGCGGGAAGGCGGCACGCATCGTCCGCCGGGGCGGCCGCCGCGATCAGAGGGCGGGTCGAAGTCCAGGGATCCGCAGACACGTCCACGTGGATACAGCACGCGGCCTCGCCCTGGGGCGCGGGGGCGGGCAATGGGGAATGCTCGGCATCGCAGCAGGTAGAGGGAGCTTCGGTCGTCTCCACGCAACACGAGCACTCGTGCCCCTCCAGAGACAGGCAGGCG
>CAZCOO010000175.1:0-5964 GCA_964500395.1 uncultured Verrucomicrobiota bacterium
GGATTGGATCATGCGTGATGCCGGGCGCGAAGACGCTCACTGTTCTGCATGAACAGATCCCGCTGTGCATCACTGAGCGGGACCCAGCGCCGGCGGCGAATCCGCTGGGAGAGGGCCGCGGGGGCGCAGACAAAGCTGGTGACGTGGCGGGCGTCGCGGGTAAACACATGGGTCCGTCCGTGTTCGGCCGGGGCCACGATGGTGTCGCTGCGCTCGTCGAACAGCAGCGACTCGGCCGGCAGGCGGGCCAGGTCCCGCAGGGCCATTTGCACCGGCCGCCTCTCTCCGCGGCGCTGCTCGGCATGCCGCGTACGTCGTCTGGACTGGCGATGTCCGCGCTCGATGGAAATGGCGAGGCTTTTCATGATCTCCGGGATCCGGCCCATGGTCCGCCGAATGGCCCTGTTGTCGCCGGCCTCCCGCGCCTCCCGCACGGAGGCCTCGAGCTTGGCGATGGCCCGGGCCGCCCGGGCCTGGTGGGGGGAGAGCCACGGTTCCCACTCCGCTGCGAAAAGCTCCTCCAGACTCCCGCCGCCGGGCACGCCGGCCACGGGATTGAGTCGAAGGAGAAATTGTCCGCGGGCATCCCGGCTCTCAACCACCTGCCATGTGACGGCCAGCCGATCCACGTGCGGGCTGCGCTTTCTCTGCTCCGGGCGGAGCCGGAAATAGCCGGCCACCACCTGCCCGAGTACGGCATAGGTCCTCGATTGCCGTCCGTAGGAATTGAGTTGCTGCTCTTTGAGCTGTTTCCCGGTTTCCCAGCGGGCGACCAGCTTGGGCGGGGTTTCGAAGAGTTGATCCACCCGGGGATCCGATGCGTCCAGCAGCGATTGGGTGAACTCGTGCCAGGTCGGGATGCCGGTTGCATCGTAGCCGCGGAACACCGTCAGGGGACCGGGCGGCATGGCATGGGGGCAGAAGGATGTTCCGCAGCGGTAGCAGTAGATTCGCCCGGCGTGGAAGGCCTCGCGCTCCGAAAGGTACTCCGCACTCTGATCCAGGACCTGCTCCCGAATATCCGGGGAAAAGGCAAGGGCCCAGTTGTCGGCGGGATCCGCCCGGAGTTTCAGGGTGAGTTCCAGGGGAGGCGCTTCGTCGCGAACGTGGCCGAATTCGTCGAGAATCAAGTCCCTGATGAGCGAGCGCATGGCGTCGGCCGCCGCCTTCTCACGCCGGGCCCGGCGCCCGAGGCGCGGCGGCTCCGGCGCCGGGGCAGGGGGCTCCTCCGGCTTCCGGTCTGGTGCATCGTCTTCTCTCATCGTTCGATTCCCGATCTACAAGAGAAACACTCTACCAGACTGCCGTTGCCCGTGCTACGGCCCGGCGGACAAAATCCATAGGCACGTGACGTTTTCCGGGAATTTCCTTGAATGGGGGGGATGCAATCGTTAAATTTTCGTCAACCTAACCAAGGAGGTCGCATGCCGGAACCAGCCATTCCTCAGAAATCGCCCTACGGCGTCGATGTAAAAGCCGGGGAGAGCTATTGGTGGTGCGCGTGCGGGAAGAGTGCCGGCCAGCCGTTCTGTGACGGATCGCACCGGGGGACGAACTTCACGCCGATCGAATACACGGCATCGGACGATACGACCGTGTTTTTTTGCGGCTGCAAACACTCCGCGCAGAAACCTCTCTGCGACGGCAGCCACAATTCCCTGTAGGCCTGTGAGTCTGCCGGCCCGTATGGGCGGAGAACCGGTACAGGGGAAATAAAGGAAAAAGGCGGATGCTCACGGAGCACCCGCCTTTTGTTTTGCCGTGGGTGTAGACAGCCGGCCCGCGGCGGCGGTCCCGCTCAGGCCTTTTTTACGAAGACGCCCTTGAAGGCATCCCGGTGGGCATATACCAGGAATACGAGAAGCACCACGAGCAGGATGGCCATGGGCAGTCCGGCGGGGTCCAGGAAGATGTGGAACAGGGCGATGTTCACGATTACCGGACCGATCAGGACCAGTGCCAGGGGAACAAAAAACCCGGCCAGCAGCAATGCGCCCGAAACGACCTCAAGCGTTTTCACCGCGTAGAGATAGCCCGAGCTGTGCAACGCCCCCATAAAGTCCGCCGCGGCGCCGGACATGTCGGGCATGGGCATAAAGCCGAAAAAGCCGTTCAGTCCAAAGACGAAAAAGATGAGCCCGAGTAGAATGCGGGCGATCAGCGTGGCAATATGCATGAACGTATCCTCCTCTTGTATCATGTCGTTGTGCGGGTACGCCCGAAGCGATGGCCTCGGCGCATTTCGTATGGGTAGTCGCAGGGACGCGGACGTCCTTACACGTTCACGGTGCCGGCCCTTTCCCTGTGGGGGTCATCCCGCTTCGATCGCAGCCGCAATTGCGGGAGGAAGGCATTCGCTGATGTCTCCTTCCAGGCGGAGCGTGACCTCCGGACCATCGTCGTGTTCTGTCGGGCCCTGGTTGCAGATAACGTACGGCACACCCCGCCGGGCGGCCTGGAGCGGAATGACCGCAGCCGGATGAACGGAGAGGGTGGACCCGGCGGCCAGGACCAGGTCGCATTCGTCGGCGGCCGCAAAGGCCTCCTGGAGGACATTCGGGTCCAGGGCCTGCCCGAAGCTGATGGTCGCAGGTTTCCACCAGCCCCCGCAGGTGCACTGCGGCGGAATCCCCGTGCGGCGAAATTCATCCATGACCGGCCCCGCATCCTGCCGGGCCCCGCAGGATTGGCACTGGACCTTGCGGTTTGTCCCGTGCAGCTCCGTGACCGCTGCTTCAGGCAGGCCGGCTTCCACATGTAAGCCGTCGACATTCTGCGTGACGACTCTCAGCAAACGACCCGCGCGATGCAGATCCGCCAGAGCCAGGTGCGCGGCATTGGGCCGGGCCTTCTGCAGGGCGTCAAATTCCTCCAGCTTGTACACCCAGTAGCGCTTCCGCTGATCCGCCGAGGACATAAAGGATTCGTAATACACCGGCTGGATCCGGTTCCACATGCCGTTGGGGCCGCGGTAATCCGGAATTCCGCTGCCGGTGGAGAATCCGGCGCCGCTGAACATGAGGATGCGGCTGTGCTGACGGAGCAGGTCTGTCAGCCGGCTTGGTCGCGGGGTGCTATTCATGCCGTTCACCTTGCTCGTGGGGGCCTTCTGTAATGAGGTCGTGTTGACGCAATGATTCCAGACACTCTGTGATATCGCGACATAATTCGCTCCGGGGGGTGTCGGGCATGCATTCCTGCAGGATGGACACCATGTCTTCCAGCCGGTGCCGCCCATCGCAGAGGGACCAGATCAGCATACCGCTCGCATTCAGCACGGTGAGGGTCTCCCCCGCCTCTCCGTGGAGATACAGGTCCTTCCCGAGTCGCTTTTCCCGGATTCCGCGGCATTTCATCGGTCGATTCACAAACTTATCCCGTTCGGGGTCGCCGGCCGGCAGTGCCCGTCAACCGGGCCTGGTGCCCGGCGCGGGCGCCTGTTTTCAGTACAGCTCTGCACATTCTCGCAACCCCGGCCATTGTTCATCGTCTTCCACACGCCGATCGCGGACGGCCATGACGGCGGTGCGCAGGGCGTACGCATATTCACCCCGCTGAAGAAACCCGCGTGCCGCCAGGTCGTAAAGAAAGGCCGGAGAGGCGGAGTGCTCCGTGCAGGTTTGCAGAAATCTCCAGCGGCTGGGGGCGGAGGGCAGGGCGAGAAACCACTGGATCAGGATCGCCCGGCTCGGACCGGTTGATGTGTGTTCATGGTAGAGCCGTCGGGCCAGGTCCGACGGGGCATCTATTGTAAGCAGCAGGCGCTTGACCGCCTTGCCCGCCTGATCATGGCCGGCCCCGGCGGCCTCCTCGAATTCCTCGACCGCCCTCTCGGGATCGCCTTTGCCTTCCCATGCGATGCCGCACAAATATCGAGCTTCTGCAATGGCTTCCGGAGAAGAAGACAGCCGGAGTACATCATGGGCCCCCTCAAGAGCCCGATCCCAGTGGCGGCGCGAGAGCGCAATACGGGCCAGCCCCAGACGAGGTTCGGCCAGAGAGGGGGCGAGATGGGTTGCCTGTTCGTAGCAGGTGTTCGCCTCTTCCGTGCGGCCCAGAATCCAGGCCAGGCCCGCCCGGTTACACCAGCCGGGGGCGCATTGGGGATCGACCTCGGTCGCCCGAACATACGCCTGCCACGCCCCCTGCAGGTCGTTTTGCCGGGCGGCCGCGGCGCCCCGTCTCATATGATCCCGCGCATTCATTCGCCACAGGCCCCTCGCGTATTCCACAGTATATGTTCGCCGTGCGCTCGGTCCGGTTGAGCGCCGATGTGAACAGAATACACATAATAAAGTTCTTGTCACAGATAACTCTATTGGTGTATCGAGTACGAAGATTTGCTCAGGGGGGGGCGCGAGTGAGTGATGCCTGCGCATACCCTGGCGATTATGTATGTTGCTCTACCAGGGAAGACAAAGGATTCACTATTTGCTCAGTCTACGACATAGGTAACGCTCTGATCGCAAGGGGTCCCCGTCTCCCCTCCCGTTCTCCCGGCCGCTCGGTTTCTCCCGCCTTTTTTTCATTGCCCGGCAGTTTTGTGCCGGTCTGGTCTTTATCCATATCCAGGAGGTCCCATGAATAATCCCACCCGCACTCGAACCGGGTGTTCGCCGTCGTGCCGGTCGCTCATCCTGAACATCCCCTTCATCATTCTGCTCCTCGCGGCGGGGGGGGTGTCTGACGCACGTGCGGATGCCGTTGCCGGCATCGACGGACCGGCGGAAGTTTCCTTTTGTGAGGGCATCACGATCACCTCCCGCGTGGACATCACGGGTGCCGACGCCGTTTCGGGGCTGATCGTCAGCAATCTTCTGCCGTCCGCCGATTTCGTATACATACCCAGCAACAGCACCGTCACCCTGCCCGGGGGGACTGTGTTGACAAATGGGGCGGCTGAGCCGGACCAGAACGACGGGACCAACCTGGTCTGGAATTTTTCCAGCGCAGTGGGGCCGCCCGCGGTCGGTTATCCTGTCATTTCCGAAGTCCTGTACGATCCGGCCGGGTCGGCCGAGGACGACAATGAGTGGATCGAGCTTCACAACCCCACCGCCTCAAACATCACCCTCAACGGCTGGAGCATTCGCGATACCGCGCCCGGCCAGTCCGATGCCCTGCCCGCGTTCACCCTGCCCGGCGGCGGCTACGCGATTGTGACGGCCAACAGCAACGCCTTCGTGGCGGCCAATCCGGGCTATACCGGCATCGTGGTGGAAATCGCCGACGACGACCTCGGCAGCGGACTGAACAATTTCGGGGACGGGGTGGAACTGCTCGATGCAGGCAGCAGCGTCGTGGACGCCATGTCCTACGGCGCCTCCACGGGGGGATTCAACCCCTCTGCCCCGACAGTCGCGGAAGGCAACAGCCTGGGCCGGGATCCGGTGAATGAGGACGACGACGAGGCGGAGGACTGGACCGAGCAGACGCCGGACCCCGGTGAGGGCAACACCGTGGTGGGGTTGAATCCCGGCGACTCGATTGTCATCACCTTTGATATCGAGGTCTCCTGCGCCACCGCGGCCGGGCAGTTCTTTACGGTCACGACCTTCGAGCAGCCCCCGGGCAGTGCTGCGCAGTCCGACTCCGACTCCATCTTCATCACGGTCAACGAGGGCGACCTGACCATCACCAAAACGCCCATTCTCCAGCCGGCCGGCTTTGGCGACCTGGTGACGTGGACGGTGCGCGTGGAAAACGCGGGCTTTGGGGATGCCGTAAATGTCGCCATCTCCGACGCGATCGGGCCGGGCATGACGTTCCAGTCGTTCAGCATCAATCCCACCAACACGGCGCCCTATGGGACGAATGTTGTCTGGGACGATACCGTGATTCCGGCCCTGACCAATCTCGCGCCCGGCGACTTCGTGGAAATCACCGTGAATGCCACCGTGGACAGTTGTGTGGACCTCTTCAATGAGGCGGATGCGACGTGGGGATGCGAAGGCCTGCAGGAAG
>CAZCOO010000176.1:0-5903 GCA_964500395.1 uncultured Verrucomicrobiota bacterium
ATGCAGGATCGTTACCGCGGCCAACCGGGACGGATTTCGGCAGGCACTCGGTCAGGGGGACTCTTCCACACGGACCCGGTAAAAGCGGCTGCCGCCGCTTCCTCCCGAAAAGGCATTGGTATCCACCCACTTTGCGGAGCTGCCGCTCACCGTGTAGGCGGGATTGGACACACTCTGCCAGTCGAACGAACCGTCGATCAATTCAGGGCCCGACCACAGGACGGTGTAGTCGCGCCCGGCTTCATACCCCCACGTCAGGAAGGGGTACGGATTGCCGTCAGAGGGCCCTTCACTGTCGATTACAAAACGGCTGTTCGCATCGCGCGGATTCGACCCCGCGATTCGCTCCTGATTGTTGGACAGATTGTCAGCGTCATCATCGCCCCCGGGGGAGCAATCGGTCGAGCCGAAGTAGTAAAGCTCCCACCAGTCCTCCATGCCGTCCGCGTCCTCGTCTCGCTCTTCCGGGATATACACGGCTTCCACAGAAACCGGGTTGGTCATGACAAACCCCGACGCGGGATTCACGGCTTCCCCCGAGGTATGCTCCAGCCGGCTCCCTGATTCACGCCAATACGCAAACCGGTAATTCGTGCTGTTGTGAGAGAGGGATGATGCCGCCTGAACCGTCTGCCCGGTCGTGCGCACAGTCCACCAGGACGTGGTGGAGGCAAACGCCGGAAGGGCGGAGGTTTGGGACAGGCCATGCTGCGGATGGAACCCGATCACCCCCCGCAGCGCGAGATTCACTTCCCAGGGGCCGGCCACCCAGTCATGCCATTTGTTGTCGCCCTGCGCCCAGCTCGAGCGGTACCGCACCCGCTTGTCCGTCATCATTGTTCCGTCAATCACCTCGGAGTCCATGGAAAGAAACACGGACAGGTCGTCGGTGTTGATTGTGTCGATGGCCGTCTCCCGGCCGGCGGTGACCAATTGGCTGATCTCATTCGTGCCCAGGACCCGGTCATACAGCCGGAGAGCCCCAAGACCTCCCGCATAATCATAATTGTTGTTGTTGGGAAATCGTCCGAGCCGAATATCACTGGCCAGGGAATAGGAGGCGTAGCTCTTGGTATCGTCCAGACTGCCGTCGACATAAAGCCGTGCTTCCGATCCGTCCATGACGAGGGCGATGTGGGTCCAGTTCGTGGTCACCTGGGTCGACCCCCCCGAGGTCCAGGATGTATCCGCAATGCCGGAACGCCACTTTCCCGCGTTGTATCCGATATACAGCCGCTCCCCGCTCCCTGAATACGTTGCGAGAAAAATTTCATTTGCGCTGAGGGACCCGGGGGCAACCCGCACCCAGACCGACACGGAGAAAGGGGAGACGGATGGATCGACGCCGGCTCCGACGGGAAGATCGATATAGTCATCATCCCCGTCAAACGCGTAGTAGGTTTCATTGGTGATCCACTCCGCGCCCGCTATGGCCCCGTGGTTCGAATTGCCGGACGTGTCCTGCGCCCGTCTGAGGGCCGTCTCCGTGTACGAATACCCGTACGCCATCATGCCGTGCATGGTGGGGTTGACGCCCGGGACGCTTTTTTTGGTGCTGCTCGTTTCGCTGTTCTGAAGGAAAAGGAGCAGAGGGAAGCCCGCGTCAATCTCTTCGACGAGATCTTCAAACGTGAAGCCCGTGCCGGGCGGGGCGTGCGGATGCAGTTCGCAGAGCTGGGAAAAGGTCTCCGCCCGGTACCCCCGCCATTTCATCCAGTCCCGCAGGCCGGACTGGATATCCGGGACGGGCCGGCCGTTTTGCGGCGGGGGACGGTACTGGGTGCGGCGGCTGCCGTCCGAGGCGAAGAAATTGAACGAGTACCCGTTGATGTTGCCTTTGCACTCCCCGTTCAGGTTTGTCCAGCGGTACTGGCTGAGGCCGATGAAGTCCCCGATGCAGTCATTCGAATGGGCCGCCCGCCCGGCGGCATGGTACGGGTCGTTGGTGCGTTCGTAGAAGATCGAATGCGGAGTGCCGTAGTAATTGTCCACGTGGCCCGGTTTGTCGGACGGGCGGCCGTCCACGCCGGCCTGGGTGGCCCAAAGAGAATGGATTGCCGAGTTGGCGGTCGTCAGCGGGGCGACGCCGCCGTTCACCGTACCGGTGTAGATATTCGGGAAGCCGTTGCGGTCCCAGTAGCCCGCCAGATTCCCGGAGGCCGTGCCGAAACACCCCCACAGCCAATTGTAATCGGGCGTGCCGGCGATGGTCTTCGAGACGGATTGAGCCCGGCTTTCCCCGCACAGCACGCCGAGAAGGCAGGTCGCCATAACCCATCGTCCGCCTGATTTGAGTATTCTCATGATTGCCCCCCCGGCACAACACCAGTCATAATCGTAAGAATACGGCAATCCGGGGGCTCCGTAAATACAGGATGAAACACAGGATCGCTTCTCAATCGACCTTTCCGCGGGTATACTGACATCGATATGAGGCAATTCGCAAAGATATCCTTTCTTTTTCGGACCGCCTGCGCGGTGTTTGCGCTGATGCCCGTCGGCGGGTCCGCCCAGACGATCACGGCCTACGATCACGGCGGAATGCTCACATGGGACCCTGCCGCGACGGATCGCGTATACGTCGTCGAGTGGACGGAGGCGATGGGGGCGCCGTGGAAACGCTCGCTACAGCAAACCCGCTACGTCGAGGGGCAGACCAATGCCTCGGTGAGTGTCCCCGTCCCCCGGTTTTTCCGGGTTCGGGCCGTGCCCCGCCCGCCTCCGGGGATGGTCCTGGTAGACAGAGGATGCTACCGGATGGGAGATCAGAACGTCCTCTCCGGGAACGACTGGGAGAGGCCCGCCCATACCGTGTGCATCGACCCCTTCTTTATCGACCGGTACGAGGTATCCAACGAGCAACTCCGGCAGGTTCTTCAATGGGCCTATGACGAGGGACGGGTCGGCGCCGGCGCCGGGGGTGTCACCAACCTGGAGGGAACCGCGCAGCAGCTCGTGCGGCTCCAGGGTCCCGGCCTGACCAACGATCTGCAGTTCAGCGGGGGGATCTTCAGCGTCGAAGAGGGGCGCGAGAATTTCCCCGCCGTATTCGTCACCTGGTACGGGGCGCAGGCCTACTGCAATTACCGCAGTGACCGGGCGGGGCTGACGCGCGCCATCAACTTCACGAACTGGACGTGCGACTTCAGTGCGCCGGGATACCGACTGCCCACCGAAGCCGAATGGGAAAAAGCGGCGCGCGGCGGACGGGACGGACACCTGTTCCCCTGGCCCAGCCTGCCGACCAACCGACCGGCCGTGGTATCCGATTCCATCGGCGGCAGCAACGCCAACTACAATGCCAGCGGCGACCCCTACGAGACAAACACGGTCGGCACCGCCCCCGTGGCCTATTACAACGGCAGCCAGTCGCCCGCCGGACACGATATGGCCAACGGATTCGGACTCTACGACATGGCCGGCAATGTCTGGGAGTGGTGCTGGGACTATTCCGACGACTTCAGCACCTATTACAGTGTCTCGCCGACGAACAATCCCACGGGACCGGCCTCCGGATTCGGACGCATGATTCGAGGGGGAAGCTGGAATGCCGCCTACCCCTCGCCCCATCCGAGGACGGCCATGCGGTGGGCGGGCACCCCCGATGAGACGGAAGACGATTACGGATTCCGCTGCGTCAAACCCGCCCCCTGACCCCCCGTCAGAGCGGAACGTGCACCACCCGGTAAAACCGCGCGTCCTCCGAGGGCGAAGGTACGGAAAACCGGTTTGTCTGCAGCACGCCGCTGATGTTGGTATAGGCGCCGCCGGCCTGAGGGGCGGCCTGCACAATGTAGCCGTGAACCTCGGTGCTGGACCCGTCGATATTGATCGTGCCCCGCGGCGCGTGCCACGTGAGAACGGTCTGGTTGGACTGGCCAACCGCCCCGACAACTTTCGGCTTCGGACGGAACGTGATCACACCCCGCAGCGGCCAGAATCCGCTTGCGGAAAAGTCGTCCCAAGGCGTGAATTTGGTATCCGATTCGACGCTGTTGTAGTTGCGCACGAATTTCTGCCCCGCGATTTCCCAGTATCCGAACCCCACCACACCGTGCATCTCCTCGTTATTGGCACCGTCGGAGGGGCGGGAGAACTTGTTGTCCTGGAGCATCATGAGCACCGGAAAGCCCGCGTCGATCTCACGCTTGAAATCTTCGTAGGTGAAGCCTGCCCCGGCCGGGGTATTGGTGTAGACATCGGCGAGCCGGGACACCGTGTCCCCGTCATATCCCCGGTACCTGAAAAAGGCGCGCACCCCCGATTGGATATCCCGCACCGCAAACCCGTTGTTGGTCCCGGGGGTGAAGTTGATCCGCGAAGCGCCCGAGGTGTCCCAGTAATTGAAGGCATACCCGTTGATGTTGCCGTCACTCTCCCCGTTCATATTGGTCCAGTTGAACTGGCTGAGGCCGATGAAGTCCCCGATGCAGTCGGGATCGTGTTCGGCGCGCCCCTCGGTCTTCCACGGGTCGTTCGTCTTTTTGAAGGCAAAGTTCCAGGGAAGGGTCCCGACGTAATTGTCGACATGGCCCCAGTCATTGGTGGCCCGTCCGCCGTGGCCGGCCCGGGCCGCCCAGAAGGTGAAGAAGTTGGTATGCGGACCCGACCAGGTGGTCGAGGGCGCGACGCCCCCATTCACGGGGCCGTCGTACACGGAGGGATACCCGTTTCGGTCCCAGTAGCCCATCATCATGGCCACGGTTGTCCCCCAGCAGCCGTATTCCCACTGATAATTCGGCACATCCTCGATGTAGACATCCTGGGCCGGGGCGCAGAGCGGCATCGAGACCACCAGGAGCGCGAGGAACAAAACCACTCTCTGTGCTGGAAATTCGGGATTCATAACCGGTGAACGCATCGTAGTTGGAAATACCCTTATTTACACAGACGTGTAAATGACGTTATTTTTCCGGCCTATGTTTCGGCTCTTCCTCAGAAGCTTCCGATTGTACTTCGTGATCAGCGTTCGCGCGCTGGTGCGCATCCCGCACTCCGCCACCCCCGCGCGGGGGAAGCGGATTTTGGCCCTCCTCCTGTTCATCCCGCTGTTCGGTCTGTTCCAGGCGCTTCACTGGCTGGTTCTGCTGCTGGATGAGATCTTCTTTCCGGGGTACCGCCGGGTGGAGGTCCGCGAGCCCGTATTCGTGGTCGGGGTTCCCCGCAGCGGCACCACCTTTCTCCACCGCACCCTGGCCCGCGACCCGCAGTTCACCACGTTCTCGACCTGGGAGGCCTGGTTCGGGTTCTCCGTCACCGCCCGCCGCTGCATCCTGGCGCTGGCCGCCCTGGACAACCGGATCGGACGGCCCGCCCACCGCCTCATCCGGGGCCTCGAACGCCGGCTCGCCGGCGGGCTGGACAACATCCACGAGGTGGGGCTGGAGCGGGAAGAGGAAGACTATTTTGTGCTCATGCCCGTGCTGGCCTGTTTTATCCTCATGCTCCCCTTCCCGCAGGCAAAGGAGATCTGGCAGCTCGCCCACTTTGACCAGCAGGTGCCCGAAGCCGACCGGCGGCGCCTGATGCGGTTCTACAGGGCCTGCCTGCAGAAGCACCTCTACGTGCACGGGACCGACCGGCACTTCCTCTCCAAGAACGCCTCCTTCAGCCCCATGGTGCGCAGCCTGGTGGAGACCTTTCCCGATGCCCGGCTGGTCTGCTGCGTGCGCGACCCTCGCAAGACGGTCCCCTCTCAGCTCAGCTCCCTGGAAAGCGGGTTCGCCTTTTTCGGCGTCGACCCCGTCAGCTCCGGCGCGCACGACCGCATGCAGGACGCCCTCCTCTTCTACTACGAGCACCTCGGCTCGGTGATTCCCACCCTCCCCCCACCCCAGCGCGCCGTGGTAAATATGAACGATCTGAAACAGAACCTGGTCCCCACGCTCTGCGCCCTGTACGAC
>CAZCOO010000177.1:0-1871 GCA_964500395.1 uncultured Verrucomicrobiota bacterium
CTTCGACGAGGCCGGTGGAGGTGAGCCCGTAGTCGTTGTGCGGCCGGTAGGCGACGGTGTCGGCGTTGAACCCGTCGATATCCCATACGCCCATGCGGGTTTTCTTCAGGGCCACACTGCTTTCGTCGGAGGGAAAGATCACATCCCAGGGGGCGGAGCCGCTGCCGTCCTGCTGGTTGAACCCGCCGATCTTGTAGCGCAGCTCGGTCCCGGCCGGCTGTCCGGGGATGACGCCGGTCCACCAATCCGCGGTGGGGTCGTTCGTATCGGCGTGGCTCCAATACAGCTCGACGGTGCGGGTGGAGCCGAGGCCTTCCCCGGCGGCGCCCTCCGGCCAGCTCTGTCCGTCGGTGGTGTAGTAGAGAAACATCCGATTGATGTCGGCGGCATCGCCCGACTTGACCCATACGTAGAGATCCTGGTTGGCCGCATCACCGGGCGCGGGCCAGAATTGGTCGTTGGACTCATCGGTCTGGAATTCCGGGTGATGCCAGATCCAGTCGGCGGTTTCCTCGTCGCTGTCCTTGCCGGTGGCCCCGGTGTTGTAGGTGAAATTGCTCTGGCCGATGGTGGCGACGTAGGTCTCGGCCCCGGCGGAGCCGATGACGTTGTTGGAAGCGGTGTTGCGGGCGGCGAACTTTTCGCGGTGGATTCGTTTCACGAAGTCGGCCTGTTCGTACCCGAGATACGAGTCGCGGGCGATGGCCGGGGGATGGTCGCGGGGGTCGCCGAGGGCGTGTGACTGGTCGTTGAGGGGGATGCCGCCGCCCAGTTTCAACCGTACGTTGTGGGCCGAGCCGTCGACCCGGGCCACGAATCGAAGGTTGGTGGCCTGGGTCACGCGCGGGACGTAATAGGTGTAGGCAAAGTCCTGCTGACTGTCGTCGGGAAGGCCATAGGGATTGAAGCCGGGATCGCCGTCGGGCCCGTCCTTCCGCTCATAGGAGATCCAGCCGGTCTCCTCTCCGTTCTGGTAGATGGTGAGGGGGTGTCCGCCGAGATCCTTCCAGAGGTCGGACTCTTCCGGCGTCCGCCAGGAAAACGCGAAGTACCCGCCCGGGGGGGTAATGACCTTGATCTTGCCGTCGGTGACGGTGTGGTAAAAATGGGCGCCGGCGGAGGCATACTGGTAGAGGTAGGCGCCGTCGGGGAAGGAGGTGGGGATTTCGCGATATTCGCCGCCGTCGTAGTTGTCGTTCATGACGAAGAACAGGGTGACGCCGTCGCCGTCGGTCATGTCCCAATTCTCGTGTTTGTCCAGGCGTTCGTAGGCTACGACGTCCTGGTCGCCCCACCGGGGTTTCTGGGTGCCGCGGGCGAAGTGGTTGTGGATATAGACGAGGTTGGGGATGCGGTCATCGCCCCACTGGCCGAGATAGGCGGTGTTGGCGTGGCGGGGAAAGGCCCCGCCGCTCTGCCCGAGCGTTTCGGCCTGGCGGTTCCCGTCCGTGTAGATATCGGGGAGGCCTTCGCGGGTCAGGTTGAGGGCGTTGTGCAGCTCTTCCCGGTAGGCGATGTTGTCGTCGTGACTCTTGGCGTAAGGCACGCCGAGGTGAGCGCCGAACTGGAAGTTGGCCGCGTAGTCCGGGTACTGGAGGCCGTCCAGTGTGGACCAGGGATTGCCCAGCCGGTCATTCAGGGTCTGGTGAATCTTGGCGTCCAGCAGGCGCATACCGGATGCGAAGTACTCGGTGTAGGGCGGGGGCTCCCCCATATGCTCGCCGAACATCATGGCATCGTCGCGCGGCTGGTTTACATCGAACACCGTATCGCGATGATTCGCGTCGCTGAACCCGCGGCTCCGGTTGAACTGAACCTGGGCCTGGCCGAGGTAGCCGGCATCGCTGGTGTCTTTATCTTCGGCCCACATC
>CAZCOO010000177.1:1881-5891 GCA_964500395.1 uncultured Verrucomicrobiota bacterium
ATCTCGCCGAAGAAATAGGCCGGGACGTGCTTCACCGCATCCAGACGAAGGCCGTCGACGCGGGTCTTGTCCATCAGCCAGCGCACGGAGCGCATGAGGTAGCCGCCCACATCCTCCTTAAAGAAGTCCGGGTTCTGCGCAATGGTATTGGTGGTGAGGAGCGGACTGTCGAACCCGACCAGGCCGTGGTCCGGATGATAATCGTAATACTCGGGATTGTCGGGGTGTCGGACAAAGGAAATCTTGGGGTGCGTATCGCCCTGGTTGGGGCCGAAGTTGCTGTTGGGGGTTTCGTGCGCGATGTCGACCAGGCTGGAGAGAAAGAGGTTCTGCACTTCCCAGGTGTTGCCCCAGTTGACCGTGTTGGGCCAGGACCGGAAGAAGCCCTCCTCGGTGACCTGGAGGTGGAAGTCCTCCGGCAGCATGCCGGGATAGATGTCGATGGGCGTGTTCTCATCGTACCCGGGGACATCGAAGGCCCGGTGATTCATGATGTTGTCAAAGTAGACGCGGATGCCGAATTGGTGGGCGGTCCGAATCAGGCGCAGCAACTCCTCCTCGGTGCCGTAGCGTGTGCGGCCTCCGGTGCGCTGGGTTTCGCCGCCGAGATCAAAGGGATCCCAGAGATCGTACCCCACGGAGAGATCGCCGCTGGCCTTCTGCGGCGGAGGGAGCCAGAGGGCGCCATAGCCGGCTTCGGCAATCTCGGGCATCTCATCTGTGATTTCGTTCCAGGAGTTGTTGAAGAACTGGAGGATGACTTCTGCGTGGAGGGGAGGCGGGCTTGCGGCCAAAAGCAGGACAAGGGTGGGCAGGATCAACCGGCAAAACCGCACAGGACTCATACGTCACTCCCCGGGGTGGCGCAGACCGGATCAGTACGCGGGTCGATCACGGCCTCGCTCCCCTTTTCTCAACAACATGGATCTGAAACAAAAACATAAAGAACATCCATCTCCGGCCGGAGAACAGAGATCAGTATATGCAGACACAGCCGGGATGTAAAACGCTTTAATAGAAACCGGGTAATTTTCTGTTTCCCTGCGGTTCGGGACGTACAGGCGGAGTCGGTTCATGGTCTCGAACCGGGGCCATCCGGGCTTGGGCGGGGCGCCAAGAAAATACGGCTCCTTCCGAAGGGGGAGGCTGTTCGAGGAGGCTCCGGGGGGCTTGGAGTCTTGGCTGATGCGACAAGAGATCCGCGGCCGGTCCGAACTTTTTGGCTCCCTGCCTTTGTCAATGCCGTCTCTCCCCCGGGTTCCCCCGTCGTTGCACAGTTTATAAAGTGTGCAACAGATTGTGGGGCGGTTCAGGGGCGTCATTCACGGATTCAATGCGGGGAGGAGGCCGATCCCGGGAGACCCTTGCGATCGGGCGGAAAAGGCGTCATGGTTGTGCGTCTTTTCATCGAACGGAGACCGAAGTGCCAAAGAGAGCGATCAGTGCGGGATTGTTGATGTACCGGGTGGGGACCCGGGGGTTGGAGGTGTTTCTCATCCATCCGGGGGGACCTTTCTTTACCCACCGGGATGACGGGTATTGGGGCATTCCCAAGGGCCTGGTGGAGTCCGAAGAGCGGGAGTTGGATACGGCTGTGCGGGAATTTGAAGAGGAAACGGGCATCGAGCCGGCCGGGCCCTATGAGCCGCTCGGTACGATCATCCAGCAGAACAATAAGGAAGTCCACGCCTGGGCTTTTGAAAAGGACTGGGACGACAGCCGGCCGATCCGCAGCAACCTGTTTGAAATGGAATGGCCGCCGCATTCCGGGCGGCGTCAACAGTTTCCGGAAGCGGACGACGGTCGATTCTTCGTTCCGGACGAGGCTGCGCGGAAAATCAATCCCACCCAGTGGCCGCTGGTGGAGCGGCTTCAGGCATTGGCGGCAAAGCGGGATTCGGTGCCGGAAGAACGGGGCGGGTAGGGAAAGGCCGCTCCGCAGAGTTCTGAGGACACAAAGCGTTGCATTGCGATCGGAAGGGCGGCCCGGAGGGTGAGTCCGCGCCTACGGCTCCCCCCCTGCGCCAGGCCTTTGGCCGCAGAGTAAAGAAACGGTCAGGATGGGCGGTTGGCTTCCTTGCGGCGGATGCAGTCCAGGATGAGCAGAGAGCTGGGGTCCGCGATGCGATACCATACTTCCTTGCCCCGCCGATCCGCGGCGACGAGGCCGACGCGTTTCATGTGATTGAGGTGTTGGGAGGTGGGCGCCTGCGGCAGGTCGAGTTCCTGGGTGATCTGATGAACCGGAGCCTCCTCGAGCCGTTCCAGAACTTCGACAATCTTGAGCCGGTGGGGATGGGCCAGGAGCTTCAGCACCTGGGCCATGTGTTCGAGGGTTTCAGATCGGATATCGGCCATAACACGTCGTTCCCGGATTGGCGGCAAAGAGCTAAATATTAACATATATTGATACGATTGCAAGTGTCGGGCCGAAGGAGTGCGTGACTCGTAATGGCGGGATCCTGTGAAGGGGAAGGAGGTGTCGGGGGTCTGGTTGCGGGACGTCCATCTTTCTCTGCAGGCCCCCCAACCGGACCCGGCCTGTTCTCTCAAACAAGTACGGCGGCGGTTCAGCTCAATTCCTTCCGGGATATCCGGAGCAATTCGAGCGACCGGACCAGGCCGGGTGATTTTTCCCCGCCCTGGGGGTGATCCTCCAGCACGCCGATCAGGGTTCGGAGCACGCGGGGAAGGCGGCGCAGGTCGCGATCGAAGGCCGCCCGCTCCTCTGGAAAGGTCGCGGGGTCCAGGGAGACGCGCCGGGCCCACTGGGCCAGGTGGAGGGGGAGTCGCTCTTCGAGTTCGGGGCGATACAGGTCGGGCCAGACCTGGGCCCACTGCTGCATGCGCCGGAAGCGGTTCATCCAGCCGCGCATGCCGTCGGCCAGGCCATCGTCCGTGCGCCCTCGAAGGGTGATGGCGGCGCCTTTCTTCAGGTCCGCCTCCGCTACGCGGACGCGGGTCATGACGTGGCGGCCGTCGAAATACCAGCCCGTGCGGCCCTCGCGCGAAAACGGCAGAGGCGTGCCGTCGAGATCGACGCGTTTCGGCGGCGGCCCCAGCCAGCGGATTTCCAGGGGGCGGCGGGAACGCATTCCCCGGAAGAATCCTTCGATCGGGCCGACTTGCAGGACCCGCCTGGTCTTCAGGGAGCGCTGGCGAAACGGCAGGTGCGCGGCCACATCCCGCTGGTATTCGGTGGTGCGGCCATCGTCGAGATACAGGTCATAGGCGCCTTCCGCTCCGGGCGCGATGGTGGCGACGAGCGCGGCATCCGCACTCCGGTCCAGGCGTCGGACGCCGGTCTGCCCCGGGATCACGGTTCCGGGGCGGACAAACGCCGGCGTTTCCTCCAGCATGTAATGACGGGTGATCCATCGTCCGCCGGTCTCGGCCTTGCCGCGGGCCAGGTCGAACCATTCGCCCGGGGGGAGCCAGAGGCGCATCTGGGCGGTTTCGCTCTGAGGATCGGCGGGGCGGGTGACAGGGGCCACGAGCATGGACTCTCCGAACGAATACTGTCCGCCTGCTTTGTAGGCAGCCGATTCCTCCGGCCAGTCGTAGTAGAGCGGGCGGCAGAGGCTGAGACCGGTGTCCCAACACCGGCGCAACTCCGTATAGATGTAGGGGACCTTTTCGTAGCGTTGACGGACCTGGTCCATCATCAGGCTGCCGTAGGGTTCGGGATAGGACCAGAACCGTCGTTCACTGCTGCCGCTCTTGGTGGTGTGGGTGCGGAGGATCGGGGAATGGACGCCGAACTGCATCCAGCGGAGGTACAGCTCCGCGTCGAGATCGCCGGCGTGTCCGCCGATGTCGTGACTCCAGGTGCCGTAGAGGACATTGGCGGCCTGCGCGGTGAAGCCGGGCTGGTAGGCGAGGGCCCGCCAGGTGCTGAATGTATCGCCGGAAAACCCCACGGGGTAGCGTCCGGCACCGAGGCCTCCGTACCGGCTGAAATTCAGGGGCCGCTGCCGGGGGGCGCGCCGGGGGGCGCGCCGCTCCTGATC
>CAZCOO010000178.1:0-5873 GCA_964500395.1 uncultured Verrucomicrobiota bacterium
GGGCACAGGCTCCCCGGAAAACCGGGGAAGCCTGTCCTACATCCGATTATGATTATGAGAAAGATTACGATTACGAGTGATCGGGTGTCCCGCTTCGGAGTTCAGCCCCCTCCGGGGGGCTCGCCCCGGCGCTCCGCGAAGGCATTGGCGAGACGTGCCCACCTCTCGGGGGAAATGCGCTCCGGACGCCAAACGGGATCGACTCCGGCCGCATGGAAAATCTCCTGCCAGATGGATTCATCCGGCCAACCCGGGATGCCCGGCGTGCGCCGAACAATGGTCTGCATCTGCTTCCTGCGTTGAGAAAACGCGTGGCGGACCAGGACCTTGAAAAGCGCCCGATCCCTCAGCGGCACCAGGGGCTCCGCTCTCCGGGCCAGGAGGAGAAGAGCGGATCGCACCTTGGGTTGCGGCCAGAAGCTGCCGGGGTGCAGGACGCGCCGGATCTCCACGGCAAAATCCTGCTGCCCCAGAACCGTCAACAGCCCGTAGTCCCGCGTTCCCGTCGGGCTCGTCAACCGCCGTGCCACATCGAGCTGCAGCGTCAGCGCCATGCGGGACGGGCCGGGGTCGGCCTCCAGGAGTTCGACCAGGATCCGCGTCCCGCTGGCGTACGGAAGATTGGATATCACCGAGCGAATATCGTTCCGAAACCAGTCCGAGGCTTCGAAATCCAGGGCGTCCTGACACGTGAGAGAAAACCCGGGCGAATCCCCGAGGCGCTTTGCCAGGATGGCCGCCAGCCCCCGATCCTTTTCCACCGCCGTCACTCGCACGCCCGCTGCCAGCAAGGCTTCGGTCAAGGCCCCGAGGCCCGGGCCGATCTCCAGCACATGCTCTCCCGCGACGGCCCCGGCGGCCCGCAGCACCTCGTCCCGGATGGCATCATCCACGAGAAAATTCTGGCCGAGTCCGCGGTTGGGCCGAAGCCCCCGATCGGCGAGCAGCGTCTTGATGAGGCGCGGTCGCGTGACGGGTCCGTTCATGGTCGCGCGGGCGAGCGGCGCCAGGGGTTGGGCCGGCGGGCGAGTTGGATGGCGGTCCGGATGGCCGCACACATACTGGAGGCATCGGCCCGCCCCGTGCCGGCCAGCGGATAGGCCGTTCCATGATCCGGAGACGTGCGTACGATCGGGAGCCCCAGCGTCAGGTTTACCCCCCGGTCAAACGCATGCATCTTCAGAGGGGCCAGCCCCTGGTCGTGGTACATGGCCACAATGGCCTGCCACTCGCCGCGGATCGCCTGATGAAACACCGTGTCCGCGGGCACAGGCCCCTCCACCGGGGTCCCCCGGCGCCGTTCGGCCCGAATCACCGGGGCAATCGTGTCGATCTCCTCCCGGCCGATAACCCCGCCGTCCCCTGCGTGCGGATTCAACCCGCACACGGCGATTTTCCCCGCCGGACACCCCAGCCAGGGCAATGCATCCGCCGTGAGTCGAATGGCCTGACGCACAGCACCGCGCGTCAGGACCTCCGGGACCCGGGCGATCGGTACATGGCGGGTGGCAAGCATGACGCGCAGGGGGTCGCCGATCAACATCATCCCGAATTCAGCGGTCCCCGTTTGCTGGGCGAGCAGTTCCGTATGCCCGGGAAAATCGATGCCCGCGCGGTGAAACCCTTCCTTGTGGATGGGGGCGGTCACCATGGCATCCAGGTGCCCGGCCATGCAGGCATCCGCCGCCGCCCGAATCCATTGCCCGGCGGCTCTGGCCGCCGCGGCACTCACCCGGCCGGGACGCCATGTCAGCCTGCGATCCACCGCCGCGGGCTGCCAGAGCCAGACGCGGGAGCGGGGATCCTTCGCGCCCGGCTCCCAGGCCACCGGCATGCGCAGCCCCAGAGCCTCTGCCTGTTGCTCTACCGCTTTGCCCCCGCCGATGAGCACAAACCGCACCCCGGCGGGCCACGAGCGTCGACAGGCCGCCTGAAAGGCGATTTCGGGGCCGATTCCATTGAGATCGCCGAGCGTGATGCCGATGCGAAGAGGGCGTGCCGTCATGGTCTCCCCCTCAGTAACGCTTCACAAAGTGGGTGTTTTCAAGCCGCTCGATCCAGTCGCGGTACACCGCCTCCTGTTGCGACTCTTCGAGTCGCTCCCGAATCTCTTCGCGGACCTCTTCAAAGGGCGTGCGGGAGGCAGCCTTTCGGCCTTCGAGCTGCAGGATGTAAAACGCGTCGCCGGTCTCGATCACCGGACTGATGTCCCCGGCCGAGAGACCCGCCATGGCGTCGGCCAACTCCGACCGCAGGGACCCGGGCTCAATCCAGTCCCATAAGCCGCCCTCCCGCGCACGGTTCCCCTCGGATACCGCCTCGGCGAGTTCGGCAAAATCCGCCCCGTCCTCGAGTTGTTGACGAAGCCGCTCGGCCTCCGCCCGCTTCACCCCGGCTTCTTCCTCGCTTTCGCCCTTCTGCAGGACGATCATACGAAACTGCACTTTTGCCGGTTGGGTATAGGTCTCCGCGTTCTCCCGATAATACCGGCGCACCTCCGAGGGGGTGACATCCACCCGGCGGCGCACCTCCTCGCTCCGCATCATCTGCACGATGATCTGGTCGCGCACCTCCGAGCGCCAGTCCTCCATGCTCATGCGCTGCTCTTTCAGGGCCCGCAGGAATTCCGCCCGGGCGCCTCCAAATCGTTCCCGGATGATGCTTTCGACCCGATCGTCCACCACATGCTCCGGGATCACGGCATCCTCCCGGGATTCGAATTCCTCCAGAATCAGGGCCTGCTCCACCAATTGCTGCCGGCCCCGTTGAAAAAGCTCGTCCAGCTTTTCCGCCAGCTCCGCGTTTTCATAGAGGTATTGGAGGCGCTGCTGGGCGGACTGGATGGACATCATCACATCCCCGACCGTGATGATGCGGTCGTTGACCCGGGCGGCATACCCGTCGAGGGGACGCTCCTGGGCGGCGGCCGGCCGGACCCCCGGGAGCCCCACCAACCACAGCGCGGTCAGGGCCGCGATCATTCGGGCAATGTTTGGCCATGCGGATATCATAAGCGGGCCACTGTGCCAAAAGCCTCCTCCCGGCGCAACGACTTTATCCGCCCCCCGCCCGGCCAATTCCCGCCGCGACAAAACGAAAAGATGGTTTCCTTTGCGGCCTCGCTGGTCTAGGATGCGGGAATATCAGGAATGACCTTGTGAGCGAACCGGAACCTCAATCGCATATCATCGTAGAATCCGGCCCGGACCGGGGACGCCAAATCGACGTTCCGGAGCGGGGCGGCCGAGTGGGCCGTGCCGCCGACAACGACATCGTTCTGAATGATCCGTCTCTCTCCCGTTTCCACTGCCGCCTCTTTTTCGGGGATGACGGGCGGTTGTGGGTATCCGACCTCGCGAGCACGAACGAAACCCTGCTCAACCACAAACCGGTCAAGGAAAGTGCCCTCAGTGCCGGCGACCGCATCGAAATCGGGGAAACGGTCCTGAAGATTGTGCGGGACCGCCGCGATCCCGATTCGGGCCGCGCCCCCGCCCCCCAACCGCTCCGGAAATCCGCCACGCGCCGGCGCATGGAGGCGGATCGACAGCGCGCTGTGCTCGTGGGCATCGGCGCCGTGGGACTTATCCTCCTGGCCGTGGCCCTGACCAGCCTCCCCCAATGCGGACGAGGGCCCGAAGCGACCGGCGCACCCGACCCGGGCGAACGGGCACTGGAAGTCTCCTACGAGAGCGTCGAGACCTTTGAAGACAACATTTTCCGATACGCCCTGGACATCCGGGATGGAACCCTCGCGCTGCACCTTACGGATCTCGCGGGCGATCAATCGCTCTCCACGAATATCAACCTGCAGGCCGGCGAGCTGCAACGGCTCGCGGACGCCATCAGCCAAACCGCCTTTTACGAGCTGTCCACCACCTACCAGGGGCTGGGCACCGAAGAAGCCTCCTCGCGCGACCTGCTGGTGATCATCGGCCGCCGGGCTCACCACGTCCACCTGCAGAACCGCCTCATGCCGGATGCCTTCCAGGCCGTTCACGACATCCTGGTGGACTTCGCCCGCAGCAAAGCAGGCGGCGTGGCCGCTCCCCTGCCCGTCGAAGAGCGGCTGACCGAGGCGCGCGCCCACCTCGAAGCCGTGCAGGCTGTATTCGGATCGGACGCCGACATCCCGACCCTGGCCGCCGCCCTGCCGCGGATCGATGCCGGCATACAACTGCTCCGCCCCCTGGATCCGCCCCCCGACCTGCTGCAGACCCTGCAGCAGACGCGCGGCCGGGCGGAGGCGCGGGTGCAGGAACGGTATGACCAGCTCATGAACCGGGCCGATCAGGCCATTCGCAACCGGGAATGGGACGCGGCCTCCAAACATCTCCAGACGATTCTCGACCTCATCCCGGATCGCGGCGACGAGCGCCACGCCCGGGCCCGAACCCGACTGCTCGACGTGGAACGACACCGGAATTCCTCATGACGTTACCCCGATCCATGTACTGCCTGGCCCCGCTGCTGATGGCCGTCCTCCTCACGGCCTGCAGCGAACCACCGGCCCCGACCTCCGGATCGGGAACCATTCGCGTCGTGGGCGCCCCCACCGGAGCGGTTGTTTCCCTCGACAGGGAGACCGTCGGCCCCCTCCCCGTTACCGTCTCCAACCTCATCGCGGATACTCACCTCATACGGGTTCAGGCGCCCGGCTACCGCGACCGGTATCATACCGTGGATCTAGACGTCGGGGAGCACCGAACCGTGGAGACAACCCTCTCCCCCATCACCGGCCTGCTCCTCGTGCAGTCCTCCCCCGCCGATGCGGAGGTCCGGAACCGCAATCAAACCATCGGCCGGACCCCGCTGGCCTTGACCGATCTGCCGCTTGGGGAACATGAATTCTCTTTCCACCACGCCGAAGCCATTCCGGCCGTTCGCACCGTCACCCTGACCAACCGGGACCCCCGCAGGCTGACGGTGGACCTCACGCCCAATACGGCCTCGCTTCAGTTCGAGTCCGATCCGCCCGGGGCGACCGTACTCGTCGGCGGATCGGTTCAGGGGCAGACCCCTCTCACCGTCGACCGGGTCTCGACAGGACGGACGCTGGTCAAATTCACGCTTAACGGACACGAATCGGCTGAGCGCATCCTGACATTGCGCCCGGGGGATGAGCGGAGGATCGAGGTCGACCTCACCCCCATCCCCGGTACCCTCACCATTCTGAGCGACCCCCCGAAGGCCCGGGTCTATCTCGACAATCAATTCCGGGGACTCACGCCGGTCACCCTGCGCGATCGCGAGTCCGGCACCTACGACATCCGGCTCGAAATGCCCGGGTATGAGCCGCAATCGAGGACCGTCGCCTTTGAAGGGACAGAAAGCCGAACAGAGCGGTTTTCCCTGCCGCAAAACAGCGGAACCATTCTTGTAGCATCCCAGCCCCCGGGGGTAAAAGTCTTCCTCAACGGACGCTTTCGGGGCGCGACTGCCGCCCCTCGCGAGGGCGCATCGCCGGCCCGCCTCGAGGTGGATCTCGTGCCCGCCGGTGAACACGCCCTCGAATTCACGCGGCGCGGCTATGAGGAAAAACAACAGACCGTAACGGTGCAGACCGGCCGCACGCAACGCGTACAGGTCGAGCTCGAAAAGCGCTTCCTCCCCGACACGCTGGTTCGAATTGGCGAGGACAGTACCGAAGAGATCCGTACCGGCGTTCTCGTCAGCCGGGACGGCGACGGCAACGTGGAACTCGAAGTCCGGCCCGGCGTGATCATTGAAATCGAGGCCGAAAACATCGTCCAGATCAAAGCCCTGGGACCGGGCGAACTCCTGGACACGACGAACGACACCTCCCAGCCCTGAAGCCCCCCCCGCCGGGGCGAACGCGCACCTCCCTGTAGCCACGCCGTTGCACGGCGTGC
>CAZCOO010000179.1:0-5725 GCA_964500395.1 uncultured Verrucomicrobiota bacterium
AGAATCGTGGTGTCGACAATGACATTGACGTTGGTATCGGCCATGCCCACGCCGGACAGGGCATTGGTATAGGACACCACCACATCGTAGGTCCCGTCGGGCAGCGAGGAGGCGGTGGAGGCCGTGACCTCGGGCAGGGTGGCGGGGTCGGTGGCAACATCCCAGGCAAAACTGATCATGCCCTGCTTGTTGGTCAGGGTCAGTACGGCGGTCGGGGCGCCCCCGCCGGCGGGATGGAAGGCCAGGAAAATGGAGCCGGGGGCGGGCTGGCCTGGGATCTCTAGCTGAATCGGCATGACGCCTCCACTCATGGCGCTGTTGTTGGCGGCCGGGAGGGACAGCGTCGGCGGCACATTGAGGGTGATCGCATCGATGGACATGAAGTTGGAGTGCGGCGGATGGCTGATCACATTTCCGAGGAAAAAGAGGTCAAGGCTCCCGACATCGTCAAGGCCGCTGATCCCGGTCAGTGGAACCGTGACCTGCGAATAGCTGCCGTTGGCGGTGGTGGCGCTGCTGATGACCGTGTGGACCGCGGACGTGTCGGAGAACGTGTTGATGCGGATGCGGAGATTTTCCGCGGACGGGGCGCCGATTCCGCCCCCGGGCGAGGAGCCCCGGGCTTTCAGGCTCAGGCTGACCGCATCGCTCCAGTCTTGGACGGAGGCAAAAGGCTTGCGCGCCCCGACCGGTGCACCGACGGCAGTCCGGGCATAGGCAATGGACATCGCGTTGCTGCCGACATTCGCATCGGAAGACAAAGTCACAGCGAGGTATCCCGCCGAGATTCCGTCCCATGCGGTCAGCAGATCCGCCGTGTCCGCATAATCCTCGAAATCGTCGATTTCCACCGCTCGAACCGTGCCGGCGGCAAGCAGGCATACGATCCAGGCGAATACATATAGGGATGGTTTAGACATAATTTCCCCCTCCTGTGGTCTAAGAATAGCCGCCAAACGCTGAAAATCCAGCTCAGGGTGATTTTTTGTCCAGCAAGTGGGCATGGCACCGGGCGGGCACATGGGGCTGAAAAGCGTTGTCCGGCGGGCGGAGCGGGATTTCTGAAGCTCCCGGTTGGTTCGCGGCGCACTTTGCGTCTTTGCCAGAGGAGAGGTGGGTGGGGGGGAGGCGGATCCCGATGTCGATTTTTGGGGGCGGGTCAGCGGTAGCGGGGGTCGGAGAAGAAGCCGTATTTTATGCGTTGGCCGAGGTTGCGCACAATGCGCACGGGGCCGCGGGGACGGCGACGGCGGCGGGAGGAGCGCCGGGCGCGTTTCCGCGAAGGAGGGGGCTCGTCGGAGACCGACGGGGAGGGCTCGGGAGCGGCGCCGGTGGAGGAGGCGGAGGCGCGGGGCGGACGCGGGCGCTGAGGGGCGCCGGTGACGGAGCGGGTGATGGAACGCGAGACATCCATGGTGCCGGACCAGGCGGGGCGGACGACGTAGTCCCCGACCATGGAGGCGGTTTGATCGACGGCGCCGGTGATGCCGCGGGTGATGGATTCGAAGAAGCCGGTTTGCTCGGTCTGTTCGGGCGGGGCGGCCTGGCGCAGCCGGACCTTGATCTCCGGAAAGACGTCCTTGAGGAAGATATCCCGGACGTCTTCCAGGAATTGGCGGTTGCGGGCGGCGATGCCTTCGGCGGCCTCGAGGCGGGACCACCCGGCGTAGCTGGTGCACCGCTGGATGGCGGCGTGCCCGGCCAGGCAGGTGAAGTATCCCGCTCCGAGCCCCTGGCCGATGTCGTCGGCAATGCGGCCGACAAAGGGGAGCTTGGAGAAGAGGCTTTCGATGAGGTTCCGGCTGAGGTTGAGGAAGTTGACCGTGGCGATGACCTTGAGGGTGTCGACCAGCACCCGCAGGCGGTCGGGGCCGTCGGGCCGGCTGCCGAAAATGCGGGCGACGCGGACGATCATGCCGGCATTGCGGTAGATGACGATGAGGAGGTCGATGGAGTGATAGGGGCTGAGGGTGACCCCGAGCATGACGTCCCGGGTGGAGGAGCGGATTTCTTTCTCGGCGGAGTCGGCGAGCGTGCTGAGAAGCGGCTCCAGCACCTGTTCCCGCGTTTCGCGGATGGCGCGGGTGAGGTCTTCGCGCAGGGGATGGGCGGACAAGGTGTCGCGCAGGTACTCGGCCTGCTCGCGGGCGGTGGCGGCGCTCTCTTCATCGAGCCGGGCGTGCCGGGCGAGGCGAAGCAGGTAGGCCCGGAGGTATTCACAGTAGGCCTTGAGGTCGGGGATGGAGGCGGTGTCCGGATCGGGGAGGGGCCGCGGTTTGAGGGCGCGCGGCACGGAGCGGAGGGCGCGCCACGCGTAGAGCAGGCCCCATCCGAGCAGGGCGAGCAGGGCGGCGGCGAAGAGCCAGCCCAGCCAGGGACGGAACCGGTAGAACATGGCGAAGATGCGGAAGATCTCCACGCCGATGAGGAAGGTGATGAGGATGCCCAGGATGAGCAGGGCCTTTTTGGCAAATGTCCAGAAGGCGGTCATGGGTGTTGAGCGGGGTTCGGTTGCGGTTGCACGTTGCAGACCATTGTACGGGCGGGGGCGCGGGCCGCAAGCGTTTGTTGGTTACCGGCGGCGGGTGGGATCGCGCCGGGGCAGGTGGCGGTGGAGGATGTCATAGGCGGTGTCGCGCGGGGCGGGATCGAGTTCGAGGTGGTAGGAGAGGAAGAGGCCGAGGAGGTGTTCGAGCTCCGCCATGCGGGTGGGGCCGATGCGGGTCCGGCGGGCGATGCGGGGGGAGGGGGCCCTCTGCCAGCTTCGCAGGGTGGCGAGGACGGCGGGGGCGAGGGGGCGGGTGCCGCCGGTTCGGTGCCGGCGGCACCGGCCGCAGAGGAGGCCGCCGGCGGCGGGGTCGAAACCGGCGGAGCGCAGGGAGTCGGTGAGCGGGGCGTCGCAGTCGACGCAGTGTTGCAGGCGGGGGGCGAGGCCGACGGCGGAGAGGAGGCGGAGCTCGAACCAGGCGAGGGACGCGCTGTCGGCCCCGTCGGCGGCGAAGGCGTCGAAACCGTTGCTGTACAGGTTGTAGAGATCCTCTTGCGGGGTGTCGCGCAGGGTGGTGCGCAGGGCGAGCCCGGCGAGGTAGGAGGCGGCGGCGCAGGCCTTCCAGTCGCGGCGAAACGACTCCCGCGCGGACAGGGCGGCGCATTCGCGGGCGACGTGCAGGCCCTCCAGCCGCCGCTCGTAGTAGACGAGCTCGCAGGTGTAGAAGAGGTCGTACTGGCCGAGAAAAAAGCTTTTGGGGCGCTGGGATCCGCGGATCAGGGTGGTGATGCGGCCGCGGTCGGGGGTGAGCCAGGAGACCACGCGCGAGGTATTGGTGACCGGGACATACCGGAGAACGAGGCCGACGGTCTTGACGATCATAGGGCCGGGGCCCCGCCGGCGCCGGCGAGGGTGGTGAAGACGCTCAGGGTGATGCCGTAGTAAATAAGCAGGGCGGCGATGTCGTTGGAGGCGGTCACGAACGGGCCGGCGGCGATGGCCGGGTCGACGTTGAGCCAACTGAGGAAGATGGGGACAAACGCCCCGTACATGGCGGCAAACGCCATGGCGCAGAAGAGCGCCCCGCCCACGGTGGCGGCCAGGGTGACCGGGGCGAGGACGCCCCCGGCCCCGGGGGTGTGGCTCACGACGTAGCTGGCCCACAACCCGATCATGACCCCGCAGAGCAGGCCCATCAGGGCGCCCGTGGCCACTTCGCGGGCGAGCAGGGTGAGCATGTCATCTTTCCGAATGAGGCCGAGAGCGAGTCCGCGGACCATGAGGGTGGAGGCCTGAATGCCCGTATTGCCCCCCATGGCCATGACAATGGGGATGAAGGAGGTGAGAACGATCAGCCCGGCGAGATCGGCCATGAAGTTCTTGAGGATGAGGCTGGAGAGAAAGCCGGTGACCAGGGTGATGAGCAACCAGGGCAGCCGGGCGCGGCAGGCGCGCAGGGGCGATGTGCTGGTGAGTTCGGCTTCATCGGACCCCGCCAGCAGGAAAATGTCCTCCGAGGCCTCTTCTTCCAGGACGTCGACGACATCGTCGATGGTGATGCGCCCGACGAGGGTGTGGTCGGGATCGATGACGGGAATGGAGGTGAGGTCGTACTTCGCCATGAGGCGGGCCACTTCCTCCTGGTCCATGTCGGTGGTGGCGGCGGTGAAATCGGTATGGACCAGGGCCTTGAGGCGGGTCTCGAGGTCGTTGATCTTCAGCAGTTCCCACAGGCCGATATAGCCGACGAGGCGTCCCTCGGCATCGACGACGTGCAGCACGTAAAAGGGTTCATCGCTCTCCAGGGCCCGGAGTTGGCGGAGGGCCTCGGCGATGGGGGTCTGCTCGGGCAGGGCCACGACGTCGGTGGTCATGATGCCGCCGGCGGTATCCTCCTCGTACTGGAGGAGTTCGCGGACATCCGCGGAATCCTCCGTCTCCATGAGGTTCAGGATGGACTCGGAGCGTTCGGACGTGAGCTCGGCGAGGAGGTCGGCCGCGTCGTCGGGGGCCATTTCCTCGAGCATTTCGGAGATTTCCGCGTTGCTCAGCGATTTGAGGACGCCGGCTTCGACGCCGCCCTCGAGTTCGACGAGGACATCGGGGCGGGTTTCTTCGTCGAGCAGGTTAAACAGGCGGGAGCGGTCGTCATTGGATTCCAGGGTGTGGATCAGCTCGGCGATGTCGGCGGGATGGCGGCCCGCGATGAGGGCCTGGACTCCGTCCCAGTCGAGTTGCTCGATGTGCTCCAGCACCTCTTCCTTGAAGGCGTCCAGTTCATTCATGCTCCGCCTCCTTTGCCTGCGGGGGGTCGGGGTGGTGGTCGCGGGCCAGCCACTGTTCGAGCTTTTCGAACAGGTCGGGCTGATGGGAGTGCGCGGCCCTCCCGGGGTGAACCGCCCCGGCCGAGATGATCAACTGCATGGCCTCCGGGATGGAGATGGGCAGGGTCTGCACATCGTCCCGGGCCGCCAGGATGTAGTAGCCGGAGGTGGGGTTGGGGGTGGTGGGTACGAACAGGGAAATCCACTCCCGCGGCGGCGGGTCGGGATCGGCGGGCAGCGGAAATTGGCCCGGCGCCCGGGAGGTGACAAACCCGATGGAGTAGAGGCCGCGGCGGGGATACTCGAAGAGGACCACCTCCTTGAACATGGTGTCGCGCTGGGCGACGAGGGTCTCGCTGATCTGCCGGACCCACAGGTAAATCCGGTTGATGATCGGGATCTTGGCCAAGGCGCGCTCCCCGAACTGGTACAGCTTTCGCCCGAAGAAGCTTCGCACGAGAAACCCGATCAGGCAGAGGGCGAGCAGGGTGATCACCAGGGCGCCCAGCCGCAGCAGGAGTTCGTTGGTGGAATCCTCCAGGATCCGGCGGGGGAGAAAGAGCCCGGTGACGATCTGAAACAGCCAGTTTGCAATGAGAATCGTCACGCCGACCGGCGTCACGATAAAGAGGCCGAAGAGCACGTTTCTGCGCAGGGCCCGGTTCATTTTGGAAAACAGTCGCATCATGGTGGTTAAGGATGACGTGGTTTGCTGACGCTCCTATCAAAGACGAATGGGCGGAGAGACGCAACGGCTAATGTGCGCGGGGAGGGGGACAATTGTTGGGAAACAGCGGTTCAGGCGGCGCGGGCGGCCACGGCGCCAGGGGCAGAGGCACAGGCGAAGAACAGATCGTCAGAGTAGCGGGGGCACGCCTCGACATTCGACATTTCAACGCGGGGCTGTGAGGAG
>CAZCOO010000180.1:0-2287 GCA_964500395.1 uncultured Verrucomicrobiota bacterium
GGAGGATGCCGGCCAGAACCAGCGAGACCAGGCCTGCATCCGTGGCATCGCTCCGCTGCCCGAGCCAGAAGCCCGGGGACACGGCGCGGTTCGTATCCGCGAGGTATCCATTCATCAGCTTGATCCACACCCAGCCGCCGTGGAGCCCGGCGACGAACCACACCATGCCGCTCCGGTGCACGAAGGCGCACAGGGCGAGCCCCATCAGGGTCAGGTTGGCCAGTTGCAGTCCCAGCTCGGGCCGGGCCGCCATGGCTGTTCCCATGGACCCCAGAACCGCGGCCGTGGAGGCCAGGAGCCCGTCGCCGCTGAAGGCCGCCTCTGCGGGGCGCAGGAAATGACCGACCGCAAACAGGAGGCTCGAGACCAGCCCCCCGGCCACCGCCCCCCACTGGCGGGCCAGCAGCCGAAACAGGATCCCGCGGGCCAGGATTTCCTCCACCAGCCCCACGACCAGGGCCGAAAGCGTGTAGCGCAGGAAGCGCCCCACTGCCCCCCCCGGAGTGACATCGGGGTCGAATACGCGCTGTTCCACAACCAGCACCAGGGCGACGACAGCGCCGAGCGAGAGCAGCCCCAGCCCGAACCCGCGCATCCACCGGCGGAACCAGGATGCCGGGACCCGTTCGGTGCCCGGCAGGAAAACGCCGCAGTCCCGCCAGCCCCGCCAGCCGAACGCCCGCAGCAGCCAGGGCAACGCAATCAAGACGAGCAACAGGACCACCCGGCGCATGATCTTGGAGGCGCCGTGCTCCTCGATGAGATTCGCCAGCCAGTCCATGTGCGGCGCGCCGAACTGCACCAGGCCGACCGTGATGACCGCTGCTCCCGCGTACGCGCCCGCAATGGCGCCGGCAAACAAAAGGGCGGTTTTCAGCGGCCGCGGCGGCGGGGCCGGATCCGGCATGGACGGGCTGGACATCATAAAAAGCGTTCCGCAAACAAGCGACTGTCCCAGACGTAGCGGCGGCGGGCCACCTCGCGGGCCTCTTCCCCGAGTTTTTTGCGAAGGAGCGGATCCTGGGCCAGCCGCACCATGGCCTCGGCGCATTCGTCCGCGGATGCGTAGAGCATCCCGCCGCCCTCGTCGAGTTTTTCCCGCAGCACCGGCAGATCGTGGGCCACCACGGGCAACCCGCTCAACATCCCCTGCACCATCGCCTGGGAAAAGGTCTCCCGCATCACCTCCTCGTCCCGCGACGGGACCAGCAGCACGTCGAGCGACGCGAGGAAATCCGGAATGCGCTCCACCGGCATCCACTCGTAGGCGACGATGTCGGGGTCCGGAGGCTGCGGGGGGTGTTCGTAGGCGCAGAGGTGCAGCTCCGCGCCCCCGGCAAGCTGCGTCTTTGCCGCAGCAAAGGCCTCCATCGCGGTGTCCGCCCCCTTCCACGGATTGTCCAGCGCCCCGAGCACGCCGAATCGTATCCGGTCCGGCTGCGGGGAGGACCGGTCAATATCCAGAAACGGCTCGGGCCGCGTCACGCCGTAGGACACCTCGACCCGGTCGCATCCCCCCCTCTCAAACGGGCGGGCTATCTGACGGTTGACCGCGACCACGGCCCCCGGCGTATTGGCACAGAGCCGGACAAACCGCGGGGGGGCTTCCCGGTGGGCGATGACCACCAGCCGGTCGAATCGCGTCCGCATCTTCAACCACTGCACCGCGGGCATCACCCCCGTCCCCACGTTGCCCAGGAGGAGCGTGTCGAAGCGGCCGCGGAGCCGGGGACACGCCTGCAGGGCGTTAAAATGGCTGCCGGGAAAGGTGGGCAGCGTCACGATCTCGACGCCGAGGGAGGCGAGGTCTCCGAGCTCCCCGCGCCACCCGGCGGTAATCGGCAGCGTCACCTCGATTTGCATCCGTGCGAGGTCCTCGACCAGTCGCCGGTTGAAAACTTCGACCCCCCGAAGCGGCCCGTCCGGCTTCCGCAGGAACACTTTGTCGAAAAAACAGATCCGTTTCATTCTTCCCTACAAACTCCCGGGAGGCGAAACGGGGAGCAGCGCCCCCTCCCCGGCTCCGGGTATCCTCTCTGTACAGCCCGCCGGCCCCGCCGGAAAACCGAAGGCCGGCGCCATGAAGGCGGGAGGCGGGAACGGCGGAGAAGTTGTACCCGAAGCCGCTCCCCGCGTCATCCGTATTTTCCGGAAAACCAGCCGCCCGCGCAGACGCGGATGTATGCCCGGGCCGGCCGGGAGCGGGCATTATCCCGGGCGGGCGGTGTCCAGGGCGTCCAACTGCTCGTGCAGATCGCAGAGCAGCCAGCTCACCGAGGTGTGGAGG
>CAZCOO010000180.1:2297-5712 GCA_964500395.1 uncultured Verrucomicrobiota bacterium
TCAGTAACGCGTCGTTTTTGCAGATCAACTTCAGCCGGTCGATCTGGCAATGCGTGGTAACCAGCAGGTTCCGCTCCATTACATCCACCTGGCGGCCGATGGCTTCCAGGTCTCCGCCCAGCTTGACATACAGGTTCCGGAAGACCTGGGCGGCCATGCGTTCCGCATCCATGAGCGGGTTCACGTCCTCGAAATACCGGGCAAACAACCGGCCCTGCTCGCAATAGTGGAGAAGGCTGAGCATGGTCAGGAAATTAAGCGCCTTCTGCAGCGCCGTTTCCTGCACGTAAAGCATGCCGGTGCCGGCCTCTCGGTAGACGGCCGTCACGCGGTCGTAGGACATGTATCGATCCAGATCCTCCAGGACCGGCAGGACCACCACGATCGCGTGGCAGATCTCCGCTGTGTGCCGCTTGGGGCAGATCTCGCAGGGCTGGTACTCCGCGGCGGCCCGCACCTCCTCCGGCAGGCGGTGCTTGTCCTGAAGATAGATCTCTGTCGCGCGCTCAATGGAAACCTTGGTGAGCGGCAGTGTATTGCCATCAGGAAAGAAGAGGTACAATCCCGATTCGGGAAACCAGTCTGTATTGAAGCGAGCCACTCGAGTCCCCGGCAGATAAGTGTTCTGGGCCTGCGAAAAGGAATACAGCAGAGATACTAGGGCATTCAGGCTCGTGAGGCAATGCCGGACCTTGCCGGTCGCCCCTTCGCCTGGTCGGGTCGGGGAGTCCCTTTCGAGGCGGTCTCCGGAAGTTGCCCCCTCATGCGAGCAATGCAGGGGCGGCGAGGCCCGACATCAAAATGGCAGGGACAGGGACGCGCCGAGAACCGGCGAGGGATCGTAGTCATCCTCCCGAAGGGTGCGGTCGTTGCGGTCGAGCAATTCCAGTTCCCGATAGACATACGCGCCCGCGAAGGCGGCGACGGTCAGCTTGTTGCGAAAGGTGTGCTGCACGCTGCCGACGAGCGCCACCCCGGTTTCATCGAGCAGCCCCTCCGACAGATCCCCCCTCCCCTCGTCCAGGCGGAATTCCTGCCCCCCGAATCCCAGGACGAGACTGTACGCGGTCGGACGTTCCGGGCGAGGCTTGTAATCCAGAGACAGGATCCGCATCACCTCCAGTTCCCGGCTTTGCCGGGTCGGCAGCAGTCCCAGGGTGAGCCGGTCGGTGATCCGCCAGTCGGCGCCGATGAGGGGGTAGACGCGCAGATCATTCTGCAGATCGAGGCCGACAAACAGCCCCAGGAGGATCGATAGATCGTCATTCATCTCGTACCCGGTTGCCAGGATGCCGCCGGGGGAGAGCGCATCGTCATACCCGGCGCCCTGCTCCATGCCGGCATCCAGAAAGACAATGCTGAAGATCGACCAGGGAGATCCCCGCATCGGGCGAATGTAGGCGGCGGAGGCGCGGTGCGAACTCAGGTCCAGGTCCTCCTCGCCGTCGAAAAGAGGGGCCATGTCCTCGAACGTGTACCGGCTGAATTCATACTCGACCCCCAGGCGGACAATCGCGCCGCGGAAGAGCATATCCCGGTAGGAGTACCCGGCCCCGCCGCGCCGGACCGACACGGAGCCGGCTCCGCCCTCCACATCGGCGGAGGGGTGGAAGGTGAAGAAACTGCTGACCTCATGGTTGTCAAAGCCCCCGGGCGGCCCCCCGCGGGCGCCGGGCGGCGGCCCGGCCGACTGCCCGGCCCGGGCGAGATGAGGGGACGGCTCACCGGCGTAGAGCGCGGCGACAGAGCCGAGGATGGCGGTCAGCGAGCAAAGAAGAATCTGCTTCATGGGGAGTCCTTTCAACCGGCGAGCCCATGGCGGCCCCGCCCGGCATACCTTCCACGTAAAAACTTGTTCATGTACACAATCCGCCTCCGATCAGACACCCTATTCGGGAGAGGACTCCTCTTCCCGGAGGGGGCGGATTTGCGAAATTCGATCCGCTTCGATCAGGACAATCACGCCCGGCCGCACCTCGAGTTCGACATCTCCATTGGGATGGCGTTCCACGAGGTACCCGGTCATCACCTTATCCGGACCGCTGCCCATCCGGACGACGGTGTCCGGGATAAAGAGGCGTTCCAGTTTCACGTGCATGGATCGGATCTGCCTGGCTTCAATCGAAAACGTCCGCTTGATGCTTTCAAAGCGGGGTTTCGTCAATTGCAGGGTGTGCGTCCCCTGGGGAATCCGGTCCAGTTGGAAGCGCTCCGACACGACGTCCGTCTCGTCCTCACCGGCGGCGGCCTTCGTCTGCCCCCGGTAGTCTCCATCGATATACACTTTGACGCCGGCGGGCTCGGTGACGAGTTCGAGGGTGCCGCTGGTTTTGTTCAAGCTGAATTCCTCGACGCGTTCGTCCGTCGAATCGATTGTGATCGTCCGGCTCTCCGGGGCGTAGCCCGGGGTTTCCACGCGCAGCTCGTACTCCCCCTTTGATAGATGCAGGCCGGCGGGGGTTTCGCCCCGAAACCGGTCGTTGACGAGAATGCGCGCACCCGGGGGGGTGGAGACCACCTGCACCCTGCCCGGCTTCGGACGAAGGGTCGCATTGACGACGACATCCTGCCCCGCTCTCAGCACCGTCCGCTCTTCATAGGCGTAGTAGCCCGGCAATTCCACCTGGATGCGGGACTCTCCCGAGGCCAGTCGTTCCAGCGTCAGTGGGGTCTGCCCCCGGGCCGACCCATTGATCAGAACATCGGCCCCCTCCGGCTGAGACCGTACCGTGAGGCGGGCGGAGTCGGATGTGAGCGCCACGTCGATCCCTACGGGCGTCCTGTCCTCGACATCGAGTTCGACTTCTTTCTCTATGTATCCCTCTCGGGTCAGCCGTACGCGGTGGGAGCCCAGGGGGAGCTGCGGCAACACCAGGGGACTCGTGCCCTGGAAGACCTCATCGATAAACACTTCGGCCCCCGGGGGCGTCGTACGGATCAGGGCGAGTCCCTCCACGGGCTCGAGATCGAATTCCACCACCGCCTGTTGGTCCGGCACCAGGGTCACGGTCCGGCGCCCCTCGCGATACCCGTCCCGCGTAACCACCACCAGGTGTTTCCCGACCGGGACGCCGGCAAATCGAGCCGGGCTTCGTTTTTGCCGGTCCCCGTTGAGCACCACCACGGCTCCCGACGGCTCCGTCTCCACCCGCAGGGAGGCCCCCGGGGACTGTCCGTCGCCTCCGCAGCCGGCCATCACCGGAAGCAGAAGGCTCAGCCACAATATGCGCCCTGCAATCTGCATAGCCTAACGCTCCAGCCTTCGCTCGACATCGAGCAGTTTTGTGCGCGCTTTTTCATGCCGCTCGTCGGAGCGGTCCGGGACCATTTCCAGGATGGTCCGCAAGTGCCGGGCCGCCGTGGACCAGTCGCGCAGCCTGATGGCCCGCTCCGCCTGAAACAGACGGTCCTGGTA
>CAZCOO010000181.1:0-5656 GCA_964500395.1 uncultured Verrucomicrobiota bacterium
CTTTTGACCCCACCCCTTTCCGGTTGCTCGCTGGACTTGTCTGCGGGGCCGTAGTAGCATGAACCCCATGCAGGTGAATGCATGTACACCAGCCGGAGACTAATCCTTATGAAACGCGACGAACTCTTCAAACGCATCTCGATTGATCCCAACGTCTGTTTCGGAAAACCCTGCATTCGCGGGCATAGAATATGGGTATCCTTGATTCTGGACCTGCTCGCATCCGGAATGTCGCAAAAACAGATCATGGAGGAGTATCCGGGTCTGACAGAGCAAGATATCCAGGCCTGCCTTGCGTATGGCGCAGAAATGTCGCGGGAGCGATACGTGGATATCCCCACGGCCGGAACGGCATGAAGATTAAACTGGATGAGAACCTCGGGCGCCGTTGTGTAGCGATGCTTCGAGAGGCCGGGCATGACGTTGCAACGGTACCTGAGCAAAAACTCGCCGGTGCAAATGATCATCGATTGATTGAGATTTGCGCTCTGGAACAGCGTTGTCTGGTTTCGTTGGATGTAGATTTTTCTAATCCCCTGAGATTTCCACCCGCCAATTACTCCGGCATAGCCGTTATTCGTCTTTCGGCAAAGCCGAATTATGATGGCCTTGTAAATGCCATAGGGACATTTGCCGCCGCCCTTGTTGAGTACGAAATAGATGGAGCGCTTTGGATTGTTGAAGAGCAGAGAATCCGCGTATACAAAGCCGACACAGATAATGATGTATAAACGATCATACGCGAGTGATCACAGGCCGGGCGCGCTCCACTCTTCTGAACTTGTGAATCGCCGCATCGATGTGCCAAATGCGGACACATGAAGACGTGGATAGCGATTTCATGTTTCTGCAACCTGGGCATATGGCTGGTCATCGCCGTGTTTTCCGTTGTTCTTTCCTGGATCATCCGGACCGGCGGGGATGCCGGTGCCCGATGGTATTTTCTTCCCTTTATTCTCACTCTGTCCGGTCTGTGGCTGGTTGTCTGGATCATTGGCACGGCGTCTTTGGTTCAGCTCAGAACGGTTGAGTCCCGCTGGAAGAAGGCCGGACTCATTCTCGCAATTCAGTCGTTCCCGCTGTTCTGGGGCCTCACGGCGCTGTGGAGCGTTTTCTGTTCCTGATGGAGAAGTTCGGACCCCGCATGTTCCCGGCCGGGCGTCAGCGGGCTTCGTCCTCGTCGGTTGCGGGTCCGGTATCGGAGGGTTGCGCGGCCTGCTCGTCGGCCCGGCGGGCCGCTTCGTCCGCGGCGACCCGCGCTTTGCGCGCCGCCTCTTTCTTCTTCGCCGCTTCCTCCCGGAGTTGCCCGGCCGCCTCTTTCAATTCTTCGTACTCCTCACGGTCTTCACGGCGCGTCTCCCCGGGTTCGTAGTCTCGAAGCTCCGCGGCCGAGCGTTCCGCCGCCTTGGCCGCTTTCCCGGCCGCTTTCTCCAGCTTGTCGGCGCGGGCCTCGGCATCCTGGGCCTCGTGCGCCGCGGCGGCCTGTTCGCCGGCTTCGCCCTCTTCCGGTTCGGCGTCGAGTTCGATGTCCTCCCCCGCCAGGGCCAGGGCCACGGGAGGGAGACGACCCAGAATGTCCTCGATCGGCTCCCCGAAGAAATCGACCGGCCGGTTTCCCCGCAGCGTGATCGGCATGAAGACGAGGGTGGCGTCGCCGGATTGCGCCACCAGGTTGTCCACATCCAGGCGCTCGACGATCTCGGTGTCCGCGTCGATGCGGACGTCCTCGAGCATTTTCTCCAGGCCCTCCAGGGTTCGCTCCGGCCGCGCCTTTTCCCCCTGGGCGATGACCCGGAGCCGGGCCTGTTCCCAGGCCGGGGTTCGCGTCATGAGGTAGGCCAGCAGCAGGGCCAGCCGGCTCGTGGCCCCGCCGCCCCACCATACGTCGATCCGGCGCTCCGCGGCCGGCACGGCGTGCAGCCGCCGCCACGCCTCCCGCTCCGCATCGAGGATCAGGATGTTGCACCCCAGCTTCAAGGCCTCGCGCAGATTGCGCCCGTATACGCGCTCGCTCCGGGTGTCGGACGTCTCCGGGCGCTGGTCGAGCCAGTTGAGCAGGATCATGTTCGCCTTGAGCGGTCCCACCCCGTAACTCTGCAGCAGCATCTCGAGTCCGGCGCGGAAGTCGGGGGCACGCACCGCCAGCGGAAAGGCCTGGAATTCGTGCTCCTTCACCGTCTTGTGCAACGCCTCGAAGGCCGCCTGTTTCTCATGGCGCCCGCCGTTTTCAATGATGGACACAAGGGTGGTGAGCCCGCTGCCGCCTTCGATCCACGAGGCGAATTCCAGGAGCTGTTGCCGGCGGTGCTCGTCGTGCGAGAAGGCCAGGATATGCGGCCGCCAGTCGCGCGGGTGCGCCGCATCCTGATCCATTTCGAACAGCAGCTCGCGGATCCGCTGAAAGTTGTACGATCTCCGTCCGTGCGACCACCGCGCGGGACTGTCGGCCCGCTTGAGATACTGGTAGAGAGCGGCGAGGATGCTGATGCTGAGCACCCCCGCCACGGGATTGATGGCCAGCATGGCGGCCACGCAGGCCAGCGCGCCCGCAAGGCTCAAGCGCTTGTTAAACCAGCGGAAGCGCGGACGGAAGGACGGGCTGGCCGCCCGCGCCTCGTAGTAGGTCGCATAGTTCAGCAGGCCGTAGGAGGTCAGGAAAAACATTGAGACGACCGGGGCAATGGCATTCAGGTTCCCGAGCGCGACGGTGCCCAGCGCCACGGCCAGCGACAGCAGCACGCCGCGCCGCGGGTTGCCGGCCGCGCCGGACCCTTTGGCAAAGAAGTGAATGCGGGGCAGGATCCGGTCTTCCGCCATGGCCTGGAGAATCCTCGGCGCCCCCAGGAACGAGGCCATGCCCGAGGACAGGCAGGCGGCAATGACGCCCGCACTGATCAACCCGGCCACGATCGAGACCTGGTGCATGGCATTGTAGTCGGCCCGGAGGTTCTCGGCGGTCTGCGCGCCGGCCAGCAGCACCGCCGCCGCGACGTAGACGAGGAACGAGACCCCCACGGCCAGCATGGTTCCCCGCGGCAGGCTTCGCCCCGGGTCCTTGAGGTCGCCCGACATGCTGACCCCCTGCGTAAACCCCGTCACCGCCGGAAAGAACAAGGCAAACAGGAACCAGAAATTCAGGCCGTCCGGCGCCGTCCAGTTGCTCGCGGCGAGCTGCGGGTCGAATTTCGTCACCCCGCCGGCCAGGAAGGACAGCAGCCCGAGTCCCAGCACAGTCATCACCACGTATTGCAGGCGCGTAGCCCAGTCGGCGCCCATCCAGGCAAAGATAAACAGAAAGAGCACCGCCCCGCCCGCCAGCAGGC
Organism: uncultured Verrucomicrobiota bacterium; assembly: GCA_964500395.1. Taxonomy (GTDB): domain Bacteria; phylum Verrucomicrobiota; class Kiritimatiellia; order CAZCOO01; family CAZCOO01; genus CAZCOO01. Next base: position 3,324 of record CAZCOO010000181.1, read on the forward strand.
GGGGCAACAGCGGGTGCGATCCGGGCACCACCTGCGACACCGCCTCGCCAAACCCGATGCAGTAGAAGGCGATGGAGACGGACTGGGCCAGGAACAGGACCAGGCCGATCGCCCCGCCGAATTCGATGCCGAGCGTTCGCGAGATCAGGTAATAATCCCCGCCCCCCTTTACCTTCAGGTTCGTCGAGATCGCCCCCAGGGAGAGGGCCGTGAGGACCGAGATGGCATTCGCCAGGACGATGATCAACAGCGCGGGCCCGAGCCCCGCGCCGCCGACGACGTAGCCCGTGCGCCGGAACAGGATGATGCCGAGGATGGTGAGAATGCTCGGCGTGAACACCCCCGCGAAGGTCCCCAGCCTGGATTTTGGTGCAGTTCCTTTAAACATGGCGGCATCTATCCCGGGGCGGCGGCCGACGGCCGGCCGGACACCCAGCACCCCCCGGTCCGTCCCGATCTGTTCACGACCCGGTTCTGCTGGTATGGCAACACGGCTTGCATCATGATGTCAATTTGTCACAAGCGGCCGGGCGGGGAGAGGAGACCGCGGGGCACGCGGTCCCTGCATGCTCGATCCCTGCCTCCATGTTGCCGCTTGAGCGCGGGCGGCCCCTGCGGCACACTGGCGATAACGTGATGCCCAATTATGAAAATGCGCATGTCCACGATCTTCATCGGTAACAGTTACCTCGCCTCCGAACTTCCGCAGGAGGATCTCATCCCCGCCCTCCTCCGGTCGCGCGGGATCGACATGGCAACCCGTACCGTCTACGCCCCGGGGCAGACGCTGAGCGGCCACATCGAGAACAACCGGGGGCGCGTCAGCCCCATGCAGCGGGACGATATTGAAGAAGGCCGCCGGGCCGGCTGGTTCACCGATGATAAATGCGACTGGTTTTATGCAACCTACCGCAGCCTGGAGGGCCGCCTCGACACCTCGATTGGACAGGAGGCCCTTGACTCCGCATTCGTGCTCCTCGGCTCCAAGGAAACCCGGTACCCCGAGCGGTTCGACCCGTTCTCGTACGGTAAGCAGCTCGCGTCCATGCTGCGCACCCGGCATCCCGATATCCGCATCATCCTCGTCATGCCCTGGACCGACCCCGACGAACCGGAATATCTGCCGCGCTTTCGCTGGGTGACGGAGACCCTGGCCCGCGACATCGGGGCGGACATCGCCCCCGTCGGCGCCGCCTTCGCCGAAGCCCGCGAACGGTGGCCGGACCTCTCCCTCCACCGGTCCGCCGCCGATCCGCACCAGAACAAGACCTCCTGCTTCCTCATCGCCTACACCTGCATCGCCGCCCTGGCCCGCGGCACTGTGGACGACCTGGCCGCCTCGTTTGAACCCGCGCAGGGTCCGCCGGTTCAGATCGACGAGGACATCGCCGCCGGCTTTCGGCAGATCGCGGCACCCCTCGCCCGGCAGGAGCGGGAGCGCCTTGCCGCCTGGACGCCGGAGATGCAGGCCGAACCCGACATCGCGCCCCCCGAGTCGGCGGCCGGGGCCGCCGCGGCCGATCGCCGACTCCTGGTCCTCGGACACGCGGCCGCCGGAGCGGGCGGACGCGTCTGGACCGCTCTTGCCGACCGGGTCCGCACCCGGGAGGGGCGGACCCTCGCGGTGGAAGACCTGACCGATGATGCGGCGACCCTCCAGAGCGTGCTGGCCAATGAACGCGGCGAGATGACGCCCCGGCAGAAGGCCATTCTGGATGAAGTCACCCGGCTCCAGACGCGGATGGGCGAGGCGGTGGTCGACATGGACGAACTCGACGGGATGGGCGACTACCCCATCGACATGATTCGCGATCACCTGGCCAGGCGCCGCGGGAAGCTCGCGCGCGCGCTTTCCTCCGACGTGCCGTGGGATGCCGTCCTGATCATCCCCTTCCGGGGCGCCTGGGCGCCGGACGCGCATGACTTTTTTGCCGCCGGCCGATCCCTCGTCGCCCTCATCCGGGAGGCCCGGCCGGAGACGCGCATCCTTCTCTTCCACCCGTGGCCGCCCCGGGATGCAGACCCGGCGACGGGAGAGATCATCGCGGAAAACTGCCGAACGCTGGCCCGGGCATGCGGGCTGGAAGAGGTCCCCGTGGGCGCGGCCTGGTCGCGGGAAACCGCCCGCGGAGCCGACCTGTACGCATCGCTTCACGAGCCGGCCCCGGGTGCCGTTCCCCTCATCGCAGACCTCCTGCACGAGCATCTGCCGGAAGGCGAAACGTGATACAGCCGCGGCGGACAGGGGGCACAACGCCCTCGCCCCCGACGGCGAAAAAGTTCGCCATAAACAATTCAGGTGAACTTGGGTACATGCCCATACGTTACTAAGG
>CAZCOO010000182.1:0-5628 GCA_964500395.1 uncultured Verrucomicrobiota bacterium
CGGCACATCGACGCTGCCGCCTCATGATATTCCGTCATAAAGACCGCTCTGCTTGTGGCCGCATACACGAGGCGTCCTCAGAAAAATGCAAGGTCCGCTTCCAGAACAGTTGCAAGCGCTCTTTTTCCGGAAAGACGCGGCTGCGCAACTCCGGGAAAACCGGGAAACGCCTGGGCCTGCATGGCCTCAATGGTGCTGCCAGTCCGGTTTGTTGTCGTAGACCCACCGGTAGTACTCGGTTCGGGAGAGCTTCCCGGCAGCCGCTTCATCCACAATCACATGGGCGCGGGGGTGAAACTGCAGGGCCGAGGCCGGCATGGTCGAGCTGACAGGCCCTTCGATGGACGCCGCGACCGCATCCGCTTTCCGTTCACCGGAGGCCAGCATCACCACTTGTCGACTGTCCATGATGGAGCCGATCCCCATGGTGATGACGTGATGGGGCTGTTCCTCCGGGCGCTCGAAAAAGCGGGCGTTGTCTTCCAGGGTCTGGGGCGTGAGCGTCTTGATGCGGGTCCGGGACGCCAGCGACGAGGTGGGCTCATTAAAGCCGACATGCCCGTCCGTCCCAATCCCCAGCACCTGCAGGTCAATGCCGCCGGCCTCCCGGATTCGCTTCTCGTAGGCGGCGCAGAAGCCGGGCACGTCGGGGGTCATGCCGTCGGGGATGTGAATATTCCTCTCTTCCATGTTGATGTGATCAAAGAGATTCTCATGCATAAACCGATGGTAGGACTGAGGATGATCCGCCGGGAGCCCGATGTATTCATCCAGGTTGAAGGTCGTCACACCGGAGAAGTCCAGTCCCTCCTCACGATGCATGCGAACGAGCTCCCGGTAGACCGGCACGGGCGTGCTGCCCGTGGCCAGGCCGAGCACGGCGCCGGGTTTTGCGGCCAGCAGCCTGCTGATGATGCGGGCCGCGACGCGGGCGGCTTCTTCGGGGGTCGGCTGAATGATTATTTCCATGATGGTCCGTCCTTCGTATGTACCGGGAAAAATCGATCGAGTTTGTTCCGCACGTCCTGCGCAAAGCGGTCGATAAGGCCCTGGACATAGGCCGCGGGATCGAGTGCTTCATCGTTTACCAGGGGGGTCAGGTCCATGGCGTACCAGAGTTGATCCGATGCATCCACGCCATGGGATTCAAAGAACGTGGCATTGGCCCGGCGGCGGCCCATGACCGCAAGGTCATAGCGCTTCCCGCCGGCAATCTGCGAGTCGAAGACGCCGTTGAGAGCCGATGCGAGGTTCTCGTGCCCGCTCACATCCAATGCCACTTTGGCATCGTCCGGCATCCAGTCCAGGTCCCGCCACACCTCGCAGCCCAGAACCCGGGCGGGCCGCATCTCGGGCGGCAGCGCGCGAAGGGCCGAGAGGGTGGCCGCCAGAACGCCGATATGCGTCTCATGCTTATCCGCGGGATTATGCGTATAGACCACATCCGGCTGCGTCGTTTCGAGAATGGTTTTCAGGTCCTGCCGCAGACCGGGATTCGCCGGATCCTTGACCTCCCCGCTCGGGTAATCCAGTTGAATCATGCTCCCGTATCGACCGACCATTGCCGCGGCGTTCTGTTCCGCACGGCGCACGGCGATCATCTCGTCATTGGTGCAGTCGGCATAGGGCCCCGTCCGGGCACTGCCCGCCCCGTTGGTGCACACCACCCCGCCGAACCATTTATCCGCTTGCTGAAAGCAGGTCAGGATGCCGTGGAGCGCCATGAATTCCAGGTCGTCCTGGTGCGCCCCGATGCCGAGATGGGTGGTGCGGATGAGCGCCTCGGGTTTCGAAGCCCCATCCGGAACGGCAACCTCTGCGGTCGAATTCATCAGTTTCATTATTCTGTCCCCGGTCACGGTCCGAGCCTGGACAAGGTTTACACGTTTCCCGTTCGCGCGGGCAAGCTTGCCGCGGCAACCGCCTGCCCGTGCCGTTTCATGGTTTCATCAGGCATGGAGATATTCATCCTCGTGTGCAGTTCGGGGAATTCCTCTTCCAGTACCGTCCGGGCCTGGGAGAGGATCATTTCGCCCCCCTCCCCGGTGGTCACCCGGCCCAGCACGAGAACATGCCTGAGTTCGTAGAAATCCGCGTAGTGCGCCAGTGCATAGCCAAAACAGGTTCCGATGCTTTCAAAGATCCGGCGGGCGGTCTCCTCGCCCGCTTTCATCCGCTCCTGGATCAGGACCAGGCGTTCCGCGAATGGAACGTCTTCCGGAAAGGACAAGCCGGCCTTCTGCGCCAGGCGGGCCACGCCCTGCTGGGAAAAATACTGCACCCCGCATCCCGAATCGCCGGACCATTCATCCACCGGCGCATGCTCGGCGTAGTCGACAGGGGCAAAGGCGAGTTCATTCATCCAGGTGGTAATAGACCCGTTCGGATCGCAGTACCCGGTCGCTTCACTGGTCCCCATGGCAACCCCGAGCAGGGCCCCATCCGCGCAGGCCATGCTGCCGGCCAGGGCCGTGACATCCCCGTCGTTTACCACCTCGAAGGGAACGCCCCCCCATTTCTCCTGGAGAGCACGGAACATCGGGCGAATGAATTCCTCGAAATCGTCTTCCCCGACGCCTCGAAAGAGTGAGCCCGCACGCACCTCGCTGTTGACGTAAATGCCGGCCGCACTGCCGCCGATGGCATCGACCCGGGGCAGATGGGCCGCCGCCCGCAGGAGGGAGTCCTGAACGCCGTCGATGTGATACCGGGGATCCTGCTCGAAATACGGATTCCATGCGACTTCTTCCGAAAACACGACTTCCCCATCCACCACGGCAGCGCATTTCCGGTCGCTTCCCCCGAGATCGAAGCCGATCCGGCACCCGTCGAGGTGCCCCCCCAGAGGAAGAGCGCTCTCCTGAGCGCTGGGGAGGTCATCCGGCCGGCACGGTTCAATGCGCAAGGTCTCGCCGAATACCTTTCGGCCGAAAAAGTCCGAATCGAACGCTCGGGCGCCGTCGGCCGAATAGATGGCGCCGAGACGGGCGGCCAGGGCGTCGCATCCACTGATGTACACACGGGACGCGCCGTGCTGCCAGAGCAGGAACTTCACTATCCGTTCCAGGTACTTCAGGGTATCCGCCTCGTTTTCGGGCTCCGGCGGACGTATCCGCGTTTCGTGCCGAAAGCAGGAACCATCCGGCCTGGTCAGAGCAAGCACCACCTCCACCGTCCGGTCCGCGGCGTGCACCGTTTCTTCATACGCGCGATTCCACAGGACAGCGGGCACAAATCCCCTGTCGAGCACAGGAACGATCTTGGGCTGAATCTGCTGCATGGCGTCCTCCATTTAACAAAATCGTAATGCAGAAAGGCCTTATCGAAAAGGTTAAATAATTTGCATTATTAACTATTATTTAACTATACTGGCGGTCGATATTTCTGCTGACCGGGGGTTGCATGGAAAAAGCGTTCACACAGAACCTGGATTGGATCGAGGAGCCGGCCGACTATTTCAGAGGGCTTGGGCGGTGGCCGACCTTGCCAACCCCGACCGATATTCTCCTGTTTGTGCGCCGGTCAAAAAAGACCCTGCAACAGGAAGCGCTGCAGAACCGGTCCCATCATCGATTTGTTCTGGTGTTCAACCTGCAAACGGCCGGGGTCGTGCACGTCGACCGGATGTCGCTCCCCATCGGGCCGCGTCAGGTCCTTCTCATTCTCCCCTACCAGTTCCATCATTTCAGCCACCTCGAATCAACCGGCTTGCAGTGGTTGTTCTGCACGTTTGAGTTGAAGGAGGGGACCTTCCTGGAACCCCTTCGGAATCGGGTGCTCGATGCGGGCCGGCGTATCGTAGAAGCGCGGGAGGCCGTGGTGGCGGACTGGCGTCGCTGTCGCCAGGATGAACGGCGAGGCGAATACCTGGAACCGGTCGTGCAGAACGCGGTTCTTCGGTTGCTCCTGGAAATGAGCCACACCCTCCAGGCCTCTGCGGCGGACATACCGCCGGAACCGGCCGACAATCTTCTGCGCACCATGAACCGCCTGATGGCCGAGTCGCGCGGGAAGCAGGTCGCAGTCGGCGACCTCGCCGATCGCCTGCAGATTTCGGAATCCCGCCTCAGAACCCGCTTCAAAGAGGCGGCCGGGATCCCCCTGGGCGCCTATCTGCAGAATTACCGGCTGAACCGGGCTATGGCTTTGCTGCGAACAACGGATCAACCCATCGCCGATATTGCGGAGGAATGCGGATTCGGCTCCCCCCAGGCCTTCAGTCGTACGTTTAAGCGGGAAACAGGTCTCTCCCCACGGGCATACAGGGCCCCGGTGGCTCGGTGGTAACGGAGGCCCCCACTGGGACCGGGGGCCTGGGTCAGGAGAAGCTCGGTCCGGCCGGCGGACTCCCCCAAGCCTCCGACCGGACCGAACTCTCCACCCCCCTCGATTCAAAGAACGGCTCGTGCGAGCCCTTCTCTCCTGTGGAGAATACGGACTGTATTATCAGGGATTCCCCGATAAGCCAAGCGGAAAATGCCTGATAGGGGCATAATTTTTCCGGACCGCGGGACGGGAGGCCGGGAGGCGGGAAAAACGGGGCCGTAGTCATGCTGCACGCCCTGCTCTGTTACGCGCGAATCGATACGGAGTACGAGTACGAATCCGGCCGGCCGCCGGACACTCAATCCCGCCGCCCATCTTTTGAAATCAGGCGACGCACAAAAACTCAAGCCTTGGGTCGGAAGGCGGAAGGGGAAAGCGGCGTCGTGGTAACGCGAGGTTTTCGTTCGCCTGCTTGTCCGCGGGGGACAGCCCCCCCGGCGGTGCACAGCCGTCCGCGCATCAACCCGTGATGCGGGCAAACTTCCGCTTGCCCACGCGGAGGACGGTCCCGGCTGCAATCCGGCGACGGTCCTTGGGGTCGGACACCCGCTCGTCATCCAGTTTTACCCCGCCCTGCTGGATCAGCCGGCGCGCATCACTGTTGCTGGAAGCAAATCCGACGGAGGTGAGCAGATCCAGCATCCCCACCTGCCCGGATTCATCCAGCAGGCTGGAAGGCACAGCGTGCTCCGGCATGTCATCCGGGGTTTCCCGCTGACTGAAGACCCGCTGGAAATGCTCCGATGCATCCTGTGCCGCGGCACGGTCATGGAACCGGGCGACGACGGCCCGGGCCAGTTCGTCCTTCACATCCTTCGGATGGCGTTCGCCGGTCTCGATTGATGTGCGCAGGGCATCGATCTCGGCCGGCGGCATGGTGAGGACATAGTCGAAGTACCGCCACATGAGTTCGTCACTGATAGACATCAGCTTGCCGAACATGTCGCGGGGCTCTTCCGTGATGCCCACATAATTATTCAGGCTTTTGCTCATCTTCTGGACGCCGTCGAGCCCCTCGATCAGCGGCAGGGTCATTACGACCTGCGGATCCTGGCCGTGCTCTTTTTGCATCTCCCGGCCCAGCAGGAGATTAAACAACTGGTCGGTCCCGCCCAGCTCCACATCCGCTTCGATGACCACAGAATCGTAGGCCTGGATGATGGGATACATGAATTCTACCAGGGAAATCGGCTGGTTGGCCCGATACCGCTTGGAGAAATCGTCCCGGGCCAGCATCTGGGCCACGGTACAATCCGCCGTCAACCGGAGCACGTCATCGAAATGGAGCGGACTGCACCACTC
>CAZCOO010000183.1:0-5626 GCA_964500395.1 uncultured Verrucomicrobiota bacterium
CGGCCGGTGAAGACGTTCCTCATGCTTCTGAGCAGCAGAGGGCAAAGGCAGCGCGCCGTACAACGGGGTGTCTACAGATCGATGGCTTGTCCGGGCTATGGTTATTCGCCCCTCCGGGACGTTTGCCGACGGGCCGGTTCAGCGCCGGGCGAACCGGTTGCCGGTCCTGCGCCCCCGCTTGCCGGGCTGCTTGCCCCGGGTGCGGGCACGGGGATTCCCTCCGCCGCCGCGTCCGTAATTCTTGGGCGCCGCGGAGGTGGAATGTTGTGCCTGCTCGCAATGGTACCCGTGTTCGAGGTCCGTCGAAACGGCTTCGCCCAGCAGCCGCTCAATCTGTCGCAGGTAGGCGCGGTCTTCGGCGGTGCAGAACGAAATCGCGTCGCCGTCGGCGCCGGCGCGGGCGGTCCGGCCGATCCGGTGGACATACGTTTCCGCTTCGGTGGGCAGGTCGTAGTTGATCACGTGGGTGATATCGTCCACATCCAGGCCGCGGGCGGCGACATCCGTCGCCACCAGCACCTTGAATCGATTGCGTTTGAACCCGTCCAGGGCCTTGGTGCGGGCGGCCTGACTCTTGTTGCCGTGAATGGCGGTCCCGCGGATGCCGGCATCGCGCAGGCGGTCCACCACCTTGTTGGCGGTGTGTTTCATCTGGGTGAAGATCAGGGTCTTGCCGATCTCCGGGTTCTTCATCACGGAGAGGAGAAGGTTGTTCTTGTTGCTTTTGTTTACGAAGAAGACCTTCTGACCGATGCGATCGACCGCGGGTGCGTCCGGGGTGATGCTGATTTTTACGGGATCGGGTTCCCGCACCATGGTCATGGCGAGCTGGAGCATTTTCGGAGGCATGGTGGCGGAGAAGAAGAGGGTGTGCCGGCTGTTCGGCAGGTCCCGAACCACGCGCTTGATGTCCGGGATAAATCCCATGTCGAGCATGCGGTCGACCTCGTCCAGCACAAAAAACCGGACCTCGTCCAACTCGATGTGCCCCTGTTCCATGAGATCGAGCAGGCGCCCGGGCGTCGCCACCAGGATGTCGACGCCCCGGTTCATCGCCTTGACCTGCGGCCCCTGGCCCACCCCGCCAAACACGGTGGTGTGAGTCAATCGGGTAAACCGGCCGTAGGTGCGAATGCTGTCGCCGATCTGGGCGGCGAGTTCCCGGGTGGGGGCCAGGATGAGTCCGCGGGGTTTTCGCGGACGGGGGCGCGTGGTCGCGGCGGCCAGGGTCTGCAACAGGGGCAGGACGAACGCGGCGGTTTTGCCGGTCCCGGTCTGGGCGCTGCCGATGAGGTCGCGTCCGTCGAGAACGTGCTGGATGCACTGCTCCTGGATGGGCGTTGGCTCGGTGTAGCCGGCCTCGCCCACCGCCCGTTGAAGCTCGGGGGTCAGGAGCCGGAAAGCGCCTTTGGGCGGGGTGGCTCGGTGAACCTTCGGCGTTGAGGCAGAGGGCTTGCGGTGCGCGCGTCGCGCGCTGTTTTGGTGTTTCATGATCTATATCCACGTCCGGGAAGTTTGTATTCTCTACCCGCCGGACACGTGGAAAAGAAGGGCCGTCTGTGTAACGGTGTACAGTGGTTCCTCATTTTCGCAGGTGGTGGGAAGCACTGTGGTCGCACTGGTTCACAGCAACGGAACGCAGTGGAATAGAAGTACAATACAGTCATCCCGCGAGGGAGCAAGCCGCAATTTGAGAAAAATTCCCCGGCGTTCGTCATGTGCTCCACGCCCGGCACCCTTTGGCTTTGACTTTCGGGGTGTGCCCGATACGCTTTTGCCTTGCATTGGGAGCCATTGAAAAAGGACGCACCTGAACCATGACGAGTATGCCAAGCCTATGATCCGCGAGGGCGATCCAGCGCCGCATTGCGGAATGGCGGCCGTGGTGGGGCGGGCCAATACCGGCAAGTCCACGCTGCTCAACGCGTTTCTCGAAGAGAAGGTCAGCGTGGTGAGCCCGGTGGTGCAGACGACGCGCAATGTGATCCGCGGGGTCCTCACGGATAAACGGGGGCAGTTGGTCTTTCTCGATACCCCGGGCGTGCACCGGCCGTTTCACGACCTGGGCAAGATGATGAACAAGATGGCGCGCCAGGCGGTGGAGGGATCGGATGCCGTGGTGTTGCTGATGGATCAGTCCGCCCGCCCCGCCGAGGAGGACGAAGGGTGGATGCGGCGCCTGCTGCACGCAGAGCAAACTATATTCCTGGTGTTGAACAAGCGGGACCTCCCCCGCAACCGGGAGGGAGAGTACCGGCAGCTCTGGCAGGACCTGCAGAAGGAGAAGCAGGTCGAGAAAGACGCCCGGTGGGTCACCATTTCCGCGGCCCGGGGGGAGGGCGTCAAACGTCTGTTGAACGACTTATTCGAGGCGATGCCGCCGGGCCCGTATCTGTTTCCGGACGATGTGCTCACGGATTTCCCCAAAAAGCCGGCGCTTTCCGATATCATCCGCGAACCGTTCTTTGAGGAATTGCACGACGAACTTCCCCATGCCATCGCCGTGCGGATCGATGAGCTGGACGAGGGCGAGAAGCGGTGGACGATCCGGGCCAGTGTGCTGGTGGACCGCCCGACGCAGAAGGGGATTGTGATCGGGAAGAAGGGACGGCTCCTGAAGAAGGTCACCCGCCAGGCCTCCGCGGTGATCGGAGAGATTTACGGGGTGGAGGTGGAGTTACACCTCTGGGTCAAAGTGGAGCCCAACTGGGCCAAGAATTTCTTCCTTCTCAAGCAACTCGGCCTGGCGCCATGACGCGGGATCCGGCCTCGCAGGACGGCCGGCCGGACCGCGGGCCGGCGGCGCGCCGGGCCCGGCGATGGGCCCCGCTTTTTCTCCTGGCCCTGGTGGCCCTGCCCTACCTGCCCGGTCTCGGCCACGGTTTTGTCTATGACGATTACGGGCAGATCGTGGAGAACCCCTACCTGGACGACCCCGCCCATGTGTGGGACGTGTTGAGCGGCCGGACCCTCGGCGATACGGAGGTGCTCAACGGGCGGCGCCCCGTAATGCTGCTCTCCTGTTTCCTCGACCGGGCCCTGTGGGGAGAGCGTGCATTCGGCTATCACCTGACGAATCTTCTGCTGTTCCTCGCCGGGATCGGGCTGCTGTACGGGTGGGTGGTTCGCCTGCGGGCGCTGCAGCAGCCGAACGGGCCGGTCGCCCCCTTTGCCCTCACCGCGGCCCTGCTGGCGGGGCTGCATCCGGCCATGACGGAAGCGGTCCAGGTGCCCTCCTTTCGGCCGGATTTGCTGGTGTTGGTGTTTGCGCTCCTGGGGTTGCACGGAGCGCTGTGGGGGGCGCGGTCGAGAGGGCCGGGCCTTCGCGCGGGGTGGGGAATCGCGACGGCCGGGTGTTTTCTGCTGGCTCTCGGGAGCAAGGAGAGCGGCGCGGTGTTTTTGCCGCTGCTCACGGCCCATTGGGCCTGGTTTCGCGAAAGCCGTCCCCGGCTCCGCGACGGCGCCTGGCTGGCGGCCGGGTTGTCGGCCGTGTTGGCCATGGTGGCGACGGGCTGGGCGGGGGGAGAATCGTTCCAGGCGGCGACGGGGACGTGGAACGGGCAGTCCTACCGCCCGCCGGAGAATCTCTGGTCTGTACCCTGGGTCTGGGCCGTGACCCTGCGCACGCTGTTGGCGCCGTGGCCGTTGATCGTGGATCGCGTGGTGCCGCCCGTGGCGGGCCTTTTCGATCCGCGCTTCTGGGTGGGGGCCGGGCTGGTGGCCGTGGCCGGCGGGGCGTTGGCGGCCTGCATCCTCCGTCGATGGCGCTGGCCCGGACTGGGCCTGACCTGGATCGCCCTGTTTTTCGCGCCGGTCTCCAATCTTGTGCCGCTGTTCAACCCGGTGGCTGACCGGTATCTCACGGCGATGATTCCGGGCGGGGCGCTCGCCGCCGCCTGGATCCTCGCGGGTCCCGGGTTCACCGGCCGCCGGGCCCGCCTGCGGATGGTGTCTACGGGCATCCTGTGCACGCTGTTTGGCGTGCTGACGCTGGTGCGGGGCATGGAGTACCGGGACGATGCGACGTTGTGGGCGCGCACGCTCGCGCAGGAGCCGCGCAGCGCCCGGGCCCATGTGTACATGGGGCTGGAGGCGCGCGCCGACGGCCGTCTGTCGGCGGCCCTGGGACATTTTGAAAGGGCCATCACCCTCAACCCGCAGCTCGCGAGTGCCTGGGTCAACCGGGGACAGGTGCGGGGGATGCAGAATGACCTGGCCGGCGCGGAGCGGGATTTTCTCCGGGCGTTGGAGCTGGATCCGGGCCGGGTCTCCGCCTGTTGGAACGTATCGGTGCTGTACCGCATTCGGGGAGAGGTGGAGAAGGCGGACGACTTCCTGGAGAAGACGCTGGCCTCGGCGCCGGACCATGTCCAGGCGCGCCGGGCGCGGATCCTGCGTCTGGTGGAACAGGCGCGCTATGAGCAGGCCCTGGAGGAAGTCCTGGAGATGCTGGAGACGCAGCCCGACCGCCCCGATCTGCTCTCGGCCCGGGAATTTCTTCAGGAGCGGCTCGGCCTGGAGCAGGGGCGCGAATAAGGGGGCGATGACGGGTCCTCCCGGAGCGAATTGCGGGCAATCGTGCGCCAATGCACTTGAACCCCGCCGGGGGGGGGCGTACTCTACTCGTGGAGAGAGACGACAACGGGAGGTGTCATCATGGCGGGAGCGGAGATCAGGCAAACCGATATCGTGTTCGAATGTCCGTCTTGCGGGAAGAGTCTCGCCGTGGATGAGAAGGGGGCCGGCCTGGTCATTACCTGCCCCGATTGCGGTGCACAGGTCGTGGTGCCCGACCGCGAGCCGACCCAGGAAGAACTCGATACGGCCAGTTTCCAGAATCCCGAACAGATCCAGATGCTGGTGGAGTCTCTGGGCAACTCGCAGCAGAAAATCCGCGAGCTGACCGATCAGCTCGACGTCTCCGAGAAAAAGAGGCATCGCCTCGAATCCACCCGCGAGACCACCAACCAGCGGTTTGAGCGGATCCGCGAAGATGTGGCGTCGATCCAGGCGGCCCTGGACCGCATCGTGGATACCCTGCAGGATTACTCCGCACCCGAGGAATAAATCCCCCCTCTCCGTCCGTCAGCGGGATTGGGAACATGCGCGGCGGCCGTGTCTACATCCGGGCGAGGTCCACGTCTTCCCGAAGCCGAATGGTGGCGAGGACCTTGGGGACGTACATGCGGGTTTCGGCGGGAAGATGGGCCGCAATATCATTGTACGCCGTGGTGCCGTGCCGCCGCAGAAGCCCATTCACCCGCCCCTGGCCGGCGTTGTAAGAGGCGAGGGCAAGGGGCCAGCTTTCGAATCGCCGGTGGAGGCGCTTGAGATAGCGGGCGGCGGCGCGGGCGGATTTGCCGGGGTCGTACCGTTCGTCGTCGGGGGCGAGAGAAAGCCCCATCTCCCTGGCTGTGGCCGGCATGAATTGATACAGCCCGGCGGCGCCCACCGGACTGACGGCCCGGGGATTGAACGAGGATTCCACCTCCGCCAGCCAGACGAGTTCGCCGGGCACCCCTTCTTTTTCGAATACGGGGCGCAGGCGGCCGGCCAGTCGGCGGGCGTCGCGCGGGGGCGAGCGGTCGGCGAGCCGGGCCATCCAGTCGGCCGTCTGTCCCTGCAC
>CAZCOO010000184.1:0-5501 GCA_964500395.1 uncultured Verrucomicrobiota bacterium
CCGCCGCAGGTGGTTTCAAACAGCTCGACATGGCGATCGGGCCCGCACTCACAAACCGATCCATCGGCCATGAGGAGGGTGAGGGAGCGCACGTGCGTGCAGAAGGACCCTTCGCGGTGGTGGTTTTTTCCGTGCACGTCCGCGGCGACGGCCCCCCCGAGCGTCACATACTTCGTGCCGGGGGTTACGGGGAGAAACCAGCCCCGGCGCACGAATGCCCGGAGGATGTCCTGCAGGGTGACGCCCGCCTCGCATCGCAGGATACCGCTCTGATCATCAAACGAGAGAAAGTGGTTTAACCGGGTCATCCGCAAAACGGTATCGGCCAGGGCGGTATCGCCATAGCTGCGGCCCATGCCGTAGGGAATGAGCGGGCTGTGATGCTCCACCTGCTGCCGGGTGCCTTCAAGGGTCTCAGCCCATCGAACTTCAGCTTTGAGCCGGGGATGCAGGCCCCAACCGGTCATGATTTGTCTGGCGTTCATACGGAAATGGTGGTGGTCCGGGGGTGTATCTATGAAAAGTTGTCAGGGTAATCCGGGTTGCGGCGGGGCGGCAACCCGCAAATTGCCTCAGTGCCACCGAAATTCTGATGTCGACACGAATAGGCCTACTGTGCTCTCACCGGTCCTGCGACGATCCATCAGCGGGTCCATGGGCATGGGGGCGCCGGCCGCTTTCCGTTTCGGCCCCGCGTCGCGTATGGAGCACTCTGTTGCACCGATCCTTGAAATGCAAAGTATAAAACGTTATAACTTATACCGGCAAGACCCATAAACAACTCATGTGCGAGGTGCCAATATGCGATTGATGGGTTCGGTGTTCCTGTGCTCTTTGCTTTTCAGCCTGTGTCTTCCTGCGGGTGCGCAGGATCGAAATTCGGAGACCGATCCGGCGCTGAAGCGGTATCTGGAGAAGCATCCGGAAGCCGATACGGATGGGGACGGAGTCCTGAGCTCCTGGGAGAAGGAGCAGCACCTGCCGCGGGAGATTCTGGATGACTTTGCCGGGGAGGGCCGGCACGAGCATGCCGAGATCCCCATGCGCGATGGAGTGACGCTTCCGGCGGAGGTCTTTCTGCCTCCCGGAGAGGGTCCGTTTCCGGTGGTGATGTGCCGTACGGCGTACGGGCGGTGGGGAACCGGGCGCTATGCCAAAGGCTTCGGGGAAGAGGGAATTGCCTTCGTGGCCTGTGATATACGGCAGTACGAGGGAGGGCGTCACGATGTCTTTGAATCCAAGTCCGGGATTCGGCACGAAATCCTGGATGGAGCGGATACCCTGAAGTGGATCAAGGCGCAACCGTGGTGCAATGGACGGATCGGATCGGTGGGCGGATCGGGCAATGGATACGCGGCTGAGATCGCGGTCTGGGCCAATGACCCGGCCTATCTGATCTGCGGGACCGGAAATACCACGGGCCATTTGCGGTACTACTGGGCCTTTCACAACCAGGTCCGGCGACTCGAGTACCGATGGCTGCGACACAGGGGGGCGGAGACCCCGGCGTGGCCGCGCCCGACCCTCCCCTCCGAATGGGACCCCGATGGGTGGTTGGATTTTATGGCCCGGCGTGCGCCGGAGTGTCCGACGATCTATAAAAATGATACGGGCTGGTACGACCCCATGCTGCAGGGCATTCTGGATACGTATTCGGCCCTGGCCCCGCACGCCCGCGCGTATGTCCGCATCTGGCCGCGCGGGCACGGGGGGATATCGGGCGTGCCCGCCCTGGGGGATCACTATCCCAAGGACTGGCCAAAGTCCCCGAGTCCCTCGGTGTCGGATGTTCTCAAGGGGAAGGCAGACCCGGACGAGCCGTCCATGCTCGCGTATTATCTGATGGGGGATACGGTGGCGGACGATGCACCCGGCAACGAGTGGAAGTACACGGAGGAATGGCCCGTACCCCACACGCCGACGGCGTTTTATCTCGCCGCCGACAGCGGGGTGGTGCGCCGGCCGCCCGGGCCGGGTCATGCGCGGTCCTACCGCTACGATCCCGCTGAGCCGGCGCCCTCCCTCGGCGGGCATTATACCTGGTCCAACAAGAAGAGCGGCCCCCACGACCAGCGGCCCCTTTTCGACCGGCCCGATGTACTGACGTTTGAATCTGAGCCCCTTTCCGAGCCGCTGACGATCACGGGGCCGATTCGGGCGCGCCTGTTTGTGGAGAGTTCCGCCCCGGACACGGCGTTCGTGGTGAAGCTGCTGGACATCTATCCGGACGGGACGGCGGCGATTGTGCGGGAGACGGCCGGGATGCTGCGCTACCGGACGGGGGCGGACGGCACCCAGCCCTGGGAAGGAACCGGGGTGGCGGAACTGGACCTGGATCTGTGGAGCACGGCCCTGGTGTTTAACCGCGGACACCGGATCGGCGTTCTGGTGACGAGCAGTTCGGATCCCGCCTACGAGGTGCATCCCAACACCTTTGCTCCCGCCCGGGGCCCGGCCGACATGACCGTTGCCACCAACGCGGTCCGGGTAGGGGGGGACTACGCGTCCCGTATCATCCTGCCGGTGATCGACTAGTCCGGGCGCCCCGGAGGGATTCCGGGCAACCTGAAGGAACGTGACCGGCGCTCAGTCCGATTCCGTGTGGTCCCCGGCCGGCGGCTCATCCGTCTCCGGAAGGTCTTCTTCGAGCGGGGTGGCCTCGGGCAGTTCATCGCGGGCGGTCATGTCGATCGGCAATCCCCGTCCGGCCAAATCGCCGGCGAGGGATTCGATGCCGCCCCGGCAGTCTTCGACCTGTTGAGCCAGGGCCTTGATCCGGCTGTGTACGGATTCCACATCCTGGATTTCACGATCCAGATTGGCCAGTTTGGTCTGAACGTCCTGGATTTCCCGGTTGATTTTCTCACCGAGAAGACGTCCGAGCTGATCCGCAAAATTCTGCAGCAACCGGTCCGGATGATCGGTGGTCAGGTTCTTCCAGCCCTCTTCGAACTGCTCGGCCACATTGGTTCGCATGGCCTCGAGACCGGCATCGCCCAGCCGGCGCTCCTTTTGCGAGGCCGTGAGTGAACGGCCGGGGTTCGCGGGGTCACCAAACAACTTCTGTCGAACCGAGCGTCTGCCGCGGAACAGACACCAGTCGGCGAAACGCCGGCGCACGGGCGTGTTTTCCACGAGTCGTTCGGTATCGATATTCAACTCCGGGGCCTCGAGATCCATTTCCTCCAGTGCTTTCCGGCAGAAGGCGGACAGCGAGAGGTCAGCGGCCTCAAACTCCCGGGCCCGTTCCGCGGATACATTCAAGCCGGTGGGGGTATCCTGAATCCGGTTTTTCAACTCCGACCGGATGTAGTCCTGCAGCCGCTCCCGCGCGTGGGACAAGGCCTCGCGAACGTCGTTCTCGAGGAGTTCGGTGAGGCCGGCATCCTGGTCGAACCAGCTCTCGATAGCGCCGGTGAGGGTGTGTTGTGTGCTGCGCCGGATATCTTCGCCGGTGTCCTTTACGGATTGAATCAGCGTATCGCGAAGGGGCGTGGTTTCCGCGCGCCAGTCCACCTCCTTGAGGCCCTGCAGGGCGTCCTGCTTGCGGGTGGCGTCCCCGTGTTCCCGACGACTCTGCTCCATGCGGCTTTCGAGATCGCGGATGCTTTCATGCTCCGTGAGCCCTTTGAGATCGCCCAGGAGAGACCGGGAGCGCCGGATGCTGTCGGCCAGGAACATGTGGAGGTAGTCGCTGCTGTTGAGGAAGTCCGTGAGATCGACGAGGAGGTCGTCAAACGATACCTGTCCGGCCGGCGGCGGGGCCGAGCCTTCTTCCGCGTCCGCGTCTCCCTGTTTCTGCTTAATCCGCCGGCTGGCGCCGTCCAGCAGGTCGACGGGGAAAATCTGCAGGCGCCCATCTTCCGCCGCGGCTTTGAGAGGGGCACTCATGGCCAGGTCGGTGAAGGCCCGGATCAGTTTTTCCGGATCCTCATGCTCGAGGCTGGGAACCAGGGATCCGTCCGGCTGCAGGTCCTTTTTCCGTGAATCCACATTGACGATGAGAAAGATGCGGCTGAACAATTCGAGCAGTTCATGGAACTCGTCAAACACCTGTTCCAGGAAGAGGTTGTCACTTTTGACGACGAAAATGGCGCAGGCGGCGGCGTCCCGGAAGTCCCGCGTCATGCGGTCGTAGCCGAACTTCATGCGGCTGTAGAGACCGGGGGTATCGACCAGGACGGCGCCCGACTGGGCGAGGTCCCCGGTGGGCAGTTTGACATCTATTTTCCGGATCGCATCCGGCATATGCAGGCTGGGATCGAAGGCTTCGCCCTGTTCTTCGATCTCGCGAATGCGCTCGGTCAGCATGGGGTGGGCCTTGAGAACCTCGTCGTGGAGCTCATCCTGTGAGGTGAAGGTCTGGGTCTGCCCGTCGTAACGAGTCACGATAAAGGAGGGGGAATCGCTGTGGGATACATGGACCAGGCAGGGGTAGGCGGGCAGGGCGCTGACTTCGCTCACGTACGAGGCGCACATGGCATTCATGAATGTTGACTTCCCGCTTTTCAGCGGACCGAAGATGAGGACATAGGCGTGTTGTTCCGCAACCTTGTCAATCAGGGCCTGGATATTGTGACGCAGATCCCGAAGGCCGGGCAGGATTGCCCGCAACCGGGAATTGGCCACGGTTTTCGATACGGCTTCCTGCGCCTCCTCGACCGGGGAGAGGACGGGCTTCAGAGAGGAAATGAAGGGCTCGGAAAACTCCTCCAGAAGGGTGGGAACCGGGGAGGCGGAATCCCGCGGGGTTGCAGTTTCGTTTTCGGGGGCATCCGGTGATGGGGTCGGCTTATCTTCGGCCATGTCAGATCAATCCTCTCCAGGGGGCATCGGTTTCCGTTTCCGTACTCACGCAAGTAAAGTAGATGGGTGGGGGGCGGTGTCAAGAGCCCAGTCCCATCCGGCGTTCCTGAACCCGGCTCGCCCTCGGGACATCATCTCGAACGTTGATGCGCTTTTTATTGATATTCCGTTGGAAAACCATGGGAATCCGGTGCGCAGGGGCGTCCATTCCGGGATGCCGCCGGGACGCCCTTGTAGAAAACGGGGAGAGCGGGGGGTATTTGCGCCGGGTATGGGCCGAGGGAAGGAAATCGGATAGGCCCGTCTCCATTGACAAGCGGCAGAAAATGCCTACTTTGGCAGTGAAAGGATAGGATCAATATGAATTTTCTCTTACTTGCGGGTACAGTCATCGGGATTTTTGCGGTGTGCCTGGTCGCGATGGCGGTCGGGGTCATCATCCGGAACAAGACCTTCACCTCCTGCGGCTGCGCGAGCCTTACGTATCGTGGCGAAAAAATCCGGTGTCCGGGCTGTACGGACCGGGCGCCTGATGAAGCGGAAGAGGTCCGTGCGAGCCACCGTTCGATTGAGGACCAGCCGTCCGAGGAACTTGCCGAACAGCGCACGTAAGCGCACTTGGTCTGTGGCGCCCCGTGGGGGCCGGTGAAGAAGTTCCTCATGCTAATCAGGAGCAGGGGACGGAGGGAGCCGGA
>CAZCOO010000185.1:0-5465 GCA_964500395.1 uncultured Verrucomicrobiota bacterium
GGGGGAAGGCGGGCGTTCGCTTCCCGGGCAGGCGCCGATCCAATTCCCCCCTGGACGAGCCCGGGGGATCTTTTTCGCCGGGCCCCAAAAAGAGTTTGCTTATTCGATTGCACTCCCCGGCGTCCGTGATAGGGTCGGCCCCAGCTCGAGATCGTTCGAGTGATTCGTATTTGGTTTCCTTCCTTCCTGCTTTTCTGCGGTCGGTTGCGATCCCTGTTCCGCACGGTGCGGATCCGATCACCGACTCTCCCGCGACATACCAGAAGGAGTCCCCTCATGGGCACAAAATTATACGTAGGAAACCTTTCATACGAGACGATGGAAGATGACCTCAAACGTCAGTTCGAACAGGCGGGCACGGTCACATCGTGCGACCTGATCCTGGATAGATACACGAGCAAATCCCGCGGCTTCGGCTTCGTCGAGATGGGCTCGGAGGAAGAGGCCAAGAACGCCATTTCCATGTTCAATGGCCAGGAAGTGGACGGCCGTTCCCTGACCGTCAACGAAGCCCGGCCCCGCGAAGAGCGGCGCGGCGGGGGCGGAGGCGGTCGCAACCGCTTCTGAACCCGGGCCGTCTTCCCGGCGGCCACGCCTACAACCAGGCATTGAAAACAGGGCCCTTTTCCCGGCAGCGGGGAGAGGGCCCGTTTCTCATGCCCCATTGCCGTTTCCCTGCCCCCCGCCGGGACGCCTGAATCCGGACGGTTCGAGATTCAACGGCGTACGTCCTTCCGTCTCCGGGCGAGGAGGTCCCCTTTCATGTGCGTGATGAGCACGCCTGCGGCGATCACGCCAAACCCCGCCACATCCGTGGCCAGGAGCTGGTCCCCAAACGCCACCCAGGCCATCAGCATCGTGACGGGCGGGCCAAAATAGAAGAGGCTGGCCACCCGGGTGGCATCCATCCGCGCAATCAAAAGCCACATCAACGCATAGGCCATCAACGACACGCCCAGAACCAGCCATATCAGGGCCGCCCCGAACACGGGGCTCCATTGCGTCTCCAGGCCCTCCAGGAGGAACGCGGGAATCGTGACCGCCAGCGCTGTGCCGAGACTCTGGTAGAACAGCCCCTGCTCGACCGACATGCGGTACGCATGGCGGGTCACCTGCAACCGGCGCTGGATCAGACTCGCGGCGGTAATCGCCGCCACCGATCCGAAGGGGATGAAGTAGGCGACGACAGGCTCCGCCCCGGCGAGATTGGTCCGGGCCAGGACCGCGATCATGACGCCTATCAGCCCGATCACCAACCCCACCCAGCGGATGGGCGTTGTGTGCTCGCCGACCACCGGCCCGGAGAGGGCCCCGGTGGCCATCGGCTGCAGCGCAATCACCAGGGCCACGATGCCCGCGGGCACGCCGTAGTCCAACGAGACAAAGACACACCCCAGCCACACGCCGTGGGCCAGGATCCCGACGAGCGCGGCGATCGAAACGGCCTCGATCCCCGGCCATTCCAGGCGGCGGCGCAGAAGAAGTAGGACCAGCAGGAAGAGGGCCAGCAGCCAGTACCGCCAGAACAGAAGGGTGAGGGGCTTCGTGTAGGGCAAGGTATATTCCGCGCCGATGAAGCCGGAATTCCACAGGACGATGAAGCCGAGGGACAGGAACCAGATCGAGTGGTGGAGGCGCATCATCTTCATGGAGGGACCCCGCGGCCCGGTGTACGCGGGCGACCCCGGCGGCCTCGCGCCCCGCGGGAGCGAGGCGTTGAGCCGCCGCCAACCTCCTGCGCGATGCCGATCAGCTCCTCCAGCCGCTCTTCCGGCCCGGCGGCGGAGAGACGGGGATTCCGGCGGTCTTCGCCTTTGAGATAGTCCGCCCCCCGCATGAGGAGGACCTTGCGCCCCCGGACCTCGATCGATCGGATGTTCTGCTCGGCGGCGGTGATTTTCAGCCGGCTGATCTGCAGCAGCCGGTACAGGGCCGCCGGCAGGGGCCCGTAGCGGTCGACCAGCTCGCGGTGGAGTTCCTCCACTTCCTCGGTCCGGGCCAGGGCGGCGATGCGCCGGTACCACTGCACCCGCCGGCTTTCGTCCTCCATATAGTCGGTAGGGATGGCCGCGCTGAGGGTCTCCGGGCCCGGCTGCGGGTCGGCGTCCAGGAAGTCCAGCTTCACATCGACATCGATCAGCCGGGGCGGCGCCTCTCCTTTCATGGTGGCGATGGTGCGGCGGAGGAGCTGGCAGTAGAGGTCGAACCCGACCGCGGAGATATGGCCGCTCTGCTTTGCCCCCAGGATATTGCCCGCCCCGCGGATCTCGAGATCCTGCAGGGCGACCTTGAACCCGGAGCCGAGAGCGCTGTATTTCTGGATGGCCTGGATCCGCTTCCGGGCGTCGCTGAGCATGCGCGCGTGGCGGGGTATCACCAGCAGGGCGTAGGCCCGGTTGCGATAGCGCCCCACCCGGCCCCGCAACTGGTAGAGGTCGGAGACCCCGAACCGGTCGGCGCGGTCGATGATGATGGTATTGGCGTTGGGGATGTCGACGCCGCTTTCAATGATCGTGGTGCACAGGAGGACGTCGACGTCGCCCCGGCTGAACGCGTCCATCACCGGGGCGAGGCGTTTCTCGCTCATCTGTCCATGGGCCACCTCGATGCGGGCCTCCGGCACCAGCTCGCGCAGACGGCGATAGACCATGTCGATGGTCTGCACCCGGTTGTGCAGAAAAAAGACCTGCCCCTCTCGGTTGAGTTCCCGGAGGATGGCGCTGCGGAGGACATCGTCCCGGTCTTCGGTGACGATGGTTTCGATGGGGTGCCGGTCGCGGGGCGGGGACTGGATGGTGCTCATGTCCCGCGCGCCGGTGAGGCTCATGTACAGCGTGCGGGGAATGGGGGTGGCCGTGAGCGTGAGGACATCGACCTGCCGGCGCAGGGTTTTGAGGTGCTCCTTGTGGGCCACGCCGAACCGCTGCTCCTCGTCGATCACGACCAGCCCGAGGTTTCGGAACCGCACATCCTTCTGCACCAGCCGGTGGGTGCCGATCACGATATCCACCTGGCCGCGGGCGAGCCGGTCGAGAACGTCGCCCTGCTCGGCCCGGGTGCGGAACCGGCTGAGCGACTCGATGCTCACGGGGAAGGCCGCCATCCGTTCGCGGAAACTGTTGTAGTGCTGCTGGGCGAGGACCGTCGTGGGAACGAGGACACAGACCTGCCGGCCGTCCATGACCACCTTGAACGCCGCGCGCATGGCCACCTCGGTCTTGCCGTATCCCACGTCGCCGCAGATCAGCCGGTCCATGGGGCGGGCGCTCTCCAGGTCGCGTTTCACATCCCCGATAGCCTGCTCCTGGTCGGGCGTCTCTTCGTAGGGAAAGGTGGCTTCGAATTCATGCTGCCAGTGCGTGTCGCCGGCCACCGCGTGCCCGTCCTGCATCTGGCGGGCCGCCTGTACTTCGAGGAGCTGGGCGGCCAGGTCCTGCACCGCCTTCGACGCGGCCTGTTTTTCCCGCGTCCAGCGCCGCCCGCCGAGTTTGTGCAGGGCCGGCTTCTGCTTGCCCACGCCCACGTACCGGCTGAGCAGATGGGCCTGGCTCACCGGGATGTGCAGCTTGGCCTTGTCGGCGTATTCAACGGTGAGCACTTCCTGTTTTTCTTCGCCCACCACGATCTCGTACAACCCGAGGTACCGGCCGATCCCGTGGTCGACGTGCACCACGAAATCCCCGGGCTGCATATCCATCCAGTCCGCCACCCGGGGGCCGGCCTTGCGCCGGGCGGTTCGCCGGCGCCCGTGCAGGCTGTAAATGCCCCGCAGGCGGCGCTTGCGCCCGTAGAGGTCGCTCTCGGCGATCACCGCCACCCCGCCGCCGGGACAGGCGAAACCCTCCGAGAGCGCCCCGATGTGAAGGTGAAGCAGCGTCTCCGCGCCGGGGTCCCGCAGGTAGACCTCCCGGAACCGCTGGTGGGTTCCGCGGTTTTCAAAGAACAGGTGGATCGACTCGCCCGCCCGGGCCCGGCCCAGCAGTGTGTCGATGTATTCGGAGCGGACCTTTTCAATGGTATCCAGCACGCCGCCGTCTTCGGTCCCCAGACCGGGGAGGCGCTCGACCGGCCGCAGGCCGGCATCGCGGGCGCCGCCGTCGGACAGCAGCAGAGACCCGCCCCGCCGGCAGCCCTCCAGCCGGGCCAGGAAATCCGCCAGCCGCACCGTGCCCGTCTCCGCCCCGGTTTCGGCCAGGCTCTCCTCGTACAGCAGGCCGTGTTCACGCACCGTCTCCGGCTCGATCCAGATCCAGCTCGCCGCGGGCGGTACATGGTCCGGAAGCAGGGCCGTCGAGGGGGCGTCCCCGCTGCCCGCCTGGTCGCCCGCGGGATGGATGGTGACCCGCTCGCCCGTCTCGCGCGAGGTCTGCTCCACCGGATCAAACCAGCGAATCGATTCGACCTCCTCGCCAAAGAATTCAATCCGCACCGGCCAGTCCGAAGCGGGCGACCAGATGTCGACGATCCCGCCGCGCACGCCGGCCTCTCCCTTTTCGGTCACCTCCACGCCGAACCGGTATTGAAACGCCTCGAGACGCGAGACCAGCGTGTCTACATCGACCGTTTGGCCGCGCCGGATGTCCAGCACTTGGCGGGCAAAGGCCTCGGGGGGGAGGGTGGTCTGCATGAGGGCCTGGATGCAGGTGACGATGGGGCCGGTCCCCGTATGGCGGCAGGCCTCCAGCACCCGGAGGCGGTCCCCCGCCAGGTCGGTCTGGGAGGCCGCGGCCCGGCCGCTTTCGCGCGCGGGGAAGATCATGCCGGCGGCCTCGTCGCCGGCGATGGCCTGCAGGTCGACCAGCATCGACTCCATATCCCGGGGCCCCGCGGTGACGATGACCAGCGGGGCGACGCCCCGGCTGTGCAGCGTCGCGGCCAGGGCCGCCCCGGCCGACGGCGTCGGCGCCGAGACGGAGATCTCCTGCCCCTGTCCGAGTTCATCGGCCAGGGTCCGCGCCAATTCGGGGGTGAGGGGCTCTGGAATGCGCATAGCGCAATTGCCACTCTACGGCGGCGGACGCGGCCGGTCAATCCGGTGGGGACCCGGCGGGTCTGGGGTCACACCGCCCCGCCCTCTTCACATCGAAGTCGAAGTCGGGATCGGGATCGTCGCACCCCGCCCCCCGCCCACAGCGCGCGAGGTGCGCGAGAGAGGCGGAGCCCGCTCCTCTCGATCCCCGTCAGGCAGGAATGCCTGACATACTCGCAGAGGTCCGGCTCTCTTCATCGATCCGGTCGCAGAGACAAGCAATCCTCCCCCTTCCTGATCGCACTCTTCCCATCGCCGCTCCGCGGGGAACGGGGGCACAGAGAGTGCGATTAGGATTCTCCGGGGGCGCCAGGCTCCAGGTTCCCCCCCCCTTTCGCACCCGGCAGCCCCGGCCCCGACTCCACACCACAGGCAAGACGGCGGGGTTGGGGGCTGCGCCCTACCCGGATGTCGGCTCACCCTGATAGGAGGGTCG
>CAZCOO010000186.1:0-3925 GCA_964500395.1 uncultured Verrucomicrobiota bacterium
GATGCCATCAAGACCCGCATCCCGCCAAACGAGATTGTCATAGCAATTGAGCACCAAGGGTGAGGGCGAATGGTGGTTCGGCCTCGACCTTTCGGATGGCGGAGAGGGCGGGATTCGAACCCGCGGTACGGCTAAATCACCGTACAATGGATTAGCAATCCACCGCATTCGACCACTCTGCCACCTCTCCGTGTAGAAGGAATGCGCTGCGTGAGGGTGGTTTGCAAACCACGCAGAGGCCCGCGTTCAAGTTCTTTTCCGCAATTCGGCCCGGCGGCAGGGGCTTTTTCCCCTTTCACGGTTGCACAGGGCCGCCCGGAGGAGAATAATGGGACGCCTATGAATTGGAAAGACCTGTTGGAAAGTCTCGGGATCGATACCCGCGTGTGGTACTGGCGCATCCGGCGGTGGCGCCGGGAATGGGATGACTGGTGCGCCGGGAAGGGATTCCGGCGAACAGCCGGACAGAAGCGCCACAAGTTCTGCGAGCAGTGCGGGGCTCTGCTGGACCGGGACGACAAGGAATGTGCCCGGTGCGGCGCCCGCGCCCCCAGCTACCGGGTGCAAACCGTGAAGCGGACCCTGGCCCTGGCGGTGCCCTCCTGGTGTCCGGCCTCGACCATCCTGTTCATCCTCGTGGCGGCCATCGGCATTCTGCGCCTGGCCCCGGAAACACACCGCCTCCTCACGGGGATCGGCGCCTACAGCGTGCAGCAGGTCGAACTGGGACACCTGTGGCGGTTTGTCAGCTACGGCTTTCTGCACGGGGGGTGGATGCATCTCGCGTTCAATGCGCTGGTCCTCTCCCAGGTCGGGCCGGTCATCGAGCAGCAGGTCGGGGGGCGGCGGTTCATTGTCGTGTACACCGTAAGCCTGATCAGTGCGGCCGTGCTCTTCGGGATGTTCAGCCTGAGCCCCCTGGTCGGGGCGTCGGGTGCGCTGTTTGGCCTGATCGGCTGCGGGGCCGTGTACGCCCATTTCTACGGCGGCGCGGACGGCGAAGCCCAGCGGAACTTTTTCCTGCAGTGGGCCTTTTACGCCCTGATCATCGGGTTCCTGGTGAGCGGCGGCGGACTCATGCGGATTGCCAACAGCGCCCACATCGGCGGGCTCCTGGCCGGGGGCGTGCTGGGCTATTTCCTCGAGCGCGAACGGTTTCGCCGCGACCGGAACCGGTGGCTCTGGTCCGCCCTGGCGGTCCTGGCCTGGCTGAGCATCGCCCTCAGCCTCGCCGCGATGCTCATCATCTGGTGGGCGGTGAAGTAGTTCCGGGGGCTGCGCCCGGGCCATGCGTTGGGAGCGCGCGGGGTTACGTCGCTTTTTCGTGGGGGAGCAGCGGCCCGCCCATGGCGGAGGCGCCGCCGTCGACATAGAGCACCTGGCCGGTAATTTTGGAGGAGGCGGGGCCGAGCAGGAAGGCCGCGGCATCCGCCACCGCTTTCTTGTCTTCTTCGGGATCCCAACCGAGCGGGCTCATGGCGGTCCAGGTGTCGCCGATGGCCTCGAACCCGGGAATGGCCCCGGCGGCCTTGGTCATGAGGGGGCCCGCCGACACGGCATTCACGTGAAACCCGTCTTTCCCATGGTGCCGGGCCAGACCGCGGACGGCCGCCTCGAGAGCGGCCTTGTTTACGCCCATCCAGTTATAGAAGGGATAGGCCCGGTCGGCATCGAAACTCAGGGCCACGATGCCGCTGCCCGGCGCGAGGTGAGGAGCGGCATGCCGGGCGACCGTGGCCAGGGAGACCACGCTGATGTGAAAGCCGGTTTTCAGATCTTCGTACGCGTCCGTATGGAACTCCTCGCCGAGGCAGGTTTTGGGGTTGGAGTAGGCGATCGAGTGGACGACGCCGTGAATCTCGCCGATCTTGTTGAAGACGGCCTCGACCTCTTCGTCGTTGGTGACATCGCAGTACTCGATGTGCAGCCGGGCCTTTTCCTCATCGGTCAGCTTGCGGGTGCCCCGTTCGAAGAAGATCTTCGACATCCGTTCATTCTGGGCGGTGTAGACCACCTTGCCGCCGAGACGTTCGATGGTTTCGCCAATGACAAAGGCGATGGAATCCGGGTTCAGCAACCCCATCACCACGTACGTTTTTCCCTGTTCAATCATGCAGGTCCTCCTTTTTACTTGCGGGGAGGGTAGTATATTGACTCCATTGGGTGCAACGACCTTGTATTGGGGATGCCCGGGCCGCACGGCCCGGCCACGCAGGAGTATATGATGAGTACGAATGAGGATGCCGGCGGAATCAAGAGCGCCTATGAACTGGCCATGGAGAAGCTGGAGCGCGCGGAAGGCGCCTCTCAGACCCTCTCCGACGAGCAGAAGCAGGCCATCGCCGATATTGAACAGCGGGCCCAGGCGGAGATCGCCCAGGCCGAGATTCTCATGAAGCAGAAGATCCTCGACGCCCGGACCCGCGGCGCCTTCGGGGAAGTGCAGAGCCTGGAGGCGGACCGCACCGCCGAGATCGGCCGCATCAAGCGGGAGGCGGACGCCGAAAAAGAGCGGATCCGGATGTCGTCCTGAACCAACGGCGGGGCGGGGGACTGCTTTTGTCAGGCCCCTCTCACGACTCCTCCGGCGAGGGATCGTTCCCGCCGTTGCGCACCCGGCGCGGGGCCCGCTTGCGCAGCCGGTGAAGCACGAGGATGACGATCAACGTCACCGTGGCGATCAGCGGCAGCCGCGGATCGATCTGCGACAGCCAGCTGTAGACCGTATCCGTGGCATAGACCCAGCACATCGAGGCGGTGAACGTCGCCGCCATCACGGTGAGCAGGGTAATCCAGCTTCGCAGGCCCATGAGAAATCCCAGCACCGCCCCCACGACCACCCCGGTCATGGTGATGGGCAACCAGACGAAGGCGAACACGCCGGCGATCTTGTAGGGGCCGAATCGCCCCAGGCCCTTTTCCGCCCGGGCCACGATGCGCTGCATGGACCGCTGGAGGCGGGGGCGTTCGATGAGGTTTTTGTAGCTCAACACCACGACCGGATAGCCCAGGCAAGCCGTGGCCATGTCGACATACGTGATGTAGAACACCATCAGCGGCCCCGGCAATCCGGCCTGGGTGCCGTGGGCAACGGCCGGGGCCCGGCCGAACACCACATTGGTGAATCCGAAGGTGAGGGTCTTGAGCCACCGCGGATCGTCCATCATCCACAGGGCGAGGATGCCTGCGTGCCAGAGCAGGCTGAGCAGGCAGCCGATGACAAAGATCAGGCCTTCTTCGGTCAGCAGGACGCGCTGGTGGAACAGATTTTCTGTTCGATGACGTTTCAACATAGACACAGTATAGCACGCTTTTCCTCCCCAACCATCGGGAGAGGCGGTCCATCGGGTGGCCGGGGGGGGCATCTCACCGGGGGGGACCCGGCGGCTTCCTCCCGGCCGTGCTGGTGGAAACCCTGGAAGACCTATGGCCAGAGATGTTTGCGAGCCCAGGCGTGTCCGGAGCCCGCTTTGAAATACCGCTCAAGTGTGCAGGCCTTTTTCTTGTCCGGAACCGCGATATAGGAAACCAGGGTCCAGGGGCGATGGGTGGCGGTATATTTGGTTCCACTGGCGTTGTGTTTCTTCACACGTTCGGCTACGTCATCGGTAATTCCGATGTATGTCTTGTGGGGGTTGGAAACACTCCGCAGGAAATACACGTACCACATCGTTACAGGCGTCTCGGTTGGAAAGGAAGCACACGGCGGGGTGGGGAAGGCCCTCCTTCGCACGGTCGGCACTCACTGCGTTCGGCCTGTGCTTCGGAGGGCATACTTCGCTTTGCGACTTTCATTCGAAAAGGTGCGAACCCTGGCTCGCCATACGAAGCTGCGACCGAACGAAGTGAGGGTCGCAAAGCGAAGTATGGTGGAGGCGGGGGGAATCGAACCCCCGTCCGAGAACGCGTCACGGTCGCTTCTACG
>CAZCOO010000186.1:4025-5460 GCA_964500395.1 uncultured Verrucomicrobiota bacterium
TGGAGGCGGGGGGAATCGAACCCCCGTCCGAGAACGCGTCACGGTCGCTTCTACGCGTGTAGTCCGTCTTTACATCTCACAGCGGGGGTCGCCGACGGACAGGCAATCCCGCTGCCAGTGCCCACGTATTATTTCACCCGGAGACCCGGACACCCAGTCCCAGGGCTAACCTGCTGTCGTCGCCTCCGTTGCCTAGCAGGTGTCAGCAGGGAGACGCCGCGGGTGTTTACGCCGCGAGGGCCAATTCTTCGTTGGCAGTTGTGTTTGGTTCCCGGAGGGTTTTACGAGGCCAACCGGGGTCCTCGACGCGCCACGATCGCTTCAACGATCCCGTCGAAGCCAATCGCCCCCATTTTTCACAGAACTACATAAGACAATACGGCGGAGTCCGCCTTTTGGCAAGGGCCGGCGTGCATGCACGTCCCTGGTTCCGGAACGTCACGGAGGTCGTGCCTCCACAAAACGACCGACCTGTCCGGTGAAGATGGCGGGTCGGCCCTTTTCAGACCGTGGGCCGCGTCGTATACTGGTTGTGAATGATGGACGATCGACAGCACGAGGTTGGCGTATGAGAATTCTTCCGGCCGGCGTAATGATCGGGCTCCTTTTTTCCGGATGGGCCTGTGGAGAGACAAAAATGAGAACCTACGAGGATCAGAGGGAGGTTCTGGTGGACCGGACGATCGAAGGGCGAGGGATCACGAATCAACTGGTGTTGGGGGCGATGCGGACCGTGCCGCGGGAGGAGTTTGTTCCGGACGGGCAGAAGGACCTGGCGCACGGGGATCACCCGCTTCCCATCGGGCACGGGCAGACCATTTCCCAGCCCTATATTGTGGCGTACATGTCCGACAAACTCGGCCTCGAACCGGGCGACAAGGTCCTTGAGGTGGGCACCGGCTCCGGGTATCAGGCGGCCATCCTGGCCGAAATGGGCATGGAGGTGTACTCCATCGAGATCATTCCCGAGCTGGCCGAGCAGGCGAGGAAGGATCTGGCGCGGACCGGATACGAGTCCGTGAGCGTGAAGACCGGCGACGGGTTTTTCGGCTGGCCGGAGCACGCCCCGTTCGATGCCATTATCGTCACCGCGGCCGCGCGGTCTCTCCCGGACCCATTGGTGGAGCAGCTCGCGGTCGGGGGGGATATGGTCCTGCCGGTCGGGCCGCCGGGCGGCGTGCAGGAGCTGATCCTCGTCCAGAAACCGGCAGAGGGGGACATCCGCCAGAGCCGGTTGCTGCCGGTCCAGTTTGTACCGCTGACCGGCGGGCATGAGTAGGGAGCAGAGCGCAGAGCGCGAGGCGCGGGGCGCAGGGAGTAGAGCGCTGGGCGCAGAGCGCAGGGCGCGGGGCGCAGGGAGCAGAGCGCGGGGCGCTGGGCGTAGGGAGCAGAGCGCAGAGCGCGAGGCGCGGGGCGCAGGGAGTAGAGCGCTGGG
>CAZCOO010000187.1:0-5422 GCA_964500395.1 uncultured Verrucomicrobiota bacterium
CCCGTGAACTGACTGACTTCCGAATGTTCTCATACCTCTCCCTCTCGCGGGTGGACCCGTTCTTCTGTTTAAACGTTTCAAATTATTTATTCTAACCTTATATCGACAATTCGTTAACAGGAAATTCCCGGAATTTTCCCGGCCCGGACGGCGGGAGGGGGGTAGCCGGGACCGGCAACGACGGAACCGCCGGCCGTTTCACGTTGATCACGTTCCACGGCAACTTTACAGTGCACATATGGTGAAATCGAGAGGCCAACATGGAAGCCCCGAGCGATCTCTGAAAAAAAAGCTCGAGGCTGTGCGCGAACTTGTTCGGGAGTATGCCGATGAAGTGCGCGCGCATTTCGGAGAGCGCGTCCGCGATATCCGGCTCTACGGGTCGGCAGCCCGGGGCGACTGGACGGAGGATTCCGACATAGATGTGTTGGTCGTGTTGTATGCGGAAGAGCCCGGGGATATGGAGTGGCTGGTGAACACGGCGTACAGAATGGGGTTGTGCGAGCGGCGCCTTCTCTTGCAGCCGATCATGCTCACCGCCGAACAATTTGACGACCTCGTATCCCGTGAACGCAGTTTTGCTGTCGACATTCTCCGGGAAGGAATCGCCGCATGACACCTCAAAACGCGGAACGAAATGCGCGAGCCGAGGCGCGGCGCGGGGATCAGTGCCTCGACGAGTCCCGCTATCTGCTTGCGGGCGGTTTCTACAACGCCTCTGTCTCCCGGGCGTATTATGCAGCCTTTCACTGAGCACTGGCCCTCTTGAATCTCAAGGGACTGGATCCCAAGATACATCGCGGAGTGATCCAGCTTCTCCAGCTCCATTATGTGGAATCCGGCCGCCTCTCCGCCGAGACAGCCGTCGGCCTTGCCCAGCTCGAAACCTATCGAGAACTGAGTGATTATAATACCCAGGCCGAATTCGACGAAAACCGGGCGAGCGAAGAAATCCACCGTGCCGAATCTTTTATCGCCGGCGGCCGCCCTCTCCTGCCCCCTGAGGCCTCCCCTCCCCAACCCGACTGAGTCCACTCTCCCGTTCGCCGATGAGGAGGTCTGCTCGCCCCGCCTCCCCCTTTGACACCCGGATGAATCTCGGGATTCTCCGCGGGACGGCTTGATCCCGGCCCGCCGCAAATCGTCCAGGACGGACGGCCCGGGCGCCGGGCAACGCCCCTTTGCGGGGCGAACGCGCCCTACCCGCCGCCCCGCCGGATCGCCTGCCGGCCGTATTGCGCCCGCAGCCGGTCCACCACCCGGTCCAACCGCTCCTGCTTTTCCCGCACAGCCGACTCGTCCCATTCGGCAAACAGGTCCGGCTGGGCCACCACGCGGTCCGCCTCGGTAAGCCCCGAGACCCCGAACCCGATCAGCCGCACGGCCTGCGGTTGCCGATGCTTTCGCAGCAGGCTCACCGCACAGCGGCACAAGTCCCGGTCCGAGGCGGATGGCGCGCCCAACGATTGCTGCCGCGTGATGGTGGTGAAATCGGCGTATCGAAGCTTCAGCGTACCGGTCTTCCCCCTCAAGCCCGAGGCGCGCAGCCGGCGGCCCACATCCTCGGCCTGTTCCAGCAGGGTCTGCACCAGTGGCTCCTCGTCGTCGCAGTCGATGGTGAAGGTGTGCTCGGCGGAGATGCTTTTTGTCTCCCGCTCGGTCGTCACCGGCCGGTCATCGCGGCCGAACGCCAGCGCGAGCAGGGCGTTGGCCCGGTTTTCCCGGAGCTTGGCCCGGAGATAGTCCGGATCCGCCTGCTGCACATCGCCGATGGTGTGCAGACCGAGTTGCTCGAGGTGGCGCGCGGTCACCCGCCCCACCCCGGCGACCCTCGAGAGCGGTAACGGGGACAAAAAGGCGGCGATATCCTCTTCTGCCACCGGCACCACGGTCAGTCCGTCCGGTTTCTCCATATCGCTGGCCAGCTTGGCCAAAAACTTGTTCCGGGCCACGCCGACCGATGCCGTGAGGGAGAGCTGCGCCCGAATCCGCTGCTTGAGGTCGCGGGCCAGCGCGGCGGCGCTCTGCCACCGGTGCAGCGCCCCCCGCACGTCCAGGAACGCCTCGTCGATCGACACCGGCTCCACGTCCGGGGTGTAGGACTCGAATAGCTCCATCAGCGCCCGGGACACCTCCCGGTAGCGGGCCATGCGCACCGGCACAAAAACCCCGTCCGGGCAGAGCTTGCCTGCCGTCCGGGACGGCATGGCCGAGCGCACGCCGAAGACACGCGCCTCATACGAAGCCGTCGAAACGACCCCGCGGCGGTCCGGCGGCGCCCCCACGATGACCGGCCGGCCCCGCCATTCGGGATGATCGAGCTGCTCGATGGCCGCGAAAAACGCGTCCATGTCTACGTGCAGAATGCCGGGGACCTCCATGCTCACCCGTCCGGCCGCGCTGGGTCATCCGCCGATCCGGCCAGTTGGCCGCAGGCGGCATCGATATCCGTCCCCCGTTCCACCCGCACGGTGCAGGGCACGCCCGCCTGCCGCAGGATCTCCTGGAAGGCGTTCACCCGCTTGCGCCCCGACCGGGCCAGCGGAGATCCCGGGACCGGGTTCCACGGAATCAGGTTCACGTGGACCAGTTGCATCCGGTCCCCCAGCGGCCCTTCGCGAAACAACCGCGCGAGCTTTTCCGCCTCCTCCGGGGTATCGTTCTCCTCCTGGAGAAGCACGTACTCAAACGAGACGCGGCGCCCCGTCTTATCCACGTAGTCCCGGGTGGCATCGAGCAGGGCGGCGAGGGGGAACGCCCGGTTCACCGGCATCAGTGCGCTCCGGCGCTCATCGTCGGCGGTATGCAGGGAAATGGCCAGGTTGATCGGCAGCGACTCCTCCGCCAGGCGCCGGATCCCGGGCACCAGCCCCACCGTGGACACCGTAAAATTGCGCGCCCCGAAATTAAACCCGTCCGGATCGTGCAGAATCTCCACCGACCGCCACCACGCCTCGTAGTTGTTGAAGGCCTCTCCCATCCCCATAAACACCACATTGGTCAGGTGGTCGGGCCCTTCCCCCCCGGCCCCGGCGTGGATCGAATGCACCTCCCGCTCCGCCCACAGCACCTGCTCCACGATCTGACCCGCGGTGAGGTCGCGCAGAAACCCCAGCTTCGCCGTCGCGCAGAACACGCACCCCATCGGGCACCCCGCCTGGCTCGAGACACATACCGTCGCCCGGTCCGGATACACCATCAACACCGCCTCGATCACCTCGCCCGTGGGCAGGCGAAACAGCGCCTTGCGGGTCATCCCCCCATCTCCGCTCTGCACCCGCTCCACCGTCAGCGTCCCGATCTCGCAGGATTCCGCCAGCCGGGCCCGCAGGGCCTTCGACAGGTCCGTCATGTCGGCGAGGGTACCGGAGAGCCGGCCGTAGAGATGTCGCCACACCTGGCGCGCGCGAAACGGTTTTTCTCCCTGCTCGCGGAACCAGGCCTCCAACTCCCTCCGGCGGAGGGCATACAGATCCAGCCGCTCCGCCGGCGCCGGTGTGTGTGTGGCATCCACAGTCATCCTCCGAGCATGACCGCATCCGGCCCGGACTTCAAGAACCGGCCGGTACGCACATTTCCTGCACAACGGGCCAAAAACCCTCTTGACCTCAGACCCCCGTTGACTATGCTTCTCCGTCTTTGCCCAAAGGACACTTCGCCATGAATACAATCATTCGCAAAATCGAACAGGAACAGCTCAAGGAGATCCCCGATTTCCGCATCGGCGACACCCTCCGCGCCCACGTGAAGATCGTGGAAGGCGGCAAGGAGCGCATCCAGATGTTTACCGGCACGGTCATTGCCCGCGACGGCAGCGGCCTCACCGAAACGGTCACCCTCCGGCGGATCTCGCACAACGTCGGCGTGGAGCGGATTTTCCCGCTGCACTCGCCCAACGTCCCCACGTTCGAGGTCGTCCGCACCGGGCGCACCCGCCGGGCCAAGCTCTACTACCTGCGCGGCCGCAGCGGCAAGAACGCCCGCATCAAAGAGCGCCGGGACTGAGCCGCCCGCCGTGCTCGCTCACGAGCAGCGCATTTGGAACCAGGGGTTCGTCCGCATCGCGGGCGTAGACGAAGCGGGCCGGGGCCCCCTGGCCGGACCCGTGGTCGCCGCCGCGGCCGTCCTCGACCGCTCCTACGCCGAATCGGAGTCCGACGGATTGCTCAAATCCGTGACCGACTCCAAGGCCCTTTCCCCGGCCTTGAGGGAAGAGCTGTTCGCCTTTCTCACCCGCTGCCCCTCCATCCGGATCGGCATCGGACAGGCCGAGCCGAAGGAAATCGACACCCTGAACATCCTGCAGGCGACCTATCTCGCATTTCGCCGGGCCGTCGATGCCCTGCCCGCGCCGCCCGACCATCTGCTCATCGACGGCAATCGCGCCCCCGAGTTCGCGGTGCCCGCGCTCACCGTCATCAAGGGCGATGCCCGGAGCCTCTCCATCGCCGCAGCCAGCATCGTCGCCAAAGTCACGCGCGACCGGATCATGATCGACCTGGACCGCCGGTGGCCCGCCTTTGGCTTTGCCCGGCACAAGGGCTACCCCACCCGCGACCACCTCTCCGCCCTGCATCGCCACGGCCCCTGCCCGGTTCACCGGCAGAGTTTTCAACCCGTGCGGCAGCGCCTGCTCTTTGATGAAGGGGCCCTCGGATGAATCTTCTCCGCCCCTTCGTCCGGACCGCGAAGAACGGCCCCGCCCACCTGCAATCCGGCAAATGGGGCGAACGCATGGCCGAGCGCCATCTCCAGAAACAGGGGTTTCGCATCCTCGGCCGGCGCGTGCGCGTGGGCCGCCGGGACGAACTCGACCTCCTCGCCCGCGACGGGGACACCCTGGTCTTCGTCGAGGTCAAAACGCGCCGCAGCGAATGCATGGGCCGCCCCATCAAGGCGGTCGACCGGAAAAAGCGCCACACCCTCTCCCGCGCCGCCATTCGCTACCTGGGCAAACTCCGGAAGAAACCCGACTATTTTCGCTTCGATGTCGTGGAAGTCGTGGGCGAGCCCGGCCATTCCCGCCCGGAGGCGGTCCGCCACATTCGCAATGCCTTCCCCCTCGACCCTATCTACCGCATTCGATGGTAACGACCCGCACCATGCTGTGTATTGTTCTGGCTTCGGGGAGCCTCCTCGCCCCCGCTGCCGGTGAGCCCCCCGACTGGTGGCGCGGGCTCTTCGAAGACAGCCTCTCCTGGGCCGATCAGTTCATGCTGCCCGGCTACGAATTGGACCGCGGCCAACTGCCCGATCCCGAAGAGAGCTGGGCCCTCCTGGAGGGCTTCTCCCGGGCCCTCCGCACCGCCTCGCCCGGAGACCTCGCCCGCTACCGGACGCAACTCGAGACCCTGCTCGCCTGGATGGATACCGTGCCCGAGGCGCGACCCCTCAGCGACTGGCTCCGCCCCCGGCTCGACTA
>CAZCOO010000188.1:0-5421 GCA_964500395.1 uncultured Verrucomicrobiota bacterium
GTCCTGGCGGATAGCTCCTCGACGCACTACGGCCACCTGGCGCTCGGCCAGAACGTGCTCTCGGCCTTCATTTCCTGGAACGGCGGTAACTACGAGGACGCGCTGCTCATCAGTGAGGGGCTGCTGCGCGAGGATCGCTTCACCAGCATCCACATTGAGAAGCACGAGGTCGAGGCGCGCGATACCAAACTCGGCGAGGAGGAAATCACCCTGCGCATGACCGGATGCCCGAACGGCTGTGCCCGTCCGTACCTGGGGGAAATCGGCTTCGTCGGCAAGGCCCCCGGGAAATACAATCTCTACCTGGGAGCAGGGTTCGCCGGGGACCGGCTGAATGTCCTGCACAAGGAGAATATCGGCGAAGAGGAGATTCTCTCCACCCTCAAGGACCTCCTGGGGCGCTATGCCGCCGACCGGCAAGACGGGGAGCATTTTGGCGACTACCTGGTCCGGTCGGACATCATCGCATCGGTGACCGACGGGCAGAACTTTCATTCGGCCGTGCGGACCTGACCGCACTCTGCAGAAACCTGTTCTAAATCAGGGGGATTGCAGCGGCGTCCTGGCACGAGGTTCCCACGCCGCAGGCATGGCCCCCGTTGGCCCCTTTGCGGGGCGAGCCGTCCGCCGCCATGCCTATTCGGAATCCGGCGTTTTCTTCTCGACCGGGGTCAGCGGGGCGCAGGCGATCGGCGGGGTGCCCGGTGGCGGGCCGTGCTGCTCCGCGTCCGGGGCCTGTCCGGGATAGACCGCCAGGCTCCGGCCGACCAGGGAGGCGGATCCCCGGATCTGCAGGGACGGGTGGATCACTTCGAAATATCCAAACCGCAGGTCATCGGCCAGAAGCTCGCCCAGCAGGATCGGGTCCGCTTCGTCCGGGGGCTCGGCCGCACCGGCGGGGGCGGGGACTGCATCCTTCGTTTCCGCCGGCTTTTCCTGCGCGTTCTTCGCGTCCTCCGCACAGGGAGAGGAGGGCAGAATATAGAGATGGTACCATCCGGGGTCGAGATCCGTAATGCCCACCTGGATCATGAGACCTCCCAGGACATAAAACATCTCTACCTGTCCCCGGGTCGCCTCATCGCCCGGGGACGCAAATTCGCCGCGCACGCGGCCGGCCGCCCCGGCCGCATCCGGGAAGGCGGCGAATGCGCATATCAGGGAGAGCACCGGGAGCCGGAGACGCCGGGAGAGAGTCACAGCAATGCCTCCGTAATGTCGAGGTGGCGATGCGCCTGGTCTTCGAGGTACGCCAAAAGGGCGAACTGGGACCGGCAGCGGTCGAGGTTGTGCGAGGCGTAGCCGGTTTTGAAATACCGATCCCCTTCCAGAAAATCGGTCAGGAACCGGATCCCGACTTCAAAGGTGATGACCCGGCCGGCCGGCTCCATAAACTCCTTCTCCGAATCCAGCAGGCTCCCGTCGCACCCCGCGAGATATCCCTCCGCCAGCGCGCGGAAGCGCTCCGGAGCGGGCTCGGGTCGACGGATATGGTGCTGGTCCTCCGGGGTAGGGCTGATGCAGGTGCGCACGAGGTCCCCGAAGTCGGCCAGCGGCAGCCCCGGCATGGATGTGTCCAGGTCGATCACGCACTTCACAACCGGACGGTCGGCCCGGAACAGGATATTGTTGATTTTCGTATCCTGGTGTACCGCCCGGTCATACCATCCGCGCTGTTCGCGGCCTTCCGCAAAAAACCGGGCGAGGGGCGCGCGCTCCATGGCGTATTCAATCAGGTCGGAGGCCTGCGATTGCCTCCTGCAGGGATCCCGCTCAATCGCGTCCAGTAAGTCGGCAAAGCGTCGGGCGGTATCGTGAAACCCCGGCATGGTTACGAACAGGTCCTCAGCGGGGAGGTCGGCCAGATCGCGGATGTAGCGTCCATAGGCATAGGCCGCCTGCCGGGCCAGCTCGTCACTGTGGACGGTTTCAATGGTGATGGATTGTTCGATGTAGGGCATCAAGCGCCAGGGCTGCCCCTCGGAATCCCAGTGGCAATACTCCCCGTCCTTTGATTTGAGCAGCGGAGGAATCCGGGACCGGTCCTCCCGGGCCGGCTTGCCCTCGAGATGCGACCCGATTCGGACGATGTTTTCCACCTGTTCGGCCACCCTCGGAAACACCGACAGATTGACGGACTGGAGCACGTACCGTGCCGGTCCCTCCGGCGTGGACAGGGTCAGGCAGTAGGTGTCGTTGATATGTCCGCGTCCCAGCGGAACGCAGGCATCAATTCGCCCGGGGTCCAGGAACTGCGAGGCTGCCTCTACCGGCGGACTGATCATCTCATGAACCATGATCCCAGAGCGGGGAGGGATACCGGCCTTCCTCGGTCAGCTCTCCGATGCTCTGCACGACGCGGGGTTTATCTTCTTTGTACGTTACGCCGAACCAACTGTCATGGCTGGGCAGGACTTTCACCCGGGCGCGGTCCTGCCGGATCAGGCTGTCCACCACCGCGGGGATGTAGAGTTCCGCCTTGGGCTCGTGCCCGTGCCGCTCGAGAAAGGCGGCAAAGTGTTCCTCCAGATGGGGGAAAAAGGAGGGCGTGAATCCCCACATATTCATGGATACGAGTTCGTCGCCCGTGAAGGCGGTGGTACTCCCGTCCGCTTCTTCATTGATGACCCGGTCGCCCTGCCACTGCAGCTTCGTCTTTTCCTCCACGCTCTGAAGGATGCTGTCCGCATCGGTCTCGCAGATGGCCCGGGCCACACTTCCGTGCTCGGACAAGGTATTGCGCATGACGAAGCCGACCAGCCCGTACTCCTGCTCACCGGCCTGCACGAGATAATCGGAGAGGAGGTGGTAGGCGTGGGCCCCGTAAAAATCATCGGCATTGATGACCGCAAAGGGTTCGTCGATCACCTCCCGCCCGGCCAGCACCGCATGCCCGGTCCCCCAGGGTTTCTTGCGGTCCGGCGGAACGGTGAACCCCTGCGGCACCTGGTCCAGTTCCTGAAAGGCATACTCGACGTCGACCTTGTCCTCAAACGTTCGGCCGAGTTGATCCCGAAACGCCTGCTCGATGTCCCGGCGAATGATGAAGACCAATTTGCCGAACCCGGCCCGGAGGGCATCGTAAATGGAGTAGTCGATCACCACTTCGCCGTGAGGTCCCACGGGGTCGAGTTGTTTCAATCCCCCGTATCGGCTTCCAATGCCGGCGGCCAGCACCATCAACGTCGGCTTCATGGTTGTCCTCTCTCCTGTTCAGGTTCGGATTGCTGTCATGGAAGGGGAAAAGATGTACAACAGGCGACGGGAGAGAATCAATCCTTTGCTCGATCCTCCGGAAAAAACTCGCCGAGGCACGGCCCGCCCCTTTGCCGGCCCGGCTGTTGCCGAAGGCGGCGTGTGAGGCGGCGGCGGTCCGTGTCGCACTGCTCGAGGAACCGTCGGCATCCCATCCCGTGCGCCCCGGCCGCGGTCACCGCATCCCGCTCGTGGCGGTCGGCCGTCACCACCAGGATGGAGGAGGGCCGGGGATGCTGCACCACCCAGCGTTCAATCACGGCATCGGCCGTCTGGCCGCGGGCGCTGTAATAGATCTCCACGGGCCCGGAAACACCTCGCGGCGCCCAATCCCCCCCCTGTCCGTCAAAGACAACCGTCGCCCGCGGCGCGTACCGCAAGGCCGTGTCCTCGATCGTCCGGATCAACCGCTCCCGGGTCACCATGCCTTCGTCTCCGGCGAGACGGGGGCGGGGTTCCAGCCGGTAAAGAAGGCTGTACCCGTCGATCAGGATCCACTCAAAGGCGGCCGCCACGGGCTCATCCCGCTTGCGGGGCCGGCCCGGTAGATTCGCGGACGACCAGCTCGACCGGCAGGACCCGGCGGCAACTCTCCGAATCCTTGCGGAATACGGACAACAACTGCTCGCAAGCGGTTCGCCCGATATCGTAGAGAGGATGCCGGACCGTGGTCAGCCCCGGGGTGGTGTAGGCGGCCATCCGGATGTCGTCCACCCCCATCACGGACACCTGGCCGGGGACCGCAATCCCGCGACGGGTGAGGTAGCGCAGGGCCCCGATCGCCATCTTGTCGTTGCCGGCCATCAGCGCCGTGATGGACGGGTTTTCCTTCAGGAGCCTCTGCGCGGCCTTGAATCCTTCTTCTTCACTGAACTGACCGTCGGCCCAGGGGAGACTCGCGGGCGGGATCCCGTTGGCAACGCAGTGCTCCGTGAATGTCTCCCGGAAGTCGATCGCCGTCTGCACGTTGGTGCCGGCAATGATGCCGATGGCCCGGTGCCCGAGCCCGAGCAGGTGGTCGGCCGCCTGCCGGGCCGTGTCCTTGTAATCCGCGGCAATGTAATTCAGATTGCTGTCTTCAAAATAATGATTGACCAGCATGAACGGAAGATTGGCCTCCTCGAAGGCGTGCAGATACTGGTCGTAGAGGGTCGACGCAATAAACAGCATCCCGTCCGCCCGTCTCGAACGCAGGATATTGATGTACTCCTGTGACCGGATGAACTTCAGGTTGGCGATGTCCAGGACCACCTTGTACTGGCGTTCCGAGGCGCAGTCATAGATGCCGCTCACGATTTCCCCGAAATAGATGTCCGCAAAGATGTGGTTCAGGTGGGGCACCACCACACTGAGGCAATGACTCGATCGGGACGCGAGCCCGCGGGCCTGGGTATTGGGTTGGTAGCCGTGCCGCTCAACACTTTCCAGCACCTTTTTCCGCGTCTTATCGCTGATTCGCGGATTGTTGTTGAGCACCAGCGAAACCGTGCTCAATGAGACGCCGCACTCTTCGGCAATATCGCTGATTGTTGTTTTCTTCATGTGTGTTCCGGGTAAAAGGTTTAAATTGTCAGCAAAGAATGGAGAATACCTCGTACAGAGTCAAACGTTTAGCCGGAAAAGAAGGTGGGTATTACGTTATATCATTCGGATAACACGATCTGCCGCCGGTCCCGCGCCGCGGGCGGCCGCCGGAGCCGGGTCCCCGGGGGCGGGGTCCGGAATATCTGCGTTTTTTAGTTGCCTGAATCCGCTATTATGATAGCGTTCGCGGTCTTTCAGGCGTCCCCATCGTCTAGCCAGGCCTAGGACACCAGGTTTTCATCCTGGAGACACGGGTTCAAATCCCGTTGGGGATGCCAACTCCTCCCTCTTTTTCCCGATGTGATTCGAAGCTTCGTCTGTCGCGCTACTTTCGGAACTCTCCTCAGTTCTGGCTTGGGCCCCAACACCACACTCAGTACCAGAAGATGATCCGCAGACTGCTTGACCTGTATGTGTCGCAGCATCAATGAAGTCCCCGGCAAAGGGCTTGTCGCGTACAGGTGACCCGCGGGGCGGCTCACCTGCCGGAAAGCCCTGGCGTTGGGATAATCGAAATCGGGATCGGAGTCGGAAGCGGAAGAAGTTGGACGGGTTTCGTGTCACGAGAATTTGGATGTGTAC
>CAZCOO010000189.1:0-4686 GCA_964500395.1 uncultured Verrucomicrobiota bacterium
CCCGATGCGGATAGCTCCGATATCGGGAGGGTCCGCGGCCCCGCGGACCGTGATTGCGACGATGCCTTCGCAGTCGCGGGGTCATTGGCCCTGGGGTGCGGGGGAGCGGGGTCATGCGGACGGAAAGGTCCGGATGGCCTGTTCGGCCGCGCGGATTTCGGCCTCCCGTTTGCTGGGGCCCGTGCCCCGGCCCAGGGCCTCCTCATTGACGGAGACTTCCACCGTGAAGGACTTGTCGTGCGCCGGGCCGGTTTCGGTGACCATCCGGTAGCGGGGGGTCGTTTTCCAGCGATCCTGGGCGAGTTCCTGCAGGACGCCCTTGGGGTTGTCGGTGCCGGGCTGCTGGAGGCATTCCTCCATGACCGGCCCGTAGAGCCGTTGAAAGACCGCCGTGACCGCGGCCATGCCGCCGTCGAGATAGGCCGCGCCGAAAATCGCTTCCAGCGCATCCGCCTGGTTGGACGGCCGGGTGCGGCCGCCGGAGATTTCCTCGCCGCGGCCCAGGAAGAGATGGGCCCCGAGATCGAGGGAGTGGGCGATGCGGGCCAGACTCCGGCTGTTGGTGAGACTGCTGCGCAGGCGGGTCAACTCCCCCTCCGGCTTTTCCCGAAACCGACGGAACAACCAGTCGGCGCAGAGCATGCCGAGGACGGCGTCGCCGAGAAATTCCAGCCGCTGGTTGTCCCGGTTGATGTCCCTCTGTTCATGCCGGTAGGAGGGGTGGGTCAGGGCTTTGATCAACCAGTCCGGGTCCTGGAAGCGGTACCCGAGGGCGTCCTGGAGCGTGGTTTGTGGGTCTGCAGTCATGCGCGGGGATGAAATTTTGCGTGGACGGATTTGAGGCGGCCCTCGTCCACATGGGTGTAGATCTGGGTGGTGGCGATATCGGCGTGGCCGAGCATCTCCTGGATCAACCGCAGGGGGGCGCCATTGGCCAGCAGGTGGCTGGCGAAACTGTGGCGCAGGGTGTGCGGGGTGACGGATTTTCCGATGCCGGCGGCCAGGGCGTATTTGCGGATCATGGCCCAGATGCCCTGCCGGGTAAAGGGCGCCCCGCGGCGTGTCAGGAAGAGGGTGTCCTCCCCGGGCGGGGCATGGCGGGCGAGGAGGGGACGGGCTTCGTCGAGATAGCGGCGGACCACCATGCGGGCGGCATCGCCGGCCGGGATGACCCGCTCCTTCCTGCCCTTTCCCAGGCATCGGATGTAGCCGTCGTCGAAATGCAGGTCTCGCCGGGCGAGGGACGCCAGTTCGGAAACACGCAGGCCGGTGCCGTAAAACACCTCCAGGATGGCCTTGTCCCGAAGGCCGAGGGGAGACTCCACGTCCGGTGCCTGGAGGAGTCGCTCCACCTCTTTCGGGGTCAGGGTGTCGGGGAGGACATTCCACAGCCGCGGGGATTCCATGGTCTCGGTGACGCCGGCATCGAGCAGGCCTTCCTGTTGCAGGTATCGGAAGAAGACCTTGATGGCGACGAGCCGCCGGGCAATCGAGTTGCCGGAGAGGCCCCGGTCGCGCTCCCGCGTGAGGAAGTCCATCACCTGGCGCCGGGTGACGCGATTCAGCATCCGGATGCGGCGCCGGTCGAGAAATTCAGCAAAGGCGGTCAGGTCCTGTTTGTAGGCGATGCGCGTGTTGTCCCCGAGCCCGCGTTCGAGGGTGAGGTAGTCGAGGAACTGGTCGATCAGGGCCGGCATGCGGCGAGCCGATCAGCGACAGGGCTCGGGCAATTGATCCCCCCGGCCGGGCCGCGGCTCGTTCCCGTTGGCGGTGAACCCCATGTCGGTGATCATGTAGATGATGTTCTTGCGGGCCAGGAGGGTGGAATTGTAGGTGACGGTGAGCGTCTGATTCTGCAGGTCGGGCCGGGCGGTTTTGATGCCTTCGACGGGTGTGAGCCTGTCAATGATGGCGGAGGCACAGGTGGGGGTCCCCATCTGCGGGATTCGGACCTCCATGGTTTCCACATCCTGCCGGAAACACCCGCACACCGCGACCGCGAGCAGGAGGGGGAGGAGGGCGGAGAATCCTTGGCTGATGGTTTTCATAACTGTCTCCCTCAGGGGTGGTTGTCCAGAAAACGGCGGGTGTCCCGCGAATCCCGGGAAAAAAGATTGAGCATTTGCATTCCGGGGGTGTCTGAGTATTGTACAACAGGAAGGGCGAATGTACGTTTTTCCCTGGGGTTCCCCACCCCGACCTCCTTGGCGTACATCGCCCTTCCTCTTTTTTCCGGATTCTCTGTATTGTAGCGGTTGCCGGGCCGGTGACAACTGCGAAAATACACTGATTTTTTCATATCTCAGTAGACCAGGATGTCCTTTCCCTCGAGGAGATCCAGGGCGTCCCGGATCCGGGACCGGAAGGAACGGCTCAGGTTCGGGTATTTTTCGAGGAGTTGCCGGAGTTCATCTTTTGCCGGTTGGATCTCGCCGCTGCGGAACAGCGCGATCGCCAGGTTGTAGTGAAGCTGGGGCTGGTTCCGCGTTTTGATCGCTCGCCGGTAGGATTCGACGGCGCCGTCGTAGTCGCCGAGGCGGAACTGCGCATTGCCGAGCAGCACCAGGAGCTGTGGATGGGCGCCGCGGGCGTCGATCACTTTTTTCAAAAGGTCGGCCGCGGCCTGGTACTCACCCACCGCGTAATGCTGTTCGGCCAGGCCGGTCATGGATTGCAGCGTGGAGCGTGGCGGCACGGGCTTGTACTGGAAGATGAGCGTGAGGACGACCACGGCGACCGCCAGGGCGGCGAGCGGCACCCCCACGACCAGCAGGCGGTATTGCTCCAGCCGGCGAAGCGCCGGGTTCATTTGTCGTTGCCGGCTTCGCTGCAGCAGGGTGCGGATGCTGGTCCACGCGAGGGCCGCGCTGTCGACGGCTGCGTGTTCCTCCGCGATGGGCTCGGCGGTATCATGATCGCCCGAGGTCGAAGGGGGATTGTCCAGATTCCGGCTGTACCGTCCGTACAGGCGGTGCTGGGAGGCGAGGGTCGTCCACCATTGCCGTGCGAGATCGGCCAGGACCGGTGCGTCCTCCGGCCGGCGGAGGGCGTGGAGGAGAAGCAGTTGATGAAGAGCGGGAATCGGGGGGTCGATGGGGTCGTCGCTCCAGGACTGCCAGAGCTGGATCCCGTTATCGCCCCGGAGGAGCTTTCGGCTGTTCATCCGTTCTGTCAGGGAGCGCCGCCGGTCGGCCGGGAGGGTTGAGACAGCGAGGGGCATCAGGGTGCCCAGGGTGGCCCGATTCACCTGCCGGCCATCCGCATAGGCGTCCAGGTAGGCCGTTTGCTCGGTGTCCCAGTGCAGGGTGTTGAGCTGATCGCGGGCGATATTGGCCAGGCGGATCAGGTCCTCATCCGGGGGGGCGGAGGAAAGGGCGCCGAGACGCTCGCAGGCATCCGCGTCTTCCAGGGCGAGGGCCGCGATATCGACAGTGGCCAGTTCGTGGTCGAGGGTGTCGCCGATGAGCGCTTCTTCAGGGCGTTCCCAGCCGAGCCAGTCGGTGGGGTGAAGCCGGCGCTGTTGGAAAAAGGCGTGCAAGCCGCTTCGGAGGCGGGAGAGGCACCCGGCCCGGTCGTCGGGGCTTTCCAGCACCGTAAAGACGTCTTCGGCGCGCGAGGCCCAGAGGGGCCAGGCCCAGTATGGGGAGACCGTTCCATCCGGATATGCGAAGGCGGGCAG
Organism: uncultured Verrucomicrobiota bacterium; assembly: GCA_964500395.1. Classification (GTDB taxonomy): domain Bacteria; phylum Verrucomicrobiota; class Kiritimatiellia; order CAZCOO01; family CAZCOO01; genus CAZCOO01. Next base: position 3,680 of record CAZCOO010000189.1, read on the forward strand.
CCGTCCGTCCGGCTGCTGGACAGACAGGGCGCTGCGGACCAGTTCCAGGGCGACGTCGGGGGCGAGGTCGAGCCATGCCGGGAGAATGGCCGCCGCCAGGTTGAGGTCAAAGCCCTCCCGCCCCTGGTCATCTTCCCGGGCGCACCACCGGAACGGGATTTCGCCGGTCGGCGGGCGAAGGGCGCCGATGAGGATTTCCGCGGCGGCGTGTGCGGCCGCGGCATCCATGGGTTCCCGCGGGCCTTTTTCCCAAATGCGGCGCCGGGTTTCGCGGTGCTTGTCAATCCGTCCGCCCGGGTCGTGATCGAGAAGCTCGCGCGCGCGGCGGACGAGGGCGCTGAGATCGCCTTGGGAGGAGTAGGAGAGGGCAAAAAACCAGGTGTCGGCATCGCCGGCCTGTTGGTGGCACAGGACGACCTGGTCGCCATTGTGATCGAGCCAGATATGGTCCGGGGCACTGTGGGCATCGCACTCCACGCTGAGGAGTTCCGGTTTGCACTCGCCGGCGATGCGCCCGATGAGGGATCCTTCGGGGAGAATCATGACATCGCCCCGGACGGTGTGCTGGCTGGTTCGGTGAACCAGGTCGAGACCGTCGGTGTATCGGCGGATGCGGGTTTCCGCCTGGGCGTCTGTGGGCAGTCCGATGAGGAGGTTCCAGGCAAAGGCGCTTGAGGCCGGAGACAGATCGCCGGGCGCGGAACGGGTAATGTACCGGGTCGGGGGGGTATTCGCGACCGCCTCCGGCCAGGCCGAAGACGATAAAATAAGGCCCCCTTTCCACGGACCCATGGGAGGAGGCGCGGCATCCTGTAAATCGTCCATGGCGGCCATCTTGTTAGCTCACTCGAGGATTGGCAAGACTGGTTTTACTGGTTGTCGGGGCAAATCCGGGGGAGACGGAGGCCAGGCGACGAACCGGCCGGGAGGAGATCTTCGCGGGCGGGGTCGGGCGGGCTACTCACCCTTTGGTTTTGTTGATCCAATTCCTGGCGAGACAGTCCCGG
>CAZCOO010000189.1:4696-5393 GCA_964500395.1 uncultured Verrucomicrobiota bacterium
CTGCATGCGGGCCCGGTACAGTAGCACCCACAGATTCGTCGACGTGATGCCGACGCTCTTACAGATCTCGTCGGCGGAGAGCCCTTCCAGCTCGCGCATGGTGAAGACGCTGTGTTGCCGGTCTTTCAGACCCCCCAGGCAATTCTGCAGGACGCCCCAGAATTCCTGTTGCTCGGATGCGCTTCGCGGATTCGTCATCCAGTCGGCGGGCTTCGTGCGCCACCGGCCTTTCTTGTCAAAATAGTCATCCGTGGCGTCGTCGAGGGATTCCGCGGGGTCCAGATCTTCTACCGAGCTCTCCCGGCTGGCTTTGCGGATGTAATCGACGATTTTGTGCTTCAGAATCCCGATGAGCCAGGTCCGCACCGATGATTTCCCGGAAAATCGGTCACTGGCTTTCACCGCCGCCAGGAGGGTTTCCTGGACCATGTCCTCCGCGGTGGCCGGATCTCGGACCCGGGCCAGGGCATAGCGATACAGTACGTCCCCATGTTCATCCAGCCAGGTTTCCGGGTTGAGTTTTACGGGGGCGTCATTCATCGGCGGTTTCTCCAGGCATCAGTGGCAAGAAGCTTCATCGAACCGGCCCGGGAGCCAATTGTCAAGGGTCCACACGGGAGAGCGGCGATCCCTGCCCGCGGGTTGCGGACCCGTTATCATGCATATTCTGCCGGCGGCCGATATTCCCTCGATATTC
>CAZCOO010000190.1:0-5379 GCA_964500395.1 uncultured Verrucomicrobiota bacterium
GCGTTGAAGGGTTTTTCGAGACATAACATCACTATCTTTGCACGAACCGGGTTCCTCTTTCCAGCCCGTTCGGGTCGGGCGCGAAGATAGCGCAGTCTACGCTACCTGCGAAACCAATGCAATCCCCTCTCCCCCGGATCGTGAAAACCGGCTTGACCGCCCATACCCTCCCTATGCACCATGCGCCGCCTATGCACACGAACCAGTCCAAAGAAAATCTTCTCGAAACACTCACCTCGCTCTGTAAGCGCAAAGGGTTTATCTTCCCGGCCTCGGAGATATACGGCGGGATCAACGGCTTTTGGGATTTCGGCCCCCTCGGCGTGGAATTGAAGAACAATCTCCGGGATGTCTGGTGGCGGGACATGGTGACCTCTCCCCCCATCGGCCCCGGGGGCGAGCCGCTGGACATCCACGGGGTCGACAGCGCGATTATCCAGAATCCCCGCGTCTGGGAAGCGTCCGGCCACCTCGCCGGATTCAGCGACCCCATGGTCGACTGCCGGACCTGCAAGGCGCGGTTCCGGGAAGACCACCTCCAGGAATCCGCCTGTCCGCGCAAACCGAGCAAGTGCCCCGGCGAGGCGGAGGTCTGCGACCTGACCGATCCCCGCGAATTCAACCTGATGTTCAAAACCTATGTCGGCGCCGCCGGCGGCGAGGACAACATCGCCTACCTCCGCCCGGAGACGGCCCAGGGGATCTTTCTGAACTACAAGAACGTGGTGGACACCATGCGGGTCAAAATCCCCTTCGGCATCGCCCAGGTCGGCAAGTCGTTTCGCAATGAAGTAACGCCCCGCAATTTTATCTTCCGCTCCCGCGAATTCGAGCAGATGGAGATGGAGTGGTTCTGTCATCCGGACGAGAGCCGGACCTGGTACGAGTACTGGGTTCAGTCCCGTCTCGACTGGTGGGCTTCCCTGGGGATCAACCCCGACAACCTGCGGCGTCGCGAACACGATCCGGACGAGCTGGCTCATTATTCGACCGTCTGCGCGGATGTCGAATACCGGTATCCGTTCATGGGCGGGTTCGGAGAGCTGGAAGGAATCGCGCACCGGGGGTGCTTCGACCTCACCCAGCACCAGGAACATGCCAACGTAAAGCTGGAGTACTTCGACCCCGAGCGAAACGAGCGCTACATCCCCCACGTGATCGAGCCGGCCTCCGGCCTCACCCGCGGCGTACTGGTTCTGCTTTGCGAGGCGTACACCGAGGAGTGGGTGCCCAAAGAAGGGACCGAGGCCGGCCCCGTGCCGGCGGAGCCGGGAGCGCAGCCCCCGGACGGCTACGAAGCGCGCACCGTGATGAAATTCCAGCCCCGCCTCGCCCCGGTCAAGGTGGCTGTCTTTCCGCTGCTGAAGAACAAGCCGCCGCTGGTGGACAAGGCGCGCCAACTCTACACCCGCCTGCGCAACCGCTGGCCCGCGTTCTACGATCAGACCGGCGCCATCGGCCGCCGCTACCGCCGCCAGGATGAGGTCGGAACCCCCTTCTGCGTGACGGTGGATTTCGACACCCTCGAGGATGACACCGTCACAATCCGCGACCGGGATACCATGGAGCAGATTCGCGTGCCCGCGGCGGATCTGGAGAGCACCCTGGAAGAAGGGCTCCGCCGCCTGTAACGCGGCCCGGGCCCACAACCGGGCGGGCCGGCGGAAGCGGGCCTACTCCTTCGCGGTCAGCTCCTCCACCACCGCTTTCAGATCCGGCAGGGTATAGGGCTTGCACAGGTAGCGGACAAAGGGGTCGCTCAGCGCCTGCTCAACCTGCTGCGTCTTGGCAAACCCGCTCACCAGCACGACCGGAAGGTCGGCGTACGATTCCCGGATTGCCTGCAGAACGTCGAGTCCGTCCATCCCCTCCTCCATAATCATATCCAACAGCACCACATCCACCGGAGGCGGGTTCGTCTCTCCGGCCTGCGCGCGCGCCTCCGCCAGCCGGTCCACGGCCTCCTGGCAGGTTGCATAGGCCTCCACCTGGTACTCCAGCTTGCGACAGAGCCGGGTGGCGAGATCGCGCTGGTCGGCCCGGTCGTCCACGATCACCACCCGGAGCGTACCGGCATCCGGTTCCGCCCCGCCCTCGGCAGCCTCGAGGGGGGCCTGGGAGTCGGCCGCCGGCAGGTAGATGTCGACGCGCGTACCGCGCCCCGGGGCGCTGTCCAACTCGAGGTAGCCGCGATGATCGCGCAGGATCCCCTGGACGACGGCCAGGCCCAATCCCGCCCGCTGATTCTGACCGTTGTGTTTCAGGCTGTAAAACGGCTCAAATATGCGGTCGTGATCGGCCGGATCGATACCCCGCCCCGTATCGACCACACTCAGCACCGCATACCGGCCGGCCGGCACGACGCTGAACCCGATCTGGTCGGTCTTCAGAATCGCTTCCCGCGTGCTGATGGTCGCCCGGCCCTCCCCCTCTATCGAATCAAAGGCATTGGTCAGAAGCTGGTGAAGCAGCTTGACCATATCCTCCGGGGCGCCCGTCACGACCGGCAGGGACCGGGCCAGGGATATGGAGGTCTTCACATCGGGGCAGTCCTCGATCAATTGCTGGAAGAACGGGCCCCCGGCGGCCTCCTCGACGACCTGGTTCAGATCAAAGGCCCGGCGCATGGTGTTGCGCTCGTGCTGAGCCAGCGCCAGCAGGTCGCGAATGATCTCCGAGGCCCGTTCCCCGGCTTCCTTGATCGCGCGGATGTCGCGGTGTTCCGGCGTTCCGGACTCGAAATGATCCAGAAGCAGATCGGGGTAGCCCACAATGGGGCCCAGCGTGTTATTCAGATCATGGGCCACCCCGCCGGCCAGGATGGCGAGGGATTCCAGGCGCTGATTCCGGACCGCCTGCTCCCGCAACGCGGCCTGCCGCTTTTCCTCTTCGATGCGCGAGGTGATATCCCGACAGACCACATGCAGCAGCGGGGTCTGACTGGCCGGGGCGACGTGCACACCGATGCGCTCGGCCACATGCAGGACTTCCCCGTCCTTTGTCTGCTTGCGAAACTCCAGGTGATGAATGCGCGAGGGATCGTCGAGCACGATCCGGATCTGGTTCTGGACCTTCTGGCGGTCCTCGGGATGGACGATGCTCATCACGTCGGCGCCGAGCAATTCGTCGGGCTCGAACCCCAAATAGCGGGCCCCCCGGCCGTTCACAAACCGGATGACGCCGTCGTGATCCACAATGAAATACATGTCGGGGCAATTCTCGAAAAACCCGCGATACGGGAGGCTCACATCGACATCCGCATCCTGATTGGTGGCCAGAAACAGGGCGTACAGGACATGGCGGAGGTGGCGGAACATGCCGTGTCGATTGGCTTTCGAGATTGCGATCACGCCCTCGCCGAGTTTTTCCTCCTGCCGGCAGGGATCGGCATCGTCGGTCAGCAGCACCACCGGGCAGACATCCCCCGGCCGGGGGCCGTTTTGCTCGGAGGATTTCAGCGCTTCAACATCGATGATAATGACATGAAAGGCCCCGTATTCCGGACCATCTGCGGGTTCTTCCGTCCACGTGTCCACCTGAGCCGCGGGGATCGCTTCCCGGATCGCGTGACAGAGCGCGTCGCGCAGATCCCCGTCCCCGGCCATCACGGCGATGCGGGGCTGAGCCGCTAATGATCCCGATCCATCCATGTACTGAACGCCCTTTCGTGCGTGGCGCATACGATCTGCTCGCTAGTAAAATCCTAACATGATCTGAGCTGATGTCGAGCCCGCAATTCCCCATCGCCTCGGGGCGTCCCGCGAGACCGGGTGGCATGGCGCATTCAGGCCTGCGGCTGCTCCCCCTCCGGCGTCTCCGGCAGCAGGAGCAAAAACGCCGCCCCCTCGCCGTTCGGCGCCTCCAGCTCGAGGCGTCCGCCCAGGGCGATCGCCAGTTTTTTTGCCACGGCCAGGCCGATGCCCGTTCCGCCGCCGGTCCGGGCGAAGGGCTTGAACAGCGACCCCCGCACATCTTCGGGGATGCCGGGGCCGTCGTCGGCAAAGCGGAACCGCCACCCATCCGGCTGTTCCTCGGCGGTAATCGTGAGTCGTCCTTCGGCCCTCCCGCAATGTGCCGCCGCGTTTTCCATAAGGTTTTGCATGATTTGGCGGAGTGCAATCGCGGAGGTGCGAACCACCGGGAGCCCGTGCGGCAGGTCCACGGCGTATGTCTCCGGGAGGGCGAGGTCGTCCACGATGTCGGACACCAGGGCGGCCACGTCGACCTCGGTGGCCGCCTGCTCCGTGTAGCCGGCTTCCGAATAGCGCAACAGCCCGGAAATCATGGCCTGCAGGCGGGTCGCCCGCTCGCGGAGCTGCACCAGGGTATCCCGCTCGCCGGCCTTGAGCCTGGTCCCGGCGTCCTCGGCCAGGCAGCCCGCGAGGGTCTGGATTCCGCGCAGCGGGGCCTTGAGGTCGTGGGAGACCTCGTGGGCAAAATCCCGCAGGGCCTCATTGGTGTCCCGCAGTTCCTGAAGCAGCGACTCCCGTTCCTCCAGGCTGTGCGACAGCGCCTCATTGCGCTGGAGGAGGGTTTCCGTCAACCGAAAGTTCTCGATGGCCAGGGAGATGTACCGGGCAAACCGGACCAGATCCTGCCGGGCGGCCTCATCGATCGGCCGATCCGTCAGCTTATTGTCCACGGACACCCCGCCGAGCAGGCGGCCGTGGGCGCGCAAGGCGACAAAGAAATGGTGGGTGACCCCCCGCATGAACTCATCCTGCGGGAACATGGAGGAAAAATCCTGGGTAAACAGCACATCCCCCTCCCCGCGGGCCGCGCGGTGCAGCGGGTGCCGATCGTCGCGCGGGATGGTGAGCCGGCGCTCGTCCCGCAGGGAACCGTCCACGTCCGTGCCGTAGACCCCGGTCCAGCGGCCACCATCCGCGTCGTAGAGAAAGATGCCGACGCGATCGAGGCCGATCTGATCGCGGATAATCGGAACCGCGTCCCGCAGAATCCCCACCAGGTCCCGCGAATCGGCAAACCGCTGGGCGCACTCGGCGATGGCGGCATCGAGCCGGGCCCGGCGGCTCATCTCCTGCGCAATCCGCATCAGTTGTTCATGCAATGGCGGCATGGCCACACCTCCCGATGCGCCCATCATGCCGGTTGAGGCGCCTGCCGTCGAGCCCTCACCCGGGATACCGGCGAGGATCTGTGCCCTCCCCGCCCCCGTCAGGCAGGAATGCCTGATCGCACTCTCCCCCTCGCCGGGCGGGAGCCGGAGTTCATTGGCTACCGCGCCGCAGAACCACGCGCAATCTGCGCGCGACCCGGCGCGGGGACTGCGGCCTCCGCCCCTCCCGCGCTCCCCGCGCGCCCAGGTTGTTGTTGGGGCACGGCACCGTAGCGGTTGAACTCCGTCTCCTCCGGCAC
>CAZCOO010000191.1:0-3941 GCA_964500395.1 uncultured Verrucomicrobiota bacterium
ATACCAGCGATGGGCACAGTTCACGGATGGTGTTTTCTACAAAGCCAATGATTCAGCTGAGTGGAGCCAAGGAATCAGTGGCAACCCAGAAGTACCTATCGGCTCAGCCGTGTGGGTTCAATCCGGCAACGCAAACACAGGCGATAAAGAAATTGTTGTGGTAGGTGATGTAATCAGCACTCCCACACAAGCCCTTAATATTGTCGAAGGATTCCAGATGGTCTCCTACCCCTTCTCATCGAGCATTACGCTCCAAGAAACTGATTTTTTCAGCGATGGAGCAGCTGCATCCGGTCTTCTTCGGGATGCAGACAAAGTTTATGTTTGGGAGGGAGATGGTTACCAGCGATATGCTGTATTCACTGATGGTGTGTGGTACAAAGCAAATGATTCATCTGAATGGGCCTCGGGTATCCCCGCTACAAATGTTATCGAGATGGGCCAAGGTATTTGGTACCAAGCTGCATCAACCAATGGGTTTACTTGGTCTGAGACTAATCGCTATCTCTCGGTTTTCGAATAAAATAAGTAAAAAAATAGCTAAGCCGCCTAAAGGAGGAAAATAGAAATGAAGAGTTGTTTAAAGGGTTCCAGCGCTTTTCTCGTTGTTGCAATTCTCGCGTCATTACTGACAGCTAATGCTGACCTCGATTGGAGTTCTGGAGACCTTGCTGGGTTTGGATTTAGTGGCAACGAATATATTCAAATGTATTGGGATGTCGACGGGGACACAGTCCTCTCAAGCCTCAGCGTCTTTGACGATGGGACTATCGGGGCCTCCGGAAACGGTAATGATGACCAACTGATTTCGGGGTATGACACTATCACCGCCACGAAGGGAGCAATTGTTCAGTTCTCGACCCTAATACCAAACGGCTGGCAGAACACCTATGGCGCAGAAGATGTGTATACCATCGGATTTAACGGATCCACAATCGGAGGTTCAACACAAGCGCGTGTCTTCGAATCTTCTCCTACCACTCTCGGCACCGTAGATCCCAATATTTATTTTCCTCCCGACCCCCAAAACGACTGGCAGAACCTGCAGGCCATTCCGGAGCCGACCACCCTCGCGTTCCTCGGGTTTGCCGGGATGATCTTTGCCATGCGGCGTCGGTTGCAGCGAAGCTGAGCAGGTCCCCTGCGAACGCTTTCCCCAATGGCCCCGGCTGATCATTCGGCCGGGGCCATTTTTCATTCCCCATGACCCCCTGGCATCCCATCCGCCTGCTCTTCGGCGCCCTGATCTTTCTGGGCGCGTTTCTGCTGTTCCAACTCCAGCCGATCATCGGGAAACATATTCTCCCCTGGTTCGGCAGCTCGGCGTCTCTCTGGTCGGCCTGCCTGATGTTCTTCCAGCTCAGCCTGCTGGCCGGGTATCTCTACGCCCACGGTCTTCATCAGGTGTCCCTCCGCGTGCAGGCCATTGTGCACGCCCTGCTCGCGGCCGGCTCCCTGGCCCTTATTTCCTGGCAGGCGTTTCGCTGGGGAAGCCCCCTGACCCCTTCTCTCGCCTGGGCGCCGCCCTCCGGAGAACAACCGGTTCAGAATATTCTCACGGTCCTTCTGCTCGCCGTGGGGGTCCCGTTCTTTCTTCTGGCGGCCAACAGCTCGTTGATGCAGGCCTGGTTCGTGCACCTCCGACGCCGGGAATGCCCGTACGCATTTTACGCCGTCTCCAACGCGGGCTCGCTGCTCGGCCTCCTCACCTACCCGTTCTTTTTCGAACGCATTGCCAACACGCAGGGCCAGGGCTGGATCTGGGGCGCCGGGTACGCCGTTTTCGTCGCGGCCTCTCTTCTGGTCGCCGCCCTCACCGCCACCCGGGGCCGAAGGCCGGCGGGAGGCCGGGACACGGGGCCCGCCCGTGCTGCCGAAACGGCCGACGCCGTTCGCCCCCCTCCGGGCGCTCGCGAGGGCTTCCTCTGGTTCACCCTGGCGCTCTGCGCGTCTACGCTTCTCGTATCCACCAGCAACCTCGTCTGCCAGGATATCGCCCCCGTCCCGCTCCTCTGGGTCCTCCCCCTCAGTCTCTACCTGCTGAGTTTTGTCGTCGGCTTTTCCCGCCTCTCCGACCGCAGCCTCGACGCCCTCGTGCTTCTCGGCGCGGCCGGCCTGCTCTCCGCCCTCTGGATGCTCTATACGCCGCAGGCCCCGGGGATCCTCACCCAGGTGGCCCTCTACAATTTCGCCCTCTTCAGCATCGCCCTGTTCTGTCATGGGACGCTCTACCACCGGCGGCCCGCCTCGGCCTATCTCACGCGCTTTTACCTCCTCGTGGCCACCGGCGGCGCCGCGGGGGGCGTCTTCGTCAACCTGGCCGCGCCCCTCCTCTTCCCCGGGTTCTGGGAGTATCCCCTGGCCCTACTCCTGGGCGCCGGGCTCCTCACCTTCTTCTGCTTTGCCGGGCGGGATCACTGGCTCTTCGATTTTCGCTGGGTAGCCGCGCTCCTGCCCGTGGCCGTTGTCTGGATCGGCGCGCTCGATATCCGGGAGGATCTCAAGGATGTCGCCCATGTCTCGCGGAATTTTTACGGGACCCTCCGCGTCCGGGCGGAGTTCCGGGGGGAGGGGCCGCTTCGCACCGCCCGGTACAGCCTCATGCACGGATCGATCGTCCACGGCTTCCAGTTCAGTCGCACCAAGTACCGCTACATGCCCACCGCCTACTTCGCCGAAGGCTCGGGAGTCGGTCGCGCGATTCGGAGCCACCCCCGGTACGAAAGCGACCAACCGTTCCGCATGGGCGTTGTAGGGCTGGGGATCGGCACCCTGGCCGCCTACGGCCGCGACAAGGATTATATCCGATTTTATGAACTCGATCCGGCGGTCGTAGAACTCGCCCGGAATACGAATTTCTTTACGTATGTCTCCGATAGCCCGGCCGGCATTGACTATAAAATCGGCGATGGTCGACTCGCACTCGAGCGGGAGCTGGAGAGTAATGGCCCGATGTCCTACAGCATCCTGGTCCTGGACGCCTTCAGCGGCGATGCCATTCCCATCCATCTCATAACCAGGGAAGCCTTCGGCCTCTACCTGCAGCACCTCGCCCCGGGCGGAATTATCGCCGCCAACGGCACCAATCGGCACGTGGACCTCACACCGCTGGGAAAAGCGATCGCAGACCACTTCGGGCTCGCCTACCGCGTCGTGCTCTACAAGGGGGATGGAAAAGCGACCATGGATTCCACCTGGCTGCTCTTCAGCCCGGATGAGGAGGCCCTGAATCGCCCGCTCCTGGCAAACGCCCTGCAGCTCGACACCTCCAAAATCGAACCCGTCCCCCTCTGGACGGACCAGTACAGCCACCTCTTCGGCCTCATGCACAACCGCCCCTTCCAAAAAATACCCTGATGGGGTCCGTACATGTGACCATGTTGGCCGGCGAGATCCGTCCCCCCGGCGCACAGGGGCCCTCGATCCCTCAATCTACGGAAGTCGCCCACGAGCCCCCCACCGCCTCGGGTGGCGATGGGATTCCCTGAGATCTCGGGTTATGGCGTGCGCCCTTTGGCCTCTCCGTGCAGGTCGGAATACTCCCGCACCAGCCCTTTCCCGGCCGCGCGTTGCAGAAACTGCCGCCGCCACGGAGGGCTGAAGTTTCTTCCCATACCGTCCAGGTCCTCCAGGGATTGGTACGGGCGGGTCACGCCGTGCGGATCCGGGGATGATGACAGGCCCACCAGGAATGCCGATGCCCGCATGACCTGTCGTTGCAGGCGCCAGGTCAGGGTTTGCCGGTCCGGGTCTGCCAGTGCGGTGACATTGATCGCCGCCACCCGGGCATTTGTGTTCAGGGTCAAGTGAAGGTCCTCCGATTCCGGAGGACGCACGAAACCGATCAACAGGACTTCGTTTTCCTGTTTCTGCCCGCGCAAGGTCTCGGCTGCCCGTTCCAGACCTCCCCGTCCGGGCTCGTGAAGTAGGCCGGCTTGTTC
>CAZCOO010000191.1:3951-5346 GCA_964500395.1 uncultured Verrucomicrobiota bacterium
ACCTCCGGAGGCCTCTATCGACCCCGTCCGAAAGGCGAGTGGAACCCCGAGATTCAGGCGCACGTACTCCACGATCCCGGTCTGCACGGCCTCAGGCAGGTCCGCTCCATCCACCAACCCAATCACAGGGTTCGCGGGTATTGTCTCATCCTGTTCCGCCTCTGCACACACAACCCCGCCTGCCGTCACCAGGATTGCATACCAAATCCACTGCATCCGTCTCATACCGACGTTCTCCGTGCGTTGATCGAGTACTCTTGTTTCCTGTCCCAGAGTATTCCATACAACACATAGGGCACAGACACAATCGCGGGTGTGCCGGGATTCGACCGGGGAAGACCTGGCTCCACCCGGCCGCGCTCGGAGCGCACAGGGATCGCGAGGAGGCCGGAACCCGGGAAACGGAGACAGAAGACAGGTACACATGTGATACGCTATTCTCTCCGTGCAATCTGCAACCCTGACAATCACAATACTTTCTCCGATGAGACGTCCGCACCATCCCGAACAGACCTTTTCGATCCAGGCAGAGGAATCGGGCACCCATCTTGTCGATGCCCTCGCCCGGCACCTGAACGTGTCCCGCAAGAAAGCCAAGCGACTGCTGGATGACCGCCGGGTCTTCGTAAACCGAAAACGGATCTGGATGGCCCGGCACAGGATGCAGCGGGGTGACCAGGTCCGAGTGCTGCCGCCCCCCGGGGAAGACAAAGGGACGGGGGTCAGGGTCCTTTATCGGGACGCCGACGTGCTCGTACTGAACAAGCCGGCCGGATGCCTCAGCAACGCCGGGCGCGGATCCATCGAAGCGCGCGCCCGGGATCAGGCGGCCGGCCCGGACCTGCGGGTCGTCCATCGCCTCGACCGGGACACAACGGGCTGCCTGCTGGCGGTCCTGAGGCCGGAGCTTTTCGATGCCGTCGTGGAGCAGTTCCGCGCCGGACAGGTCACCAAGGTGTACCAGGCGATCGTCCTCGGCCGTCTCACCCGCCCCACCGGCGAGATTCATCATCACATCGACGGCAAGCCCAGCCTGACACGGTATGAGGTACTCGCCGCCTCCGAACTCGCCTCCCACGTCCGGATCCAGCTTCTCACCGGACGCACGCACCAGATTCGGAAACACTTCAGCGCTCTGCGCCATCCGGTGGCCGGCGATAAGCGGTATTGCACGGGCCGCCTCGATGCCCCCGTCCTGCGCCGGATTCCCCGCAAGATGCTGCATGCAGCCGGCCTTTCGCTTCCGCACCCCGCCACAAACGCCCCCCTGCACGTGCGCGCCCCCCTGCCGGCGGATTTCACCCGGACTCTCAACGCGCTCCGCCTCCGATCGTGATATAAATCGGCTCCCCCCGCAACGGGCCGGCGGGGCCATGCCGCCCTCCCTGACCGACA
>CAZCOO010000192.1:0-5336 GCA_964500395.1 uncultured Verrucomicrobiota bacterium
CTCGGGACGGTGGTGCCCTACACGGACAACTTCTTTGCGACCCTGAATTCGGCTGTCTATACCGACGGATCGTTCGTCTACATCCCGAAGGGCGAGACCTGCCCGGTCGAGCAGTCCACATACATCCGCATCAACGCCATGGATACGGGACAGTTTGAGCGGACGCTGATCATCGCCGACGAGGGGGCCAAGGTGTCCTACATGGAGGGGTGCACGGCGCCCATGCGGGATGAAAACCAGCTCCACGCCGCCGTGGTGGAACTGATCGCCCTGGACGATGCGGAGATCAACTACGCGACCATCCAGAACTGGTATGCCGGGGACAAAGAGGGCAAGGGCGGCATCTACAACCTCGTGACCAAGCGCGGGCACTGCCGCGGGAAGAATTCCAAGATCACCTGGACCCAGGTGGAGGCCGGCGCCGCCATCACCATGAAGTATCCGAGCTGCGTGCTGGAGGGCGACAACTCCATCGGCGAGTTCTACTCCGTGGCGGTAACCAATGACAAAATGCAGGCGGACACCGGGACCAAGATGATCCACATCGGCAACAACACCCGCAGTACGATTATCTCCAAAGGCATCTCCGCCGGCGAGTCCTCCAATACCTACCGGGGGCTTGTCCAGGTGGTTCCGGGCGCCCGGCACTGCCGGAACTACTCCATCTGCGACTCCATGCTGATCGGCGAGGACTGCAGCGCCAACACGGTGCCCTACATCGAGGCCGAAGACCCCTCCGCCATGGTCGAGCACGAGGCCACCACCTCCAAGATCAGCGAAGACCAGCTCTTCTACATTCAGAGCCGGGGGATCGATGAGGAGAGTGCGGTGAACCTGGTGGTCAACGGGTTCTGTAAGGACGTCTTCAAGAAGCTTCCGCTCGAATTTGCCGTGGAGGCCACCAAACTGCTCGAAATGAAACTCGAAGGCAGCATCGGGTAAACACCGCCCGGTGTCCCGGGAACTGCATGTTCAGGAGAAACACGCATGGCATCAACACAGACACTTGCTGAGGAACAACAGGCGGAATGGATTGCCGGGTTTGACGAGGGCGCCTTCGGTGCGGCCATGGAACAGGGCGAACCCGACCTCATCCGCGGAAAACGCGAAGAGGCCTTTGGGGTATACAAAACGCTTCCGGCGCCTACCGCGCGCACGGAAGAATGGCGCCGCACCGATCCGCGGTGGTTTCCATTCGGCGATTTCGCCGCTCTTCCCCTTCTGCCCCGAGCCGGGCAGGGGCCCGCGGGTGAATGGGACGAGCACTTTGACGCCGTGATTGCCGTTACGGATGAGGGCTTTTCGGTGTCCGATCCGAATGGGGCCCTGGCGGAGGCCGGGATCGATGTCCTGGGGCTCGCCGAAGCCGCCGACCGACACCCGGAACTGGTGGCTCAACACCTCCAGAAAGCGGCCCTCCCGCCGGAGACAGGCAAGTTTGAGGCGCTCAATGCGGCCTTCTGGAACTTCGGGCTTTTTCTCTACGTGCCGGACGGCGTGGAATTGGAGAAGGGGATCCTGTTGCGGCACGACCACCGCAAGCCGAATGCGGCGCTCCTCTCCCGGGCCCTCATGGTGGTGGGCGAGCGGGCCAGGGTTTCCGTGGCAGAGCTGTACCGGAGTCCCGATGATGTGGCCATGCTGGCCGTGACCGGCCGGGAGATGGTCGTCGGGCGCGAGTCCCGCCTGCAGATTACCACCCTGCGGGAGTGGGGGCGGAATACCTATCACATCGCCAACGACATGGGGAAAGTGGAGCGCGACGCCCAGATCGACCTCATCACGCTGAATTTCGGCAGCAAAATCAGCAAAATGAAGTTCGGCAGTGACGTGGCCGGGCAGGGCGCCGCCGCGGAGCTGGACGGCATCTTCTTTGGCGACGACAAACAGCACTTTGACCAGACCTCCCTGCAGGTGCATTCCGCGCCCGACACCTACAGCCGGCTCCTCTACAAGGGGACGGTTCGCGACACCGCGCGGTCCGTGTACCAGGGCGTGATCCAGGCGAAGCGCGGCGCCATCCGCGTGGACGCCTATCAGACCAACAACAACATCGTGCTGAGCGAAGGCGCCCGGGCCGATACCATCCCCGGCCTGCTGATTGATGCCGACGACCTCAAGTGCAGCCACGGCGCCACCATCGGGAACCTGGACGAAGAGCAGCTCTTTTACCTCCGCTCCCGCGGGATGCCGGAGGCCGAGGCGCGCAGGGTCGTTCTCCTCGGGTTCTTCCAGGAAATTATCGATCGCGTTCCTTACGGCTTTATCCAGGACTGGGTCCATGATAGGATCACGGAAAAGTTGGCCAACCTGAATCTGGCCAACGCTTGAATCCTTTCTCACACCGGATTTGGAGAGTGAACGCATATGTCCGACGAACAGGGAATGGAGTGGACCCAGGTCGCCACCGTCGATGAGTTTGCCGAGACCGACCGCAAACAGGTCGATCTCGGTCCGGATAAAGAAATCGGGATATTCAAGCTGGATGACGGCTACTACGCCATCGGCATTTACTGCAGTCACCAGCGCGAGGTGCTGTTTGACGGGCCGGTCGACGATCACATGATCATGTGCCCCCTGCACGGCGCGCAGTTCGACATCAAAACCGGTCAACACCTCAGTCTGCCCGCCGTCAAGCCGATCCCCAGCTACGAGGTCAAAGTCGACGGGGACAACATCTTTGTCCTTGCCTGACGGCCCCCGTTTCGCGGCTTCGCCCCCTTTATGATTGACGACACTCAGAACCCTCCGGCCGCGGCCCCGGCCGCCTGCGGCGCGGCCCTTCGCGAACAGGTTCCCGTGCTGCAGCAGACGGTCCGCAACGGGCAGCGCCTGGCGTATCTCGACAACGCGGCCACCTCGCAAAAGCCGGAGTCCGTGATCGATGCGCTGACGCGCTACTACCGGGAGTACAACTCCAATGTCCACCGGGCGCTGCATCAACTGGCCGAACGCGCCACCGAGGACTATGAGCAGGCCCGGGACCGGATCGCGGATCTCGTCGGGGCGCCCCATCGGGACGGCGTGGTCTTTACGAGGGGGACAACCGAGGCCATCAATCTCGTCGCGTCGAGCTGGGGGCGGCCGCACCTGAAGCCGGGGGATGAGATCATCCTCAGCGAAATGGAACACCACAGCAACCTGGTGCCCTGGCAGATCCTCGCGGAAGAAAACGACCTCACCCTGCGGTACATCCGGGTGCTGGACGACGGCACGCTGGATATCGACCACTACCACGACCTGCTCAGCGAACGCACCCGCCTGCTCAGCATCACGCACATGTCCAACGTGCTCGGGACGATCAACCCGGTCGAGGCGATGGCGCGCGAGGCCCGCGAGGCCGGGGCGCGCGTCCTGGTCGACGGCGCACAGAGTGTTCCGCACATGAACGTCGATATGCAGGCGATACAGGCCGATTTCCTGGTGTTTTCCGGGCACAAGATGATGGGTCCCACGGGCATCGGCGCGCTGGTGGCCGCTCCCGACCTGCTCGACTCCATGTCCCCGTACCAGTCCGGCGGGGAGATGATCCAGCGCGTGAGGCTGGACAAGACGACCTTCGCCGCTGTCCCGCACAAATTTGAAGCGGGCACCCCCAACATCGCGGGGGCGATCGGCCTGTCCGAGGCCATCCGCGTTTTGCAGGAGGACATCGGCTTTGACGCCCTGCATGCCCATGAGAACTCCCTGACCGCCTACGCCCTGGAGCAGCTCAAGGGCGTCCCGGGTCTGACCCTCTACGGGGAAGCACCGGACCGGGGGGGGGCCATCTCCTTTAAGGTCGACGGGATTCATCCCCACGACCTCTCCCAGTTTGTCGACCGGGACGGCGTGGCGATCCGGGCCGGGCACATGTGCTGCCAGCCCCTGTTGCGGCGGTTCAAGGTCGGCGCCTTGAGCCGGGCCAGCCTCTATGCCTATAATGACCGCGACGACATCGATCAACTGGTGCGGGCCCTGAACCGCGCCCGGGAATTTTTCTGCCATGAATAGCGAAGCCGATCTCAACGACCTCTACCAGGAAATCATCCTGGACCATTACAAGCACCCGCGGCACGCCGCCCGCCTCGCCGAAGACGAGGTGATGGTCGAGGAGGACAATCCAAACTGCGGCGATCAGATCGGCCTGACCGTCGAGGTCCAGGACGGGTGCATCGCCGATATCCGGTACGAAGCCGAGGGCTGCGCCATCAGTACGGCCTCGGCCTCCATGATGAGCGAAATCCTGGTGGGAAAGAGCGTGCAGGAGGCGCGCGACTGGGTCCGGCAGTTCACTGCCATGATGAAGGGGGAAGGGGACATCGCCGAAGATGACCTGGGCGACCTGATTGCCCTCGAAGGGGTGAAGCGCTTTCCGCTCCGCATCAAGTGCGCCACCATGGCCTGGCACGCGCTCAATCACGCCCTGGACAAGAGCGGGGCGGAGTAGCGCCGCCTTCCCGGGAAGACCAAACTCCGAGGCGCGGCATCAGCCGGGCGTCACAATCCGCATGGGGTGTCCGGCCGCATCGCGCGGCGGGCGGGCCGGGAGAGAGGTCAGGCGGCCGGGCATCGCCGCAACCAGGGCCAGCACGGCCGCGTCCAGAAGGTCGTCGGGATGCACCCTGGTTCGGTCGAGCGCCGCGCACTGCGACCCGAGCCACGAGGCGAACGCGGGGTCGAGGTGCGCCAGGACCCGGAGGCGCGCGGACCATCCAGCTTTCTTTCGCTTCGGCGGCAGGGGGCTCGGGTGCAATCGGGCATAACAAAGCTCCGGGTGGCTCTCGAAAATGCGGGCCCGGACCCGGGGCGGAGCCGCCTGCAGCCACTCATCCAGCTCCCGGATGCGAGGGACGAGCCCCCAGGCCTGGATGGAGAGCCCTTTGCCGGCGATCTCCCTGTTGCGGCGATTTGCTTCCGGATGGGTGTGCGCGGACAGCGCCGGCCGCACCGGCGGGGAAAAGATGCTGCTCGCCCGGGAGCCGCCCAGGAGGCGCCGGGCCATCCGGTCGCAGTCGCGGTCGCCGGGTCCATCGAGAAGCCCGACGGGCATATCGACCAGCTTGCGGGCCGATCGGGCGGGGCCGAATGCATGGAGGTCTGCAAATCGTCGCGCCGTTCGCCACGCGGGAGGGCGCCGCGGATACAGCCAGACCCCGATCCATCCGCCCCGGCATCCGTCGATGCCGACGCCCGTGCGCCGGCGGGAATTTTGGCTGGAAGAAAGTTGCATGGGATCAGAGCGTGCTCGTTCAGCGGTTATTTCCGCCTATCCAATGTGAAGGATATGCGGTAGGTTTCAACCTTGGGATAATCGAAATCGCTATCGGGATCGCTATCGAAATCGAAAGAAAATG
>CAZCOO010000193.1:0-5325 GCA_964500395.1 uncultured Verrucomicrobiota bacterium
CACACGCTCCCTCTTCGAGGGAAGCGTGTCCTACAACGTCTGGTTGACCGCATTGTAGGACCGGCTTCCCGCCGGGGTCGGACGCCGGAGGATTGACAATCGGCTGGGGCCGCTCTATTGTTCCGCCATGATCTCACTGGCTCACATGCCCATTCAGCAGACCCGCGCCCTTCGCGGGCTCGTCCTACGCCTATCCGGTCTTGGAACCGGCGCGGTGGGTCTGCCGCTATAGAGATCGAAGAGGACGAATTTCCTTTTATCTCCAAACCCACCGCCCGGCGGTGGGTTTTTTTGTGTCCGCCGTCGCCGGTTCCGGTTTGGGCCTTGTCAATGGAATCAGAACCAAGCAAACTCACCTGCCTCTTCCGGCGGGCCAATGGAGAACGGAACCATGAGTGCAAAGAAACAAGATCGAGTCGTCATTTTTGATACCACGTTGCGCGACGGGGAACAGTGCCCCGGGGCCAGTCTGCGCCTGCGCGAAAAACTGGAGGTTGCCCGGCAACTCGCCCGGCTGAACGTCGATATTATCGAAGCGGGGTTTCCCATCGCCTCGCCGGGTGATTTCGAGGCCGTACGCCGTGTAGCCGAAGAGGTGAAGGGTCCGAGTATTTGCGGCCTGGCGCGCTGCATGAACAAGGATATTGAACGCGCGGCCGAGGCCGTCGCCCCGGCCGGCAAACGCGGCCGTATACACGTCTTTCTGGCCACCTCCGCCATTCACCGGCAGTACAAGCTGAAGAAGGCCAAGGACGAGATCCTGAAGCAATCGGTCGCCGGGGTGAAGTATGCGAAAACCTTCGTCGACGACGTCCAGTTCAGCCCGGAGGACGCGTCCCGGACCGAGCCGGATTTCCTGGCCGAGGTGGTGCAGGCGGCCATCGATGCCGGGGCGACCACCATCAATATCCCGGACACCGTCGGATACGCCGTGCCCGAAGAGTTCGGTGCGTTGATCGGCGAGCTGTTCGAGCGGGTCGACGGGATCGAAGATGTGACCGTCCACGTGCATTGCCA
Organism: uncultured Verrucomicrobiota bacterium; assembly: GCA_964500395.1. Classification (GTDB taxonomy): domain Bacteria; phylum Verrucomicrobiota; class Kiritimatiellia; order CAZCOO01; family CAZCOO01; genus CAZCOO01. The sequence continues at coordinate 1,018 of CAZCOO010000193.1, forward strand.
CAATGACCTGGGCCTGGCCGTCGCGAATTCCCTGGCGGCGGTGCGCAACGGCGCCCGCGGGGTCGAGTGCACCATCAACGGCATCGGGGAGCGCGCCGGCAACTGCTCGCTGGAGGAAGTGGCCATGGCGCTGCGAACCCGGGCGGATTCCTTCGGGATCGAGACGGGAATCAAGACCCGGGAGATCTTCCGCAGCAGCCGCATGGTCAGCCAGTTGACCGGCCTGGTGGTGCAGCGCAATAAAGCGATCGTGGGGGCCAATGCCTTTGCCCACGAATCCGGCATTCACCAGGACGGCATGCTGAAGCACCGGACGACGTACGAGATCATGAAGCCCGAAGACGTGGGGATCTCCGGCACCGACCTGGTGCTGGGCAAGCATTCGGGGCATCATGCGTTCGACAACCACCTGCGCAAGCTGGGCTTCAGCCTGGGGCAGGAGGAACTCGACCGCGCGTACGAGAGCTTTATCGAACTGGCCGACAAGAAGAAGGCCGTATACGACGACGACATCATCGCCATCCTGCAGGAGCAGGTCTTTACCGTGCCGGAGGTCTTTACCCTGGAATACCTGCATGTGTCGACCGGCTCCAGCACCGACCCCACGGCCACGGTGAAGTTGAAGCGGGCCGAGGAGGTCACGCGCGATGCCGCCTGCGGCGACGGACCGATCGATGCGGCGCTGAACTGTGTGGACCGTATTTCCGGCGTTTCCGGGCGGTTGCTGGACTTCGGGCTGCAGGCCATCACCCAGGGCAAGGACGCCCTGGGCGAAGTGAGCGTGCGGGTGGAGTTCGAGGGGGAGGTGGTCAACGGCAAGGCCTCCAGTACCGACATCGTGGAGGCCTCGGTCAAAGCATACCTCAACGCGCTGAACCGATTCCTGGTGGGCCGCCGCCAGACCGCGCAGAAGCGGAGTTCGCCCCGCGCGGCCTCCCGCAAAAAGACCGCGCGGCGGGCGGGCACGAAACCCGCCGCGGGGACGACCCGCAAGAAGGCCTCGGCGAAAAAGACGGGCAGGAAGACGGCGAACCAGACGGCCCGCAAACGGACGAGCCCCTGAACCATGCAGACCCCGGATCCAGCCGCATGGCCGCGCATCAGTGACCGGACGGAGCTTTACGCCGTCCTCGGCCACCCCATCGGGCACTCGCTTTCGCCCTGCATGCACAATGCCTCCTTCCGGTCGCTGGGCCGGGATGCGGTGTATCTCGCCTTTGACGTGGGAGCGGACCGGCTGGGCGAGGTGTTGGATGCGCTCAGCCGGCTCCGGTTTCGCGGGGCCAATCTCACGGTGCCGCTGAAGGAAACGGCCCGGGAGCATATGGATGCATTGGATGCGGAGGCGGAGCGCCTCGGGTCCGTCAATACGGTCGCCTTCGGCCCCGACGGGCGGCGGGTGGGCTATTGTACCGACGGTGTGGGCTTTTTGCGCGCATACCGGGAGGCCTTTGACGAGGACCTCCGGGGCGCACGTGTGGCCGTGATCGGCGCCGGGGGCGCCGCCCGGGCGGTGGCCTTGACGCTCGTGACCGAAGAGCCGGCGGAGTTGATCATCGTCAACCGGACGGAGCAAAAGGCCGTCGACCTTGTGGAGGAGATTCACAAGGCCGCGCCGACTCTTTCCGCCTCGGCCGTATCCGGCGAGGAGGGCGCTGTTCACGCCGTCAGCCGGGCCGACGTGGTCCTCCAGGGCACATCGCTCGGGCTCAAGGAGGGGGATGCCTCCCCGGTCCCGGCCGAGGTGTTTCACACCGGCCAGACCGTGGTCGATATGATCTACCGGGCGGGGGGCACCCGGTTCCTGCAGGATGCCGAAGCCGCCGGCGCGCAGGTGGCAGACGGGCTCGGCATGCTGCTGCACCAGGGGGCGGTGTCTTTTGAGCACTGGACCGGCGAAACGGCCGATCTGGAAGCCATGCGTTCCGCTCTGCAGCAGGGGCGCGAGGGGTAATGGCGGAGGTTGTTGCAGCGGCGGGGTGGTGGATGGACCTGTTTGTCCTGCTCGCCGGGGCGTGCGTCGGCAGTTTCCTGAACGTGTGCATTGTCCGCATCCCGGCCGATGAGTCGATTGCCTTTCCCGGCTCGCGGTGCCCCTCCTGTCGGGCCCCCCTCGGCTGGCGGGACAACATCCCGATTCTCAGTTACCTGCTGCTGGGCGGCCGCTGCCGGCAGTGCCGCGCCCGGATCTCCGTGCAATACCCCGTCGTGGAACTCGCCGCGGCGGTTCTGTTCTGGCTTCTCTGGAACCGGTTCGGGTGGACTCCGGTGACGGCGGTCTACATGGTCGCGACCGCGGGCCTCCTGGTGGGCACGGGGATCGACCTCAAGCATTACATCCTCCCCGACCGCATTACGCTCGGCGGCATTGCCTTCGGCCTGGCGGCGAGTGCTCTGGCGCCGGCCCTCCACGGGGCGGAGGGGGCGGTCCCCGCGCTCAAGGCCTCCGCCATCGGGGCGGTCACCGGCTGGGTTCTCCTGTGGCTGGTGGCGGTCATCGGCCGGTTGATCTTTCGCAAAGACGCCATGGGCTTCGGCGATGTGAAGCTGTTGGCGGCGGTCGGGGCCCTGACCGGGTGGCCCGGCGTTCTGTTTACGGTGGTGGTGTCCTCGCTGGCGGGGTCCGTGATCGGGCTGGCCCTGATCGCATTCGGCGGGCGGGAGTGGCAGAGCAAGATCCCGTACGGACCGTTTCTCGCGCTCGGCGCGCAAATCTGGATGCTGGGAGGAGACCGGCTGGTGGAGGCCTATCTGCAATGGGTGGCCGGTCCACCGGTGTAGGTGACAAGGACGGGTTTTATGTCGGACGCAGTACTACCCCCCAACCTGGTATTGACCGGTTTCATGGGAACCGGCAAGAGCCATGTCGGCCGGCTTGCGGCGGACCGGCTGGCGCGATCCTTCCACGACAGCGACACCGAAATTATCCGCCGCGCAGGCAAATCGATCCCCTCGATATTTGCGGAGGATGGGGAACCGGAATTCCGCCGGCTGGAACGGGCGGTGGTGGCCGAGCTGGCGGCCCGGGCGGGCCGGGTGATTGCGGTCGGGGGCGGGGCTATCCTCGATCCGGACAACGTGGCTGCGCTCTCCGCCACGGGTGTGCTCATTTGCCTGACTGCTTCGGCCGATACGCTGTGGGACCGTCTTCGCCATGATGCGAACCGGCCTTTGCTGGCTGCGCCCGACCCGCGCCGCCGTCTCGAGGAACTCCTCGCAGAGCGAAAACCCGCCTACGATGCCGTCCCGCTCCACGTGGCTACGGATGGTCGAGCTCCGGAGGACGTGACGGATCAGGTGCTGTCCCTCTATCGAGAGCAGGGCGGGGGCGACTGACCGGAGCCCCCCGGGGTATGACCGCGGGCGGGGGTACCCATCCGGTTGCGAAGGGAGGGCCTGCGGAGCGCCGGCCCGGCGCATCCGGGCTTGTCAATCGTGCGGCGGCGCGCCACACTGTGCCGCTTTGAGCTTTTCATCAGACCGACGCGCAGGAGAAGGTGACCACTATGGCGAAAGAGAAACAACCGGAGGAGCCGCAGGCTGCGGCCGAGGCTCACCATCCGGATGAAGTACAGGAAGTTCTGCAGAAGCTGCGTGAATACAGCCAGCCCATCCTCATCGGTGTGGCCGCCGCGCTGGTGGCGTTTCTGGCGGTGTGGGGCTATCGCCAGTATTCCGCCAACAAATCGCAGCAGGCGGCGCGCACGTATGCCACGGCCCAGTCGGCGGAGGATCTGCAGGCTGTAGTCAACGACTATCCCGACAGCAGCGTAGCCCCGCTGGCCCGGCTGGCCCTCGCCCAGGAGCTGTTCCATACCGGACAGCCGGAAGAGGCCCTGCGTCACTACAAGGCGTTTATCGACGAACATCCGGAACACATTATGGTGCCGGGGGCCGAACTGGGCCGGGCGAGCAGTCTGGAGGCGCTGAACCAGCTCCCCCAGGCGCTGGAGGCCTACACGGAGTTTCTGGATGCCTATGAGACTCACTACCTGCGCCCCATGGCGGTGTTTGGTCAGGCGCGGTGCCTGGAGCAGATGCAGCGGTTTGATGAAGCCCGCGTCGTGTACGAGGATTTCATCGCGGCTCATCCGGAGAGTGACTGGGTGCGCCAGGCGGAGACCTCCCTGGAATACCTGCAGCGTGCCCGGAAGGCTGCGGCCCGGAACCAGGGATAACGCCGGCGACTCGGGCCCGAGCGCGCTGAAGCCGGCGGGATAGGGGGGGGTGGACTGTATCGCTGGAATTCGTCGCAATCCCGCCGTCCGCATGGCGGTGAGGCCGGGCTTGTTGTGTGGAGTCTGGGCC
>CAZCOO010000194.1:0-5324 GCA_964500395.1 uncultured Verrucomicrobiota bacterium
GGAGGAGCCAGAACAGCGCTTCGATATCAATTTGCCCGAGCATCTGCATCACGATCTCCATCCCGGCCGGGCGCGTCTCCGCACCCGGCCGGGAATGAACACTTTGTCATCAGCTTTGCGGCTCGGTTCCGCCGTCGTGCTCTTCATCCCGGGAGAGGCTTTCCCGGAGGGTGGTGTCGGCGAGGATATTCTGCATGCGGTAGAAATCCATCACGCCGAGCTGTCCGCTCTTGAAGGCTTCGGCGATGGCCAGGGGCACTTTGGCCTGGGCCTCGATCACGGAGGCCTGTTTTTCCTGCACCTTGGCGCGCATCTCCTGCTCGGCGGCGACGGCCATGGCGCGGCGGCCCTCGGCTTCGGCCTGGCGCATGTTTTTATCGGCTTCGGCCCGCTCGGTTTCCAGCAGGGCTCCGACGTTGGCCACTTCGCGGGCGCCGCTGACCCCCGCCACGCTCACGTCGGCAATGTCGATGGAGACAATTTCGAATGCGGTCTGGGCATCGAGCCCGCTTTCGAGTACGCGGCGACTGATTTCGTCCGGGTTCTCCAGCACGTCTTTGTAGGTGGGGGATGATCCGATGGCACTGACGATGCCCTGCCCGACGCGGGCGATAATGGTGTCCTCGGTGGCCCCGCCCACCAGCCGGTCCAGGTTGGCGCGGACGGTCACGCGGGCTTTGACCAGCAGGCGGATGCCGTCCTTGGCCACGGCGTCGAGCATGTCCCGGCCCTTGGCGGGGTCGGGGCAGTCGATGACCTTGGGGTTGACGCTGGTGCTGACGGCATCGAAGACATCGCGGCCGGCGAGGTCGATGGCGGCCGCACGCTGGAAGGACAGGTCGATGTTCGCCTTGTCGGCGGCGATGAGGGCCTGCACGACATTGATCACGTCGCCCCCGGCCAGGAAGTGTGCTTCCAGCAGGTCGGTGCTGAGCTGAAGGCCCGCCTTCACCAGGCGGATCCGGGCATCGACGATGGTCGCCGGCCGCACCCGCCGCAGTTTCATGGCGATCAGGTTAAAGAGGGTGACCCGGGCGCCGGAGGTGAGGGCGCGGATCCAGATGCCGATGAAGGAAAAAAACAGCCCGACCAGGACCAGGATGAAAATGGCGGCCAGGATCGCGAGGATGTAGAGAAATGCATTCATGTTGTTGGTCTCCTGTCTCGTGATGGGTCCCGAGAAACTCGATTGTCAGAAGGGCTGTCGGACGGGGGCGAGTGGCGGCCCCGGCCATGGGCTTGCCAGAATGCGAGGGCCACAGCGCCCGCACCCGCCGATGCGCTCAGGAGCCAGACTATACCACCGAGTAGCGGGGCTTCCATGAACAAATACAGGAAAAGAAGACCGGTTCCCAGGGTGCCGACCGTGGGGCGGGGGGGCTCGGTAAACGTGCGCCGCCAGATGAGCGAGCCCAGGACCAGCCCGATCGTGGTGCGGCCCGCATACAGCAGAAGGCCCCCGGCCATGGCGAGGACGGCGCCCAGCATCAGCGTCAATCCGAGCAGCATGGCGAGAAGAACGGCGACCCCGAGGATGGCGCCCAGGGCAATGCCGACGAGCGTCACCCGCCAGGGTTGCTGCTGCACCAGCGCGGCCGCCCGTACCGTGGGACCGGGGAAGAGGACGATCTGCAGCACCCCGAACAGGAAGGCGTTGAAGAGGAAGAATACCGGCAGGAGGTACCCCGAGAAGGCGGGAGGCGGATCCTTGCGGCGGATCTGCTCGCCCCGGAGATCCACGCTGCGGTCGAGAATCAATTCCCGGTCCCCGCGGTAGACGAGGTCGCCCTCGATGACCGTGCCGGGCAATACCACGATATCGGCCGCCTGGACATGGAGCGTGCCGCCGATCCGCCCGCCGACGGTGGCCTTGCCGGCCATGATCCGGGCATCGCCGCCCACCCGGCCCTCAAACAGGACGTGCTCCCCGGCGGCCACGGCATCCGCCTGCACCACCGCCCCGGTATCGATCTTGACCGTCGGGGCCAGGCCGAGAAAGCCGTCGCCGACGGATCCGGCGACGATGACCGAACTCATCCCCGCGGCGCGGAGGTGGTTCGAGACGCTGCCGGTGAGGCGGACCCCGTGACCGGCCACCCATACATCATCCGAGGCCGTGCCCCGGAGGGTGACCGTCCCGCCGCTGTAGAGAAAGAGTTCGCGTTCCACGCGGCCGTCCAGGGCGACATCCCCGGCGGTCATCATCCAGGCTTCCTCCCGGAGGGCCTCGCCTTCGGCCAGGCGGAAGGTGTTGGTCTGTACCCACAGGATGGCGTCGGCACACGGGGCGCCGGCCAGCAGTAGAAGGAGGGAGAACAAACCGAGACACGAACGCGCGGAGCGACCGGCAGGGGACCGAGGGCGATCATAGGGGCTTCTACACATCATCGGAAGCGGACTCGACCTCGCGAACCGTGATCACATTGCCGGACACCTTGCGGACGACGACCGGGGCCCCGGCCCGGATCCAGCGACCCTCCGTCACCACATCCATGCGCTTGCCCTCGATTTTCGCGATGCCGCCGGGGCCCAGGCGCGTTACCGCGACCCCTTCTTTGCCTTCGAGGTCCTGGTAGTCGTTGGTCGCCTTGAAGAGGGAGGCGTCATTGCTCAGGGTCAGCACGCGTCCCATGGGGGTGCGGGGGAGGTATTTCATCCACAGGACGAGACTGGCCCCGGCGGCGCCCAGAATGAGAATGGCGGACACCGTTCCCCAGTCGGCGCCGAACGCGACAAACCCGGTTGCGATGGCGCCGATCAGGGCCAGGGCGCCAAACGTCCCCAGGACACCGCCCGGGACCACGACTTCGGCGGCCAGCAGCAGAAGCCCGGCGAGCAGCATGATGATGTACCATTGTACGGGTTGGGTCATGTGTGGGGGGGCTCCTCCGACGGGGTGTCAACGGGTTCCACGACCAGCCGATTGCCGTGCGCTTCGGCAATGCGGATCGGCGTGCCGCGTTTTACATACTCTCCACGGCTGATGATGTCGAGATAGCGATCTCCGAAGCGGCCGGATCCGGACGGGTGGAGGTCGCTCGTGGCGACGCCCTCCTCGCCGACCAGCGGCGAGGTGTCCTCTGCGGCCGCCTGGAAGCCCTCATCCCGGCTGGTGGATGAATCGAGCACGAGGCGATGGAAGGCCCGGCTCTTGGGCAGGTGCCGCCCGACGGCAATGGCCAGGACCCCCGCCGCCACGAAGCTGCCGAGAACCGTCATGAAGGGGATCTGCAGCTCCGGAAGGGTTTGTACGATGTTCCGTTCGGGGAGGTTTTCCACCATGCCCATGAGCAACCCGTAAAACATCAGGAGAATCCCGATCATGCCGATAAACCCGAAGCCGGGCACAAAGAGAAGTTCCACGACGAGGAGGGCGACCCCCAGGATGAAAATGAGGATCTCCTCCATCCCCGCGAGCCCGGCGATGTGATGGCCGAGGAAGAACAGCGCCAGGCAGGCAATCCCCACCGCGGCGCCGGCCCCGAAGCCGGGCGTCTGAAACTCCAGGTAGAGAGCCAGAAAGCCGATCGTCAGCAGAAACGGGGCAATCATGCTGATAAACCGGGCCAGGCGTTCGGCCCCGGTGATTTCCAGCCGGTGAATGGTGGCGTCGGCCAGGCCGATCTCCCCGAGGAATGCATCGAAATCCTCCACCGTGCCCTCCGAGAGCAGGGGACGCTCCTCGCCGTCGATGGTGTAGACCTTGGCCGCTTCCTGGTCTGTCAGGGTGAGAAGCTGACCTTCGGGGCAGATCACCTCGTCTCCGATCTTGTATTCGAGTTCCCGGCGCACCATGGCCGAGGCGAGATCTTCGTCCCGGCCGGTCTGCTGGGCGACGCCGCGCACGAGGCTGTCGACATAGGACACCATTTTTTCCTGCTGGTCTTCGCCCGGGGACTGCGCGCCCCCGCCGGGAGCCATCATGATGGGCATGGCGTCTCCGATTTTGCTGCCCGGGGTCATATAGATGTAATCGGTGGCGAGGGAAATGATGGCGCCGGCGGAGATGGCGTTGGCCCGGACAAAGGTGTAGGTCGGGGTTTCAATGTCGCGGATGAGCTGGATGATCTCCTCGGTGACGTTCACCGCGCCCCCGGGCGTATCCATGTCAAAAATGACCGCGTCGGCCTCGTGGCGTTCCGCTTCCTGGAGGCCGCGACGGAAAACATAGAGGAGGGATTTTTCGATCGGCCCCTCGATGGGAATGACATAGGCCTCCCGCGTTGACTCGTCCTCGGCCATCCCTTCCGGAGCCGGGCCGAAGAGGGACGCCAGGACGAGAAGCCGGACCACCAGGGCCGCAGCCCCCAACCGGATATGCGAACAAGAGATCATGAATCTATACCTTCCCAGACAGCGGATCAGTGTACACCACGAACAAACAGAGGTCCACCGTGGTTCCGCCGTTTGCCTTCCTGCGGTCAAAAAGAAGGATGTGGCTTGCAATTCCGGTGGGCAGTCCCCTATTTTATCTCCTCTTTGTACAGGGATGCACGGAAAAGGAAGAGAGACGACGTATGGCTGCCGAAGAGAAAGACGATGTGATTCAGGTGGAGGGAACCGTCTCCAAGGTTCTGCCCGCGACCATGTATCGGGTGAAGCTGGAGAACGGGCACGAGATCCTCGCCCATATTTCGGGCAAGATGCGCAAGCACTTCATCCGCATTACGGCGGGGGATCGTGTGAGCGTGGAGATGTCCCCCTACGACCTGAACAAAGGGCGCATTACGTACCGACACCGCAACTGAGTCGATCTCAGTCTTCGGTATCGTGCGTGTCGATATCCACCTGGCTGTGCAGGTGTTCGGTGGAGCCCGGGGTCGAGACCACCTTGTAGACACAGAACAGCAGCAGGGTCGTCATGCCGCCGACGCCCGCGATCATAAAAATCCATCCCGTCAGGGTCATACATCCACCTCCTCGACATCCCATCGCTTGTTGGCGACCGTGACCAGCAGGACAAAAAACGCCGCAATCAGCAGGATGACCCCGATCGACATCAGCACCACCGGCGGGCCCTCATCTGACGGGTTGATAATGGCATCGACCCGGCCCGGCAGCTTCTGGTAGCACCAGATACCGAAGACCGTCAGCAGGTACAGGGGGGAGACGTACTTGATGACGATCTTCAAGATGCGGGGAAGTCTGATTTCCGCGCCCCGCTCGAGTTCGGCGAATCCCTTGTCCACGCCCATGACCCAGCCGAAGAGGATCGCCTGCATCGTGGCCATGATGAAGATGAAGAAGTTGGCCATCCAGAAGTCGATCGTATCCAGGGCGGTGAAGCCCTTGGAAAAGTAGACGATAAACAGGCAGCCGAAGAG